>CAYGDM010000053.1:6010-7397 GCA_964348685.1 uncultured Candidatus Peribacteria bacterium | reverse complement strand
CGCGGTGCACGGCGCGTCGCAGAGCACGCGGTCGAACCGCTCGGTCATATGCTTCGCAAACCACTGGCCGACTTTCTTCGTGATGATCACGTTCGTCGCGCCGAGGCGGTGGATGTTCGTCTTCAGCGTCCAGAGGCGGTTTTCCTGCACGTCGTTGGCGACGATCACTCCCCTGCCGTCCATCGTCGCGGCCACCTGCGTGGTCTTGCTGCCGGGAGCGGCGCTCATATCGAGCACGGCTTCGCCGGGCTGCACACCGAGGAGCGCGGGCGGCAGCATGCTCGCGGCTTCCTGCATGTAGAAACACCCGACTTGATGGAGCAGATCCCGACCAAGCGCGCGCGTGCGGTCTTCGCGGTCGATGAAGAACGCTTCGGGGCACCATGGCACAGGCTGCAACTGCCATCCCCTCTTCTCCGCGGCCGCGACGAAATCTTCCACGGAAATCTTCATCGTATTCACGCGCAGCGACTTCCGCAGGGGCTTCGAACTGATCTCTTTGAGTGCGTCGAGATCCGTCCATGCGCCGTAGCGCTCGAACGACGAGAAATCGATGGCCGTTGGCTTCCGAGTGCGGTTCACGAAACGCAGCATACACGATTGCACGGCCGCCGCCTCGAGAGCACCATGGCGGCATGAGCATCGAATCGAGTGAAAAAACCCATCTGACCGGCCCCCAGGCCATGGTACAGTCATGGGAAACGCGTTCCACCAGCGCAAATGAGAAATACGAAGAAGCCCAGGAACAAGCGGTGGCGAGGGTTATGCAATTGATAAATTTCGTTCGTAAAACCGCGATCAAACATCCTTCCATGCAATCCCTGCTACGGATTATGGCGGGTGACAAATTCGATGAGGAACTCCTGCAGGCGCACATCTCCCACATCGTCGAAAACGACCCCGACGCATTCGGTGCGTTGGTACTCATAGAACAGACCATCGCGCGCGAAACACCTATCAACGTTCATGAAGACTTGGCGCCTCTTCTCACGATCATCCACGCACTGAAACCTTGATCAGACCACGAAGCTCACCCTTCGACTCCTCGCTTCGCTCGTCGCTCAGGGCAAGCTGGTTGTTCAAATAACAAAACTGACTAATTTGCCAGGAACATAGATCTCTTTCTTGATCATCTGTCCGTCGAGGAACTTCTTCACGTTCTCGTTTTCTTTCGCGGCCGCGATGATGTCGTCTTTCGACGCGCTCGACGCGACGGTGACGTCGCCGCGGAGCTTACCGCTGACCTGAATGGCGATCGTCAGGGTGTCGGCGACGAGCATCGCGGGGTCGAACGTCGGCCAGTCTTGATTAATCACGAAGCCCTCTCCACCGAGCGCTTCCCATAGTTCTTCGGACAAGTGCGGCGCCATCGGAGCCAAAAGTTTAA
>CAYGDM010000053.1:0-6000 GCA_964348685.1 uncultured Candidatus Peribacteria bacterium | reverse complement strand
GTAGGTCCTCGCGGATTCGTTCGAGAGTCCTCCCGCCGTTTCAACGGCATTCAACAATTCCATCAGCGCGCTGATCGCGGTGTTGTACTGCAACTTCTCCATCGACTCCGTGACGCGTTTGATCGCGCCGTGCAGCACGCGCAGCACGTCCTTATGATCAACTTTTGTACTCTGATTTTTTCCCTCTCCTGAGGGCTGCGTAAGAATTCGATGCAAACGTTGCACGAAGCGATCGACGCCTTTGATACCACTGTCGCTCCAGTCGCCTCCGTCCGTGAACGGACCCATGAACATGAGATACATGCGGAAGACGTCGGCGCCGTGGCGATCGACGAACTCGTCGGGAGACACGACGTTCCCCTTCGACTTGCTCATCTTGGCGCCGTCTTTCGTGATGAGACCCTGGTGTACCAAGCGCTGGAACGGTTCCTCGTGCGACACGACACCGAAGTCCTTCAACGCCATCATGACGAAGCGAGCGTAGATCAGGTGCATGCACGCGTGTTCCGGTCCGCCGATATACATGCCGACGGGCATCCAGTGTTTCTCAACGGTCGGATCGACCAGGTGCTTTTCATCACCTTCGGCGAGATAGCGCAAATAGTAGAAGCTGCTGCACACGAACGTGTCCATCGTGTCGTATTCCGGTGTCCAGCCTTTGCCGAAGATATTCTCCGTGCGCTCCTTGAACTCGGCACTCAGCTTGAGTGGCGATTCGCCGGTCGGTTTGAACTCGACGTCTGTCGGGAGCAGCCACGGCAAGTGCTTCTCCGGAACGGGATGCGCGTTGCCTTCCGGGTCGTAGACAACGGGGATCGGCGCGCCCCAGTAGCGCTGACGCGAAACGAGCCAGTCTTTCAAGCGATACTGGATCACGCCCCGGCCCTTCTCCTCTGCTTCGAGCCACGCGATCATTTTCTTCGTCGCTTCGGGCGTCGCGAGACCGTCGAGGAAATCGGAGTTTACCGCCGTACCGTCGTCGCCATAGGGCATTTCGGTGCCCTCAGGACCTTTGACCACCTCCTTCATCCCGAGCGCGTGAACCTTCGCGAATGCGAAGTCGCGCTCGTCGTGCGCCGGTACAGCCATCACCGCGCCGGTGCCGTAGCTCGCGAGCACGTAATCGGCCACCCATATCGGCAGTTTCTCGCCCGTTACCGGGTGCACTGCAAATGCGCCCGTGGGCATGCCTCCCTTGTCTTTGTTCAAATCCGTACGCTGGAGTTCCGTCTTCTTCGATACGTCTTTGCGGTACGCGTCGACGGCGCCCCAATGGTCTTTCTTCGTGATTTTTTCGACCAGGGCGTGTTCCGGCGCGAGCACGACGTATGTCACGCCGAAGAGGGTGTCGGCGCGCGTCGTGAAGACCGTGATTTTTTCATCGTGGCCATCGATATCGAAATGAATCTCGGCACCTTCGCTCCGGCCGATCCAGTTGCGTTGCATCGTCTTTGTCTTGTCCGGCCAATCGAGGCCGTCGAGGTTATCAATCAGCTTGTCGGCGTACTGCGTGATCTTCCAGAACCACTGCGTGAGCGGCTTCTGAATGACGTCGGTACCGCAGCGCTCGCACTTCCCGTCCTGGCACTGTTCGCGCGCGAGGACCGTCTGATCCTTGGGGCACCAGTTCACGTTCGCGAGGCGGCGCTCAGCGATGTCGTGTTTCAGCATCTGCAGGAAGAGCCACTGCGTCCAACGGTAGTAGGAGGGGTCGGTCGTACACACGGTCTTCTCCCAGTCGTACATGCATCCCAGCCGCGAGAGCTGCTCGATCATGTTTTCTACGTTCTGCTTGATCGACACCGCCGGGGGCACGCCCGTTTTGATCGCATAATTCTCCGCTGGCAACCCAAACGCGTCGAACCCCATCGGCTCGAAGACGTCGTAACCCTTCATGCGCATGTATCGCCCGAAGCTGTCAGCCGGGGCGTAGTTGTACCAATGGCCAACGTGCAATTTGTCCCCGGACGGATACGGGAACATCGCCATATTGTAGAACGGCTTTTTGGCCTTTTTCAGGTCGGCTTTATAGGTTCCGGCCTCTTCCCACTTTTTGCGCCATTTGGCCTCGACCGTCGTCGGATCATAGGAAAACTCTGGCATGCGGGGAGTATAGCGAGGAATCGAAGAAACGGGAGATTATCCGACAAGAAGGCCATTCATCCGCTACACTGCCCCGGACTATGGCCAAACTCCCGACCGTCGCGATCATCGGCCGGCCCAATACGGGCAAATCCACGCTGTTCAACCGCCTCATCGGCAAACGGCGCGCGATCGTCACCGACGTACCCGGCACGACCCGTGACCACGTGAGTTTCAGGGTCCGGGGCGAGGAGGTCGACTACCTGCTGCTCGACACGGGCGGCATCGGCGGCGGATCGCAAGACGCCGACCTGGAAGACGACGTAGCCGCGCAGACCATGATCGCCCTCGAAGGAGCCGACCTCATCCTCTTCACGATCAACGGAAAAGAAGAACTGACTGCGAGCGACTTCAACGTGGCTGAGATGCTGCGCAAGAAGCGCAAGCGCCACGTGCCGGTGATCATCGTGCTTACGAAGTGCGACGACTGGGACGTGACGGAAGAGAAGCTTGCGCAGGCATACGAGTTAAACATCGGCGACGACGTGATCGGGGTCAGCGCCGCGCACCGCATCAACACGGACGACCTGGACGAACGCATCGAGGCCCAGTTGAAGAAGCTCCATTTCGCGAAGGTCGTCGAAACGAACGAAGAGGAAGTCCGCCCGCCGCGCATCGCGATCATCGGCAAACCGAACGTCGGCAAGAGCTCGCTCGTGAACGCGCTCCTCAACGACACCCAAAAAGACGTATCGTTCCGCATCGTCTCGGACATTCCGGGCACCACGCGTGACAGCTCCGACTCGATCATCCGCCACGAAGGCAACGAGTACGTATTCGTCGACACGGCCGGACTGCGCCGCCGCACCAAGACCGAAGGCCACATCGACACGATCAGCAGCTTGAAAAGCATCCAAGCAATGCAGGACAGCGACGTGGTCGTCTTAGTGATCGACGCATCGGAACTTGTCAGCAAGCAGGAGCAGCGCATCGCTGCATCGGCCATCGAAGCGGGCAAGGGCTTCGTGATCCTCGTGAACAAGGCCGATAAGCTCTCTGTCGAGGAGCGCCTGGAGAAGGAATCCGAAATCCGCATCCAGTTGCGCTTCTGCATGTACGCGCCGATCCTCTTCACGTCGGCCAAAACGCGCATCGGTTTGCCGAAACTGTTCCCCCTCCTCGAGAGCGTCGCGCGCAACCGCCTGCGCCGCATCCCGACGAAGGAACTCCTCCGCTGGTTCGAGAACGTCTCGCCGCGCGCGCCCGGAAGCGTCTCCAAGTGCAAGTTCGTGACGCAGGCGAAGGACCTCCCGCCGACGTTCGTGCTCTTCTCCAAGAAGCCGTCCGCCATCCGCGATTCGGACCTGCGCTACCTGGAAAACAACCTGCGCTCGAACTTCGCGTTCGAAGGCACGCCGATCCGTTGGACGACGAAGGGAACGGAGAAAGACGATGATGAGTGAGTGGTCATCCGGGAATCCCGTGCTTCGTGACGCGTTCGTCTTTCACGAGCGGCAACGGGAAAGCGCGGATCGCAACTTCCAATTTGTCGAGAAGCACCGACGGATCGTCGTCGAACACGATGTTCGGCGGAATCTCGCGCTTGCAGAGTTCTTCCACGATGTGCGGAATGTGGTTGCTGATGCCGCCGGAGTTCGTGACGATCCCTATCGGGCGGCCTTCGTCGTACGCGATCGTGAATTCGTTCAAGGTGCCGATGCCGCCGCCGATAATCACCACGCCGTCCGCGGAGCGGCTGTTGATGATGTCGCGCTCCATGAAGCCGAGGCCCGTGTAGATGATGAGGTCATGGTCGTGCGGCGAGAGGTACTCGTGGACGTGCTGGTACTCGGAGAACGCGGGCGACACGCCGACCGTGAAGCCGCCCGCCGTCTGGGCGGCGAGCAACGCGTCGTTCGGCAAGCCGGGGCACGCGCCGTTGATGAAAATGTGACCGCGGCGCGCGATTTCCGCTCCGATCTTTTCAGCCTTCTCGCGGGCAAGCGGATCCTCCGTCTGGGGGCCGGACGCCGATCCCATGACGCCGATTTTGAGCCTGTGGGTGTGTCTGTTTCCTTCGGGGAGGACCATAAAGAAAGTGTATGTGTCTTTCTCCTTATTGTACCACGAAACGGCTTTTAGCGCTATGCCAAGCCTCTAGCGTCAGTTGAGGTATTTGGCCTTATTCTGATTATGCTCATCATTCGTACGAGCATAACGGATCTGCCCGTCGGTACCATGCAGATAGTAGTAGTACGGGCTCGCCTCAGGCTTCAGCGCCGCTTCGATGCTGGCCAAACCCGGGTTCGCGATCGGCCCCGGCGGCAACCCGGCACGCACGCGGATGTTGTAGGGCGAATCACTCTCGAGATCGGCGCGCGTCAACGGCTCACGGGGTTCTTTCTGCACCGCGTAGCGAACAGCGGCGTCGACCCCGAGGACGATCCCCTCGTCGAGACGTTTCCATAAAATGCCGGAGATGATCGCGCGCTCGGAATCGTTCGCCGCCTCTTCTTCGATGAGCGATGCCATCGTCATGATCTCGTGGAGCGGCCTGCCAGATGCCGCGATCTCCGCCGCAAGCCCCTGCGTCACCTTCGCGTCGAACGTCGATAGCAAACGCGAGAGCAGCGCCTGCGGATCGCTCGCTTCGCCACCGACGAAATACGTATCGGGATAGAGGTATCCTTCCACACGTCCGCCAGGGCCATCCGACGACGCCGGCAAAAATGTAAACGCCGAGAAATCGCACGTCTTCGCGCATGCAATAATCGCGCCGGTCGCAGCGAATCCCTTCGCGGCCATCATCCGGTCGATATCTGCGACGGTGAACCCCTCCGGAATGGTAATGCTCACTTCGCCCGCAGCGCCGCCGGTGAGAACATCGACGACCTCTGCCATGGTCATCGACGAACCGAGCACGTACGACCCAGCACGCAATGACTGGTCGCGCCCCGAGAAACGAATGTACAAGAGGAACACGTCTCTCCCCGTAATAACATCCGCCTGTTTCAAGAGCGTGGCGATCTCGCCTGAAGTGGCACCAGAAGGGATCACGACGGACACGCGAGCGCTCGTGGATGAATCCACAGGCCCTAGAGCGGCACGGAACCAAAGGGTTATGGCAGCGACCGTGAGAACAAAAATAACGCCGATCAACATGAACGGCAATTTCCGAGTCTTTTTCTGGCCGCGAAACTCGCGTCGTTCGAAATTCATGAAGGATAAAGAAAGGTTACGCCGCGGTATTGCCGCCCATGCCCATCTGGTTCATCACGGGCTGCATGCGCTCGGCCGCGACGAGCTGAGCCTTCTTGAACGCGCGGTTGGCGGCATCTTTAAACAGCGCGCCCGACTTCTCGATCGGCGTGGACGGATCGACCGTGACGTCGATCACTTCCATTTCGGCCGAAACGACCACGAGCACGCCTTCGGCCTGTGCCTCGACGTGGACGTTCTTGAGCTCTTTCTTGATGCGCTTCGCTTCGCGCTGGAGCATGAACAGGTCTTTCATCTGCGAGAGTGATGCCATGGAAGTGCGGTGGAACGTTGCCGATAGTGTAGCGCGTGGGTACACTCCCGGCCATGGCCTTATCCGACAAGAAGATCATCGAATACATGAAAGAAGGATCCGTCGTGATCGCTCCGTTTGAACGGCAAAACCTCGCGACCTCGAGCTACGACGTCACCCTCGGCGAATGGTTCTACGTCGAGCAGCACCCCAAGCACTTCGAAAACGTCTTCAACATCTACAGCAAGACACACCTCGACCGCGTGTGGGGCACAGAAGCCAAACGAGCTCAAAAAGCGAAGGATATTTTCAAGAAATACGACATCGAGTGGGAAGGCATCTCGCCGGACGACAAGGTGATCCTCATGGCGCCGGGCGAAACGATCCTGGGCCACACCAACGAGTTC
>CAYGDM010000052.1:3391-7675 GCA_964348685.1 uncultured Candidatus Peribacteria bacterium | reverse complement strand
CTTTGAGGTCGTCGAGCATGTCGTATGCCTGCGCGGACGATACTGGCCCGATGCGGAATGACGTGTCGCGGAAGAGTTCGGTGTAGATGCCGCCGAGGCCGACCATGACCATAGGGCCGAAGGCTGGGTCGCTGAGCCCACCCACGATGAATTCGTCGCCGGCGGGCAGGTACTGCTGCAGGAGGATGCCGTCGATCGCGGCGTGGGGCGCGTTTTTCTGTACGTTCGCCATGATCGTTGCGAAGGCTGTGCGCACGTCGTCTTCCGTCTTGAGGTTCGCGGCGATGCCGCCGACGTCGGTCTTATGGAGAATGTTTTTTGAGCTGATTTTCGCGATGAGAGGGAAGCCGATCGCGGCCGCCATGGTCGCTGCTTCATCGGGCGAACGCGCGACCGACTGCTTCAAGGTTGGCAGTTCGAAGAGTGAAAAGAGTTCCTGGGTTTTGTCTTCGGGGAGCAGGCCGTGCGTGCCGTTGATGATCGCTTCAGCTTTGGCGCGGCGTCCGTTCGGGTCGCATGCGGCAGGTGCTCCTTTCACCGCGGGGACGCGCAACGCCGCGATCGCGCGGACCGCCTGTTCCGGTGTGTCGAACACGGGGATGCCATGCGCGCGGAGCTTCGTGCGTGCGCGCTCCACGAGCGAGCCGCCGATGAAGCACGCGACGACCGGCATGAGCGGCGCCGGTTTCATGATGCGGATCACTGCATCGGCGATCTCCTCGCTCGGGGTCATGATCTGCGGCGTGAGGATGACGACAAGGCCGTCGATGGTGGGGTCTTCGCAGCAGGCCAGGAGGCCCGCTTCGTAGCGGTCGGTCTTCGCGTCGCCGATCAGGTCGATCGGGTTGCCCATCGACGCCGTCTCCGGCAACGCGGGTTTCAGGGTTTTGAGGATCTTCGGCGAGAGCTGGGGCAACGCGAGCCCTTCTCGTTCGCAGGCGTCCGTCGCGAGGATGCCCGGTCCGCCGGCGTTGGTGACGACGGCGATGTTGTCGGAGAGCAGCGGCGGTTGGTGGCTGAAGGTGCAGAGGAGATCGAGGAATTCCTCCATGCTCCGCGCGCGGCGGATGCCCGATTGCACGCAGAGCGCGTCGATCGCGGCGTCGGAGCCGGCCAGGGCGCCGGTGTGAGAGGCGGCCGCCTTCTTGCCGTGTTCCGAGACGCCCGACTTCAGCAGCACGACGCGTTTCTTCGGCGTGACGGATAATGCGGTTTCCAGGAATCTACGGCCGTCTTCGATGCTTTCGAGGTAGAGGCCGATGACGTGCGTTTCGTCGTCGTCCGCGCACAGCTTCAAAAAGTCCGACTCGTTCATCACGCTCTTATTGCCGATCGAGAAGACCGACGCGAAGCCGAGGCCGAGCCCCGGGGCAAGGTCCATGATGCCGACGGCGGTGGCGCCCGACTGGCTGATGAGCGTCACGTTGCCGACGGGCGGGATGCCCTTCGCGAACGACGCATTCATGTTGCGCGAGGGGCGGAGGATACCAAGGCAGTTGGGGCCGACCAGGTTGATGCCTTGGCCGCGCGCGATGCCTTTGATCTCTTCTTCCAGCGCGGCGCCTTCCGGCGTGTGCACTTCCTTGAAGCCCGCGGAAATCACGACGACGTTTGTGATGCCTTTCTCGCCGCAGTCCCTCAAGGCTTGGGGCACGAGCGGGGCGGGGATGACGATGACGGCCAGCTCCACCTCGCCGGGGATATCCTTCACCGAGGGGTAGCACTTCACGCCAAGGATCGCATCGGCCTTGGGGTTCACCGGGTAGATCTTTCCTTTGAATTCCTCGGTGACGAGGTTATTTAAAATATCGTGCCCCACCTTGCCCGGTTGCGTGCTCGCACCGATTACGGCCACTGATTTTGGAGAGAGGAGGGTCATTCGTCATCGTCGAATGTTGCACGTTTCATCATTCCGCGTTCGATGAAAATTTTGACGCATTCGAGATACATGCGCTGGATACTGGGCGCGATCGGCGCGCATCGCGGATCGGCGAGGACAGTGTCGCGTACGTCGCTGAAATCGATGTAGCCGGAATCGCGCAGAAGCTGGTCGATGACATGCATCTGCAGAACGCGCGTGGCGATCTGCAGGGGGTCCGAGAAATTCGCGACGTCAGCTTCGTATCGTTCCCTGTGTCCCTTCAGCGCCGCTTCCGCGCCGTTCGTGCGTATGAACGTCTCGTGTTCGTCGATCAGCAAACGCATCGCGTCTTCGACCGCTTCGGTTCTTGCCGCGACGACGTCTTCTTCCGGAATGGTTGCGGCTTTTTCGAACTGTCGCAGCATCGCGCGCTTTCGCACGTCGTTCGTGAGGCCTTCCCACTGCTTCTTGGCTTCGGGGCCGAAGCGCGCTTCGATCTCGTCCGCCGTGGGAAGAGGAGACAGATTCTCCGGCGTCTTGTCGGACTGGTTCTGCGGAATGTCCGTCATAGGTGGGAAGGAGAAGCGATGATGAGGTCGAACATACGAAGTGTTTTCATAAACGACAAGAACTCGTCGCCGAGTTGCTTGCTGTCCAAGGCATCTATGCGCGTGTCTTCGTCGGCCATGCGCTTGGCGTCGTCGTATGTCACGGCGTTGCCCGCGAGCAAGGCATCGAGGATGTGGCCGCGCAGTATGTTGACCGCTGTCTCGGCATCGTCCCGCAGCGCGGTTCGTTCGCTTTCCAAACGAGCTTTCCGTGCCTGAAGATTCGCGTTTGCCCCATCGGCCATGAGGAATGGATCATGGAAAAAGAGATAGTCCCTTACCTTTTGCCTCGCCCCGATCCGTCGAATGGCGCCGCTGACGGAATCGCGGTTTCCGCCGCGGTCGTCGTTGTTGAACGCTCTCTCCTCCGGCCGACGTTCGGGGTTGGTGGACATCGCCTTATTATACCTTTTTCGGCCCATTTTGTCTAATGGCTGCGGTTTATGCGGCCGTACGTATAGAATGACTTCCGTGCCCACGCTCCTGATCGTCTACGCCTCCACCTCCGGCCACACGGAATACGTCGTGGGGCATATTGCCGATGCATTGAGGCACGGCGCGGACGTTGTCGTATCGCGTGTGGAACACGCTACGCCGGCCATGTTGCTCGACTGCGACGCGCTGCTCCTCGCGAGCGGCACGTGGAATACGGGCGGCGTCGAAGGCCAGCTCAACCCGCATATGCAGGAGTTTTTGATGAAGAAGGCGAAGGACATCGATCTGGCAGGAAAGAAGGTGGCGATCGTTGCGCTCGGTGATGCGCGCTATCGGTACACGGCGAAGGCGGGCGATCACCTGCAGCAGTTTGTTGAAAGTCACGGCGGCGTGTTGCTCGGCGAGCGTTTGAAAATCGTGAACGAACCGTACGGGCAAGAAGAGGTCGTGAAGGCATGGGCGAAGAAACTTTCCACGCTACTCGCATGATTAGGCGTTCACTTAAAATAGTTGGCGCGCAGGGCCAGGGCGTGAACTCGGTCGGCGAGATGGTCGCGAAGGGATTGAAGCGTGCGGGGTATTGCGTGTTCGGGTATCGCGAGTACATGTCGCTCATCAAGGGCGGCCACAGCAGTTACCAGCTCGACGTGTCTTCGGAAGAAATTCAAAGCAGCGAATTGCTCGTCGACATCCTCGTGACGTTCAACCATCACGGCCTCGAAAAAAACCTACGCGATCTCAAGACTGGCGGCATCCTCGTGCATCAGACGGGTGATTGGGAATGGTCCAAAGAAGATGCCGCGTTCATCAAGAAGCAGAAGATCACGACGCTCTATCTGCCGAGTGATGACATCCTGAAAAAGCTCCATGCGAAGCCGATGTTGGGCAACGTGCTGATCACGTCGGTGGTGTGGCACCTGCTCGGGCGCGACCACGACGATCTGCGAGAAGAAGTGCGGAAGCAGTTCTCGCACAAAGGCGAAGAGCTCGTGAAGCAAAATTTGGAATGCATCGACGCGGGTATCGCGTATTGTGAAGAATCCGCCGGCGACCTCGCTGTGAAACTCCCGAAGGCCGAGAAAAAATGGAAAAACACGTTGCTCGTCACCGGCTCGCAGGCGATGGGCCTCGGGTTGGTGCACGCGGGCTGCCGCTTTTACGCCGGCTACCCGATGACGCCGTCGTCGCCGTTGCTCACGTTCATCGCCGACCATCAGAACGAAACCGGTATGGTCGTGAAGCAGGCCGAAGACGAGATCACCGCGGCGCAGATGATGAGCGGGGCGATGTTCATGGGCACGCGTGCGGCTACCGGTACCTCCGGCGGCGGGTTCGACCTCATGACCGAGACGCTCTCGCTCAATGCCATCATCTAAAACC
>CAYGDM010000052.1:0-3381 GCA_964348685.1 uncultured Candidatus Peribacteria bacterium | reverse complement strand
ACCTATTTTTGGCTATCTACAGCGGTCATGGAGAGTTCCCGCGGTTGGTGCTGTCGGTGTCGGACGCCGAAGATGCATTCCGCCTGATGCCCGAAGCATTCAATTATGCCGAGCGGTTCCAGATCCCCGTGATCATGATGACCGACAAGCAGTGCGCTGAGGCGCTCTACACGCACGCGGCCTTCGACCAGAAAAAGACGACGCTCGATCGCGGTGCTCTCATCGCCGATGCATCCGCGCTCGCGAAGCTCGTGGCGACCGACCGCTACGATCCGAAAGCGAAAGACGGCATTTCAAAACGCTGGTTGCCGGGTAGTCCTGCCGCGACCTACGTGGCCCAGGGCGACGAACATGGTCCGGACGGATCGGTCGATGAGACCGCCGACAACGCGCGGCAGCAGATGGAAAAGCGCATGCGCAAGGGCGAGGCGCTGAAAGCCGCGCTCCCCGAGCCGACTGTGTATGGTGCGGAGAAGGCGAAGACGTTCGATCTCGCGCTCGTGACCTGGGGCAGCGCGAAGGGGCCGGTGCTCGATGCGCTGACGGACGCCAAATTCTCGGGCCTGCGCATCGCCGTGGTTCATTACGAATTCCTCTGGCCCCTCAAGACGGACACGCTGAAGAAGATTCTCGCGTCGTCCAAACGCGCGGCCTGCGTGGAGGCGAATTACCAGGGCCAGCTCAAGCAGCTGCTCAAGAGCGACGGCATCGACGTTCCCGAGTTGATTCACAAGTACGACGGCCGGCCGTTCTTCGTCGACGAAATGGTTCCGGCCATCCACGCGCTCCTCGCATGAAACGTTCGCTCCTCCTCATCGGCTTGATCCTCGCGCCACTCACGGCGTCCGCGTTCAGCGACGTGCCGACCACGCATGAATCCCGCCGCGCGATCGAGTATCTGCAGCGCGAGGGCGTGTTCGGCGGGTATGCCGATGGTCAATTTCGCCCCTCGTTCCCGATCAACCGCGCGGAGCTTTTGAAAGTGCTTGTGGAGGCTCACGGTGACGACCCTCTCGCCGTGGAGTACGGCAACTGTTTCCCTGACGTTGCCGACCAATGGTTCGCGCGGTACGTCTGCTACGCCGTGGCGCAGGGGTGGGTGCAGGGTTACCCCGATGGGACGTTCGGCCCCGAGCGCCCGGTGACGTTCGTCGAAGCGTTGAAGATGCTCGCGAACGTGCGTGGGTACCCGGCGGCACCCGCGGGGGAAAGCCAAAAACGAGGCCTCGATCCGAGTGCATGGTATACGCCGTACCTCACGACCGCGCTGCTCATCGACATCGTGTCGTACGACCAGGTGTTCGGCGCGAAAGCGACACCGCTTCAAGCGGCGCTCAGTCGTGGCGCCGTGGCACAGATGCTGTACCGATCGCTCCTCGCGGAGGGAGTGGTCACGACGCCCCTCTTCACCGCGGGGTGCGCGACGTCTCCCAGCCATCTCGAGATCCGCACGTTTGTCGACGTGCTGATGCCATCGAAAACGAATATCTTCCGCCAGGATTTGTACGGCGTGGATGATGCTGGAGGGTCATGCCTGCTCGTGACGGACGCGAACCCCTTCGGGCGCGTCGGGTTCCCGCTCGATCCGATTTTCCTGCAGCCGTTTCCGGACGGTCAACCGGAAAATTCCTGGACCGCGCGCGCGGTGTTGCATAGCGGGCGCGCGACGTTGCGCGGCGGCACTCTGCAGGGGGCGTTCCGCCCCGAGGTGTTCGTGGCCGACGTGCTCAGCGGCACGATGCGTCAACTGCCGTCCATTTTCGCGTCTCCCGGTGGCAGTATCGAATCGTCCGACCGTCGCTTCATTGTGTACGTCGGCGTCACGGGGCGTTCGCTCGAAGCGATCGATCTGGTCGCGGGGGCGCACGTGGTGATCGATTCCGTCCAAGCCCCACTCACGTTTCTCTCATCGAAGGACAGCGGCCAGGGCGTCTCGTTCCCGACGCCGGGCATTAACATCGTCGCGTACGAGGTGTTCAACGAAGGCATGGCGTACGTTAGAACGGAAACCCGCACGGCCGACGTCGACGCGCTCTTCGGCATTACGTCGTTCAACCCGTTCGATCCGTTCACCGATCCGTCGTACGAGATCGAACAGGAAGAGGATCCCTTTGCTCCACAGCCATGAAGAAGATTTCCCTCCACACCGGCGCCCCGACGATGGGTGATTATGCCTGCACCAACAAGTGCACGTGGTGCGACGGCTGCGGCGACTACGGCATCTGGACCGCGACCAAACGGGCGCTCATCGAGAGCGGCATCGCGCCCCACGGCGTGCTCTTGTGCTACGACGTCGGCTGCCATGGTAACGCTTCCGACAAACTTCTCGGTTATCGGTTCCACGGCCTCCATGGCCGCGTGTTGCCCTTCGCAGCGGGCGCGAAGCTTGCGAACCCGAAGCTGCCCGTGATGGCCTTTGGCGGCGACGGCGCCAGCTTCTCCGAGGGCGTCGGCCACCTGGTGCACGCGATCCGCAGCAACTACCCGATCGTGTTTATCCTCCACAACAACGCGAACTACGGCCTGACCCTCGGCCAGGCATCGAGCCTCACGTGGCAGGACACTCCGATGAACACGTCCCCGAACGGCATCCCGGAGCACACGCTCCCGAGCATGGACTTCGTCTTTTCATTACAGCCCACATTCGTCGCGCGCGGCTTCTCCGGAAACATTCCGCAGATGACCGAGATCATGAAGGCGGCGCTCAAGCACCGCGGCTTCGCGTTCGTCGATCTGCTCCAAGCGTGCCCCACGTGGAACAAGTTCGCGACGCACGAATACCTCTTGGAGCGTTGTACGCCTGTCCAGAATCACGACACGTCGGACTTCGCGAAAGCGCGTGCCTTAGCCGTGGATACGTCGAAGACCATTGCCACGGGAGTGCTCTACCAGCGCGAGGATATCCCGCACTTCTACGAGCGCTTGGTGCCCCGGCAGGGGAAGGAGACGACGGCGGTCGAGGAGGTGAAGATTATGGATGTGACGGCGATGATGAGAGCCTTCATGTAACCCCTCTCCCGGCGCTCGAAGCGCCACCCTCTCCCGACGGGAGAGGGTCGTTGCGCGGCGCGGAACGGGGAGAGGGGTTAGGAGAGTGCCGGATTCTTCAGGTACTGGTTCGCCGGAAATTCCATCGCCAAGTACTCTTTCGCGAAGTCTGTGTAGATCGCGTGCTGCCGGAGGTTCTGGTCCTGCCAGAGGCGGGTGAGTTCGGTGACGTCGATCGCGCCGTCGTAGCCGTTGTCTTTGTTCAGCACTTTCTTCCCGTCCATGAGCTTGAACGTCCAGTGCAGGTGCGGCGCCGTCGAGAAGCCGGACTGCCCGCTCTTGCCGATCGGGTCGCCCTGCGAAATGTTCTGGCCGTCTTTCAAATGCGTCTCG
>CAYGDM010000051.1:0-7702 GCA_964348685.1 uncultured Candidatus Peribacteria bacterium | reverse complement strand
GCCGCGCTGCGCGTACCCGATGCGTTCTCTGCGATCACGTTGAAGACGTTGCTTCCTTGTTTGAGGTTCGTGAGGCGGACGCTCGCGAGGTAGCTCCAGTCGTCGTCGCCGGCGCGGAAGAGCTGCAGCTTGTAGTCGTTCACGTATATCGCTGCGGTGCCTGCCGGTGCGGTGCCGTTGATCTCGATTTCTTCCGATTTCGTGCGGACTGTTTCGCCGTTCTTGCCCGGTTTGAGGATCGACGGCGCAGTGACGGCGGCGGTGGACGCGGGCTTCACCGTGCGCTCTTGCTGCACAACCACGACGCCCGTCGTATCGAGGGCTTCCACGCGGATGGTGAATGTCTCGGTCGCGGGCATCGCCAATTCCTGCGCGTAGGTGCCCTGCGTGCGGTTGATCGTCGCCGGGTAGCCGTTCACGCGGACGCGTTCGACGCGCGCGCCGACCTTGCCGTGCACGCGCACCGTGCTGCCAGTGACGGTCTGGCCGTCGGCCGGTGTGTCGACCGTTAGGAGGTTCACGTCCGTCGGCGGCGTTTCTTCACCCGGCGTCGTGCCCGTCAGTTCGGGGATCGACCGGCTCTCTTCGATGAATGCCCTGCGGACCGTGAGCGGATCCATCGCGCTGCGGTAGCGGCGAAGATCGCCGTCGAACGCGGACTCTTCGGGCACTGTCAGTTGCTGGCCTTCGCCGATCACCACCGCGTCCGCGCCGTCCGCTTCCACGCGCACTCCGTCGCCGTCTCCGCTGAAGACAAGCACCGTCCGCGCGCCGAGCACCACGTCCGCATCGGACGGGAGGTACGCGACGTAGTTTTCCGTTGCGATGGCGCGCACGATGGCACCGCTGAACGATTCCATATCCGGCGTGCGGACCCACAAGGCACCGCGAAGGACCGCTGTCGCAAGTTCCGATTCATCTTGTCCTTCGTTGCTTTCGTCGATGCGCAGTTCGGATTGTTCGTCGAGGCGAATCACCGTGCCGTCGAAGAAATTCAAGAGCGCATGTCCTCCGGCGTTCGTGACGACGCGGTCGTTCGCCCATAGTTTCAACCGTCCGTCCGCTCGTTGCATGAGGCCGCCTTCCAGCGAAACGGTCACGTTCGACCGCTGTTCGACGTCGAGGTTCACCGCGCGGCGTTCCAATTGGTTGCCGACGCCCATGGCGCCGAGAACCCAGCGTATAAGGAAGTACAACGCCAACGCGATGATCGCGAGGACGATGATGCGGCGGATGGCGCCGCCCCTGTGTCGGGGTTCGGCGAGCGCGTAGGGACCGCGGCGCTGGCGATAGCGAGGCAACATGGAAAAAAATCGTACGGCCAACCCGCTTCGTTCGCAAGATCATGGAATGTATTCAACCCGTGACGCGCGAGACTTCTTCTTGGGACGTAATCCCCTGCTCCGCGAGTGCCTTGCCCCATTCCTTCATCGTCAGATAGCCGTCTTTGCGAGCCTGGGCCTCGAGAAGGTCTTCTCGTTCCTGCGTGAGGATCAGGTCGCGCAGCGCCGGCGTGACCGTCAGGAGTTCGGGGAGGCACATGCGCCCTTCATAGCTAGCGGGGTCCGCCGGGTCGTAGCTCTTGCCGCGGAGTTCGGGCTTCAACGTGCGCACCAGACGCTGGGCGAGCACCGCGCGAAGGGCGGGCGCGAACGTGTAGGGCGATACACCCATGGAGAGAAGGCGCGGAATCGCTTCGATCGCCGAGTTCGTATGGAGCGTCGAAAGCACCAAGTGACCCGTGAGTGCGGCGTCGATGGCGGTCTGCGCGGTTTCAAGATCGCGGATTTCGCCCACGAGGATAACGTTCGGGTCGTGACGGAGGACGGAGCGTAGGCCGGACGCGAACGTGAACCCGTGATCCGGATCGATTTCGCTCTGCACGATACCGGCTATTTCGTATTCCACCGGATCCTCGAGCGTGATGATGTTGCGGGCCGTGCCGATGAGCGACTGAAGCAGTGCGTAGAGCGTCGTCGTCTTACCCGAGCCGGTGGGGCCCGTGACGAGCACGAGACCGTGCGGCAGCGTCGCGATCTTCTGCAGGGCGGCTTCGACATCGGCCGGGAACCCGAGCGTCGCGAGCGGTTGGATGCCGCGTGCGGGGTCGAGGAAGCGCAGCGTGATCGTTTCGCCGAAACGCGTAGGCAATGTTGCAACGCGAACGTTCACTCGGCGATCTGCGTGCGCGAAGTTGTACTGGCCGTCTTGCGGAATGTTCTGGATGTTCAGTTTCAGCTTGCTCTCGAACTTCACCTGGCGGACGAACGCTTCGTAGTCCTGCTTCGTCACGGTGCGGATCGGGCGAAGAAGGCCATCGAGGCGCACTTCGAAGCGCACGCCGTCGCGCTCGGGCGACGTATGGATGTCGGACGCGCCATTTTCGACCGCGAACGCTTGGATAGCGGCCAGAAGTTCCTCTCCGTTGGCGGTTGCGGGATCGAGATTTGCCATCCCCATAGTATATCACATTCGGGGCCTCCGTGCTATCGTCGTGGCCCATGTTGATGACCCGGTTCTACCAGCAGAGCGAAACTCAAAAAAAGCGCTTGCTGCTGCAGAGAATGGTCTTCGTGCACGGGTTCTTTCTCGTGTTCGGATTGCTCATCGTCTCACGCCTGTTAGAGCTCCAGGTCATCAAGCGGACGGCGTATGCGGAAGCCGCCCAAGAGCAGCACTACGGCGGCGTGACGTTGCCGGCCCAGCGCGGCGAGATCCGCGCCCTCAATAGCAAGACCAACGAGACCTCGATCCTCGCTACGAACACGACGCTCGACCTCGTGTACGTCGATCCCGTCAGCACGAGTAACCCGACCCTCGTTGCCGAGACCCTCGCCGACATTTTGCTGACGCCCCGCACCCATGAAGAATGTTCCGGCGGCGGTCCCGAGTGCCCGCGCGAGCTTATTTCGTTTCCCGAGTCGCCGTATAAACCCGCCTACGATCCGCTCGGAACTCTGAAGCAGGTGTCGGCCGGTCCCCTCTTCGAATTGCTTCCGACCGACTTGGGTGACGCGGCGCCTCCGCCCGTGAATATCGATCTCACCGAAGCGCGCAGGCTTTTCGCGCGCGACATCGAGCGTAGGGTCTCGGAGAAGCGCGTCGTCTTCGCCCCCGTGAAATACGGTGCCACGAAGCCCGAATTGAAAGCCGTCGCCGATCTGCGTATTCCCGGCGTGACGGTGAACGATGAATCGGGCCTGATTTGGGCGAACCCGGAAGAGCTCGATCAGACGCGTTTGTCTTCCATCCTGAAGCAAATTTCCACCGCGCTCAACGACGACCCCGAGCGGCTTCGCGCGATTCTGAAAAGTCGTCCTCTTCGTTACGTCGCCGTCATGCGCCGGCTCACGCCCGAACTTTCGTTGCAGATCAAGCAGCGTAAACTCGATTCGCTCAAAGCGACCAACGAGAAGCGATCCGAATCCGCGTCGCCCGCCGAGGCCGAGCGTATTTTTGATCCGCTTGGTGGCATCGCTCTCATTTCAGAACACTGGCGTTTTTACCCCGACCCCACGATCGCTTCGCACGTCGTCGGGTTCCTCAACGTGAGCCAAGAGGCACAGTACGGCGTCGAACGCACGTACGACGCGCAACTGCGCGGCCGCGAGGGAAAGATCAGCACGGTGAAAGTGCCGACCGGCGGGCAGATCCTCACGGCCGACCAGACGATCGTCGACCCGAAGGACGGCGATACGATCGTCCTCACGATTGACCCGTTCGTGCAGAAAGAAGCCGAGCGCATCGCGCAGACAGGCATCGATCGCTACAACGCCGAAAGCGCGCAGATCATCGTGCTCGACCCGATGACGGGTCGCGTGATCTCGATGGCCAATGCTCCCCTTTTCGACCGCGGCGAGTACGCGGGCGTCTACGAACAAGAGCCGATCCAGCTGACGCTCGAAAAGGAGCAGGAAATCGTCGTCGAAGTCTACGAACCTTCGACGAACGTCCGCATCGTGCGCGATTACATTCGCAACGTGTTCACCGCGTCCGGCCGCACGACGCTCTCGCAAGAGATCCAAGGCAGCCTGACGGAGCTCGAGACGCGGTATGACTTGCACGACCTCGCGCGCTACTACCTCTATGTCGGCGAGCACTTCCGCCACGAACTCTTTCCGACGGCGCTCAGCGGCACGTGGCTCAAGTTCAAAAACAACATCGGCGTCGGCGCGTACCTCAACCGCACGACGCAGGAAATCTACGAGCCGGGCTCGGTCATGAAGCCGATCACGATGGCGATCGCGATCGACCAGGGCGAAATCGTTCCGAGTGATACCTACCTCGACTTGGAGCCTGTGCAGCTCCAGGACGGTCGCGAAATCTACAACAACGACCGAAATTTCTACGGCCTCGTGAACATGACGAATTGCCTCGAATATTCGATCAACACGTGCATGACGCATATTTCAGGCAAGCTCGGCGCGAAGCTTTTTGCACGCATGCTCGATCGTTTCGGCTTCGGCCGTATCACGGGCATCGAACTGGAAGACGAAC
Source organism: uncultured Candidatus Peribacteria bacterium (assembly GCA_964348685.1). Lineage (GTDB taxonomy): Bacteria > Patescibacteriota > Gracilibacteria > Peribacterales > Peribacteraceae > DALYDP01. The sequence goes on along the minus strand of CAYGDM010000051.1, from coordinate 3,205 downwards.
TCCCCGGTGAAGTGCACCCCTGGCGCGAGTGGAGTGACGCGTTGCTCGCTACGTCGTCGTTCGGCCAAGGTGTGTCGGCCACGCCGTTGCAGATGGTCGTCGCGTCGGCCGCGCTTGCAAACGGCGGCAAGTTGATACGTCCCACGATCGTCGACCGCGTTGTGCATCCGGACGGCAGCGTCGTCTACACCGAGACGACCGTGATCGACCAGGTCATCACGCCGCAGACCGCGGAGACGCTCACGGCAATGATGGTCAGCTCGGCCACGAAGGGCTTCGCAGTCGCTGGTAAACCAGCTGGGTACATCGTGGCGGGCAAAACGGGTACGTCGCAGATCGCCGGTCCGGGCGGCCGCTACGAAACCGGTACGGGCTCCACCGTGGCGTCGTACGTCGGGTATGACCCCTCGCCGAACTCGCGGTTCATCATCCTCGTGAAGCTCGACCGACCGAAGGGCTCGGTGCACGGCGCCACCGCGGCGGCTCCGCTCTTCAAAGAGATGTCGGCGTTCCTCTTCAAGTACTACGGCATCCCGCCGAATCAGCGGTAAACGCGCACAAGAAATCGTCGGCGCCCTAGGGAGCCGACGATGTTGTTGTGAGAGTGGTCCGTTTCCTACTCGACACGTTGAGACACATCGAGGATCCCGAAAACGCAGAATAATAAGAAGACGCCGGTAGCGACGAAGGCAAAGACGCACGCGGTGATCATGACGGCAAAGTACGCATTCTTTGCAAACGTCCGTCGATAGTCTTCGGAAGTCCAACTTTGCGTACGCTCTTTCCCCATTTCCTGGATGACGTCGCCGCTTTTCCAGTAAATAACGAACGAGATGATCAGTATGGCGACCGAGAGCACGATACCGAATAGATTCACCCACCACTGCCGTGAGAGAACACGCTTATATGCCGTGATTTCCCAATCTTTTTCCTCAAGCTTTCTCTGCAGGTTCTCCTTTTCGAACTTCGCGGTTAGATCTGAATAACCGCGGCTCGGCCCATAGTCACCGCGGAACGTTCCATCCGGGTAGCCGTTTTTTTGTTGAAGCCATTCTTCGGGAGAGACGTCCGCGTAGCCGTCCTCCCGCGGGAGGAACGATTCGAGGGGGATATTCTTAATAACTTCCTTCAAGAAAGTCAGGAAATCTTTGTGTAACTCGCGAATCGCACTGTCGGTGTCTTCGGTGAAGCCTTTTCCTTTCTCCGTTTGTCTCGAAACCCTCTCCATCCGTTCCTCGAGTTCCTTGAACCTCTCCCCCTCCTCGTCCGTGAACGTATAGTGCCCCCGGCCCACGTACTCATGCAGGTAATAGTGGGTGACCCTGACGGCACCGAACACGGCTTTGGCGGACGGCTGTGTCTTTTCTCCTTCTTCCTGTGAAAAAGATTGTGAATGAAACGATACGAGAAGCGACACGCACATGACCAATTTCACGTACATCGAACGACCTCCTGTAAAAAATATACGAACCACCTCTTCACGACACCTGACTTCCCCGCATGGGAAAGGCAGATGGATGAAGAGCAAAATGCTGTGAAAGATGTGGATATTAAACAACTATATTATAAAAATGTCCATAACTAGCGCATGGCTAGTACTACGGCATCCCGCCGAATCAGCGGTAGCAAAAGAAACCCCGTCGCGATGAACGCGCCGGGGTCCTGCTCATTCTTGTTCCGGGGATGGATCAATACATGAGCGAGACAAGGTACGCACCCAGCGGGAACAGGAACGCTCCCGCGGTGGTGGTGATTCCGAAGCGCCCTCCGAAGGCGAATCCGAGGATCGACACGATCCCGGCTCCGCCGAAGATGACGGCGCCTTGGAGGATGGGGTTTCCGGTTACCTCGTAGTGGTAGTGATGCACCCAGGCGAAGATCGCCATGATGAATACGAACCCAGCGAAGCCCCCGAAAAAATACCAAAATGCTTTCTCGAACATGCTGACACCAACCCTTGGAATGAATGTGCGATTGGTACCGGGAAATCCGGCACCGTGAATATTATACAACAAAATATGTATTTTAGCAAATACAGCGGTTGCACGACGCGCTCATTCATACCTCGCGTTCTCCACCTCTTCATCTATCCCCGTCAAAACTCCTTTGATTCTTTTCACGAGTTCCTCCGTGTTCGAGATGCCCCATAGTTCTTGATGTTCGAACACGACTCGGACGTCGCTTCTGTGCCCGCCGACTCCCATCGACGCCTCGACCGCGCGTTGTTGCGCCCAGTGTCCTGCATCTTTGTGATGATCGCGCAACGGTGGTTCTCCGATCTCCGCACATGCGATTTTATAGCGAGCGCGCATTTTCGCGTATTCATTCTGAACCTTCAGCGTATCGCTCATGATCATGCGCGCGATTGCCAGCCCTTGGTGATCAATCCCAAAGCGCTTCATTTATTTAACAGTAACTGATTTCGCAAGATTTCGCGGCATATCTGGATCTTTGCCTCGTTGCACCGCAAGGAAGTACGCGAGCACCTGGATCGGGATGACGTTCACGATCGGCTGCGCGGGGCCGGCGTCGGGCACGCGGATCCATTCGTCGAAGATTTCGTTTTTGTCCGGTGCGATGCCGACGACCATCGCGCCGCGCGCCTTGAGCTGCACCGCGTTGCTGAGGATGTCGGGCAGCGTTTCGTCGTTGCCCGCCAGCACGATGCACGGCGTGCCCTTGTCGATCAGCGCGATCGGTCCGTGCTTCAACTCCCCTCCCGCGAATCCTTCCGCGTGGATGTAGCTCACTTCCTGGATCTTGATCGCGCTCTCGAGCGCCAGCGGGTAATTCCACGACTTCCCGATGATGTACATGTCTTCGTCGGCGTTGATCTTCTCCGCGAGCGCGCCGATGCGTTCCACGTAGCGCGGGTTCAGCATGTCGTTGATCTGTGCGGACGTTTCGAGGAGGAGCTGCTTGCCCCGCTGCAGTTTTCCGGCGAGGGCATGCGCCACGAGTAGCAACACCGCGAGCTGGCCGGTGAACGCTTTCGTGGATGCCACGGCGCGTTCGGGCCCCGCGTTGATCAGCAGCGTATAATCGGCCATGCGGTCGATCGACGATCCGCGCACGTTCACGATCGCGAGCACTTTCGAGCCTTTGCTCTTCGCGACGGTCATCGCCTCCAGCACGTCGGCCGTCTCGCCCGATTGCGACACGACGATGAGCAGGCTCTCGGGTTTCAGGAAGTGATGGTAGACTT
>CAYGDM010000050.1:0-8052 GCA_964348685.1 uncultured Candidatus Peribacteria bacterium | reverse complement strand
GATTTACTGGAGGCTGGCGAAGATTTCGCGCATGAGGTCGATGATCGTTGAGAAGTTGAGCTCGAACGGAATGTCGAGGAGGCGGCTGATCCAGGAAACTGCAAAGAACGCTGCGAAGGTGACAATGAGACCGATGATCGCGAAGCGGATCGTGTGGACGGCCTTCTTGATCTTCTCTTCGTTGCCGGCGGAGAGGATGAAGCTGATACCGCCGATGATGATGAACACGAGACAGAGGATCGAGGCGACGATCAGGGACAGCGCGATGAACGTCGCGACGATGTCGATGATCGAGCCGTTTTCAAGGAGTTCTCGCAGCATGGAAGGTGGGGGAGTGGAAAAAGTGAAAAAGAGTACGGTTAGGCGGCGAGCGCTTCGCCGGGTTCCAAGATTTTCAAATTAATGCGCTGCGAACCAGCGCTGCCGAGCAGGCGGAGGAGCGTGCGCAGGGCTTTGACCGTTTGTCCGCCCTTACCGATGAGCTTGCCCATGTCGTTATCACTGACTTTCACTGTCAGCAAAATGCCCAGTTCGTCGATTTTCGACATAATCTGGAGTGATTCGTGATCGTCGACGATCGACTCGAGCACGTAACGGAGGAACGCTTCACCCGGCAGGGTCTCAGGCGTAGTGGAATCCATGGTGGAGAGTGTACGTAAGCGGCGGGCGTTATGCCAGCCGTTGTGTATTACGCTGCGGGAGCCTCGGCGGCCGGGGCTTCAGCGGCGGGCGCTTCGGGAGCTGCTTCCGCCACGGGGGCGGCGGCTACGGGAGCTGGAGCGGCTTCTTCCGGAGGAGCGTTCTTGCTGCGGCGCTTCGCGTAGCGCTTGATGAATTTATCCATGTCCTTCAGGCCCTTCTTCTTCAAGAGGCGGGCGACCGTGTCGCTCGGGATGGCGCCCTTCTTCACCCAGGCTTCAATCTTCTCCGTTTCGACGGTGAAGGACGATTCTTTCTGGGCGGGGAGGTAGTTGCCGACGATCTCGAGGAACTTCCCTTTCACCGGGCGCGCCTTTTCTGCCACGACCAGACGGTACGTGGGGAGGTTTTCTCGGCCGGTGCGCTGGAGGCGAATAACGAGCATAAGAAAGCCCGGAGAGTCTACGCAGGAGGATTCCCGGGCGCAAGCGCATTTCCCAGTGTGTCGGATGACAGGGAAAGACGGATATCGGCAATCCGCGCGAACGGGCATTCTGCTGCGATAAACCGCTTCAATTCGGGCAATTGAAGCTGCAATTCCTGCGTGATGACCGGATGATCGCAGGAAATCGAGAGTGTCCCGTCCTTGATCAGTTCCGCGCGGGCACCGGTCGCAGCCGCGGGAAAACGCTCCGCAAGCCACGCGTTGATCCGATACAAAGCGAGCGACGCGAGAGCGTGCTGCGCGAGCCCTCGCTTGGCGAGGGTGCCTGCGATGAGATTCGAAACTTTGTCGATGGCGTCATTGTCCGCCTTTTCACTCTTCCTGTCACTTGCTGCATCGGAAGAGCTTCCCCAAAATCATTGCGCATTCTTTCTCCCCGCAACACATGAGACTTCCTTCTTCCATTTCACGCGTCGCGTCCGTCCCGTTCGCCGTCGGTCTGTTGATCGGCATCGCGGGAACCGCAGGCGCCGCTACCGTTCTCGGTTCCGACGTCTTTCGCGACGTGCCGGATGGTTCCTACTATGACTCGGCTGTCGGTGAGATGTACGACATCGGCGTGATCAAGGGAAACCCGGACGGATCCTTCAACCCCGGAGGCTTCGTGACGCGCGCGGACATCGCGGTCATGCTGAAGCGCTTGCGCGACGAGATGACAGGCAACGTCGAAACTTCGTCCAGCTCACGAGACCGGAGCTCGTCGTCGTCTTCCCGTTCTTCTTCTTCCTCTTCTTCCAGCACGTCGGTCGCCGTCTCGAATCCGAAAGGGTTCATCCGCTTCACAACGTCGGAACTCCGCGTGCCGGAGAACATCTCGACGAAGAAGATCACGATCGCAGTCGTCCGCACCGCGGGCAACGAAGGCACGGTGACCGTCGAATACACGACGAGCGATGGTACCGCGACGGAAGGCACGGACTATACGAAATCGTCCGGCACGCTCACGTTCGCGAACGGTGAAACAAGCAAGACGTTCGACGTATCGATCAAAGACGACAGCTCCGGTGAAGGCAACGAAACAGTGACGGTCACGCTCAGCAACCCGGGTAACGGCGTTTCCATGGGCACGCCCATCAGCGCGACGCTCATCATCACGGATGACGAAACCGGATCGTCTTCTTCGACGTCCACTTCCGCCACCTCTTCTTCGTCGTCCACCGGACCGTCGGTCGGCTTCAGTGCGACGCAGTACAGCATCGACGAAGACATGAGCACGCTCACGATCACCGTCGCACGCGCCGGCAGCTCGTCGTCGACCGCCACGGTGAACTACGCGACCGTGAACGGCACAGCCAAGTCCGGCAGCGAATACACGTCGGTCTCGGGCACGCTCAGCTTCGGCGCGAACGAAGCGAGCAAGACATTCACGATCCCGATCGCTAACGACACGTCCGATGACGGCGCGAAGAGCTTCACGATCAACCTGACGAACGCCGTGAACGCGACGCTGACGTCGAATCTCGGCACGGCGACCGTCACGATCAACGACGACGAAACGGTCGAATTCGGATCGGGTTCGTTCAAGCTCAGTAAGAGCACGTACGCGATCGACGAAACCTCCGGCCAGGCGATCATTACCGTCCAGCGCACGGGCGGCTCGACCTTCCAGGCTGCGGTCAACTATGCGACGACCGGTCTGTCCGCCAACAGCGGCACCGACTTCACCTACACGTCCGGCACGCTGACCTTCGCGGCCGGCGAATCGGCGAAGATCTTCATTGTCCCGATCACGAAAGACGACATCGCCGATTCCGGCGAGACGTTCGGCGTCGACCTCAGCGGCGCGACGAACAACGTCCCTCTCATCAGTCCGTACTCGGCGACGGTGACGATCGAGTAAGAAGAGTTTTGCCTCACCCCTAGCCCCTCTCCTGCACACCCGTACGCCGGCCAGGAGAGGGGAACGAGAAGCCCGCGAGTGCGGGTTTTTCTTTGTCCGGGAATGAAACGGCACGACGAAAGATTGCCTGGGTTATAGCAAAGGTTTCACCTTCTTGTTGCGGCCAACAACATCTGTTCGGTTTCGTCCGCCGCCTTCTCCCAGTTGCCGATGCGCACGGGGGCGGCGAGCGTCGGGGGATCGCCGAACGCGGCTTCGAAGGCTTCGACGGTGGGTTCCACGAGCACACCGTGACCGTCCAGGATTTCAGGAATCGCCGCGCGGTTCGTGCCGATCACGGGGCAGCCGCACGCCAAGGCTTCCGCGATGGGCAGGCAGTAGCCCTCTTCGAGCGATGCCGTCACGAAACAGCGCGCCGCACCGTAGAGCAGGGGAAGGTCGTCGTCGGGCACGCCTTCGAGCAGGCGCACGTTCGGCGGCAGGCGCAACGCACGCGCATCCGCGCCGCCGCTCACGAGGAGCAGGTCAGCATCGGGCCGCGCGAGGGAGAACGCGTCGAGCAGCATCGGGACGTTTTTGTGCGGTTTGCAGTTGCCGACGTAGAGGAAGAACGGGCGCTGCAATCCGTAGCGCATGCGCACGTCTTCGATGCGCGCGAGCGGTTGGACCATGAACGATTCGTTCACGCCTTCGCCGATGACGGTCGTCTTCTTCGCAACGGCCGGGCCGTAGTTCGCAGCAACGTCGTCTTTCGTCCATTGGCTCACGGCAATGATCGCCTTCGCACGTCGAAGCGCGCGATGCACGAGAACGCGGTACGCCGCTTGCTTGAGGAACGACACGTCGCCGGGATGCCGGTGCAAAATGAGGTCGTGCACAGTCGCGACGAACGGAATAGGGCAGAAAAAGGGGGCGTTGAAGTGCGGAAAGAACGCGAGATCGGCGCCGGATGCTTTCAGCAATGCCGGAAGTTTCGTCTGTTCTGCCAGCGAATAATGAGGAATATCGGCCAGGAGAATGCGGTGGGGGAGTCGGATATCGGGCAGTTCAGCCGTATTTCGGACCAATACGACGTAGTGAATATCCCCATTGGGGCGCGAAAGCAGCGCGGACACCAATTCCGACGTATAGCGGGCCAGGCCCGTCCCCGTGCCCATGAACCTGCCGTCGATCGCGATCGTCGTCACTGTGGCATGATACCCCCATGCGCATCACGGACGCACTGGCATCGGCTGGCGTGAATCGGCTCGACGCCGAGGTCCTCTTGGCGCACGTGATGGACCATGATCGCACGTGGCTGATTGCGCACGCTCCCGACGAACTCGCATCCGACGTCGAAGCATTGTTCGCAGCCGCGATCGCGCGACGCAGGACCGGGGAACCTCTCTCATACATCACGGGCGAGAAAGAATTTTACGGCCGCACGTTTTCGGTACGGCCAGGTGTACTGATTCCGCGACCGTGCACTGAGGCATTGATCGACACGACTTTTCAGATGCTTGATGGAAAAGATATATCGCCGATGCAAACCATCGACAACGACATCGTCGCCATCGCGGAAACATTCGGAGATCTGGACGACGTGAAGACGATCGTCGACGTTGGCACGGGCAGCGGCTGCATCGCGGTGACGCTCGCATGTGAACGACCGGCACTGAAGATCATCGCGATCGACGTGTCAGACGACGCATTGGAAGTTGCTCGCGACAATGCACGACGTCACAACGTCAGTGATCGCATCACGTTTCTTCATGGAAACCTTCTCGAACCCATCGGCGATTTGCGTGAACCTTTTGTGCTCGTCAGTAATCCGCCCTATGTCGCAGACGAATCGCTCCTCGGTGCCGACGTGAAAGCGCATGAACCCCGCATCGCGCTCATGGGCGGCGGGAAAGACGGCGCGGATCTTCTGCGTGAATTGCTTCTACAAGCCAAAAATCACCCGTTCTGCCGGGGGATCGTCGTGGAGTGTCTCGCTGCGCAATCGTCACTGCACGTCTAACCCTTCGCCCCATTTCAGCTTCGTCCGCAGCGCACGGTAGAAGGCGTCGGCGTTCGCACGGACGAACTGAGCCGTCATGCCCGTGCGCATCACGATACGGTCGCCTGCTTGCAGCGCGTGGTACACCTGACCGTCGATCGTGAGACCAACCGTCGTATCCGCGAACGCGGGCACGTCTTCCCTTGCGATCGTCACTTCGACCGGTGCATCGCCGGGGATCACGATTGGCTTCTGCGTGAAGCTGTGCGGGTTGATCGGCGTGAGAATGAGCGCGGAGATCGTCGGATGCACGACCGGACCGCCCGCGGCAAGCGAATACGCAGTGGATCCCGTGGGGGTCGACACAATGAGTCCGTCCGCGTGGTACGTCGCAAGGAAATCATCGGCAATTAACGCCTTCAGGTTCAGCAAACGCGAAATAGTGCCTTGTGAAATAACAGCGTCGTTCAGCGCGACACACTGGAATATGCACTCGTCGCCACGGAAAACTTCCGCGTTCAGGCACGAGCGGCGTTCGATCGACGCGTTGCCCTCGAGGAGACCCGGAAGTTTCGACGCGACATCCGCGAGGGGAAGTTCGGAAAGGAAACCGACCGACCCCGCGTTGATAGCGAGCACGGGAACATTTTCGGGTTTCAACTCGCGAATCGCGCGCAGGATCGTGCCATCACCGCCGACGACGACGAGCAGATCGAGATCCGCGACGTTCACGATCGGCGCGATGTCTTTCGTGCACGGAAGGTCGCCGATGGTGTGAGAATCGAAAAACACCTCGCCGCCGCAGCTCTTCAGCACGGTGATGATCGGACGCAATACCTCATCTTTATTCTGCAGATGAAACTTCGCAACGAGGCCGATCCGTGTGAATGCTGCTGTCGCCATGGAACGCACGATCCCTTGTCGCGCCGTGACTGTCAACGCGCTCCCGCACACGACCGCAGCACCGCTTCTGCCGTTTTCTGCCACGAAAACATAGTAGAACGCGCTTTTCCTATCGCTCGGCATTCCGAAGAATCGTCCGTAAGTACACGCGTGATTCCCTCGGCGATCGCTTTCACATCCTTCGGATCCGCATACACCGCCGCGTCTCCGGCGACTTCATGGAACACGGGAATATCGGACGCGAGCAGCGGCGCACCAACCGTCATCGCATCAAGGAGCGGAAGACCGAAACCTTCTTCCTCCGAGAGCAGTGCGAATGCTGTGCACGTGCGAAGCAATTCACGACACGACGCATCATCTTGAAACCCAAGCCATTCCACGCCGTCGGTTTCTTTTGCCGCGCGTACGATGTCGTCGTCCTGCCACCCGCGTCCGCCGACGAGTTTCAACACGATGTCGCCGCGCACGGAGGAGGGGAGCGACGCGAACGCTTTGATAAGCCGCAGCTGGTTTTTCCGTGGGCAGAGCGTACCGATGCAGAGGATGTGATTACCGCCGCCCGTCCATGTGCTTGCCTCGGCGAAGCTTGGCGAAGCCGGGTCGATTGTCGGGCCAGCGCCGACCGTGACGGAGCAAACGTGCGAACCGAATTTCTCGCGAAGCGCGTTCGCCGTCGCATCGCTCACGGTACACACTGCCTTCGCCATCCGCAGCGCACGCGGCAGCGTCATGCGCTCGATCATCGTCGCTTTGCGGTCGTGCGGTTCGTTCCGGAACGCGATGAGGTCGTGCACGACGCAGATCGTCGGAACGGTTTTGCCGATGAGGAAGGGCACGATGAAGCTCGTCGGCGCGAGGTACGCATCGACGTTCTTTTGCTCTTTCCGAAGAAGTTTCCACGCGGCGAGGTGCCACCGCATGCCGTTCGAGAGCGTTCGAACGTCGGCGAAACCAGGCAACGTTTTCCACGCAGCCGGAATATCCTCATCCGTCAGCAATGTTACGCGCACGTCCGCCCGTTCGAGCAGCGCCGTCACGCAGCGCAGCGTCCACTGGCCTTTGCCCGTTTTGCGTGCCCTGCACGCCTCCCGCACGTCGATCCAGAGTCGCATAACGCGAGTGTAGCGGGCGCGGCTTCCGTGCTACAATCTCGGCATGTGGCAAAAACTCCGAACGGCGCTCTTGGCCCTCGACCTTGAGGAACGCATTTTGAACAGCGCGACGCTCGGTGCTCTCGTGTTCCTGTTCTTCCCGTGGTTGTCTGGCCAGTTCCTCGGCGGCGACCCGGTGTCGTACAACGGCCTGCAGTTCTACGTGTCGTACATCGGCGGGACAATCCTCGTGCTGCACGTCGTCGTGCTGCTCATCACGTTCCTGCCGATCGTCGGCGGACCGTCGATCGTGAAGCGTCCGGCGAAAGCAGTCGCGCGTTTGTGGCTCACGGCCCAGGCAGCGGTGCTCACGCTTGCGTCGTTGTCCGTCCTTACGCGCGTCACCTACGAATTCCGTGGTCTCGGCGTCCGTTACGGCATCTACTTCTCGCTCGTGTGCGGCCTCGTCGCCACGCTCTATGCATTTTTACAATGGCAGGAAGAGCGCCGCAAAGAAGTGCAGGATTTGTTCCACCACCCCGAAGACGTGACGCACGTTCCCGTGCCCCAACCCGAAATCCGCACGCAATCCGTCCCGCCACCGCCTCCGCCTCCGCCGCCGTTGCAGCCGGAAGACCATAACCTTCGCATGTAATCAGCCATGAGCGACACCGAAGCACCGATCACCGGCACACAGACCTACAACGACGATGACCTTGTCTACGTCGACCCGGACGCGAAAGCGGTCGTCGCGCGCGTGGAGTTCAACGAGAAAGGCCACGCGAAGCCGCTCGCCATGCCGCCGCGCTTCGCCGACGTGCCGAGTGAAGACGCCGCCGAGAACAAGCCCGCGGACTCCAAGCCCGAAGCTGCGGCACCCGCCGCCGGCGCGAAGCCAGCTCCCGTGATGAAGGGCAGGGATCGTCGCCCGCCGCGCAAACCGCGCACGCGCTATTACCCCTGGGGCACGTACCGCACGATGAAGAAGATCTACAAGATCGAAGGGAAAGTCTTCGACGCGGAGCGCACGCTCACGCTCGACGACGTCATGGAGAAGGCCTTGCAGGAGCCGTACTGGGATTAACGCTTAGAG
>CAYGDM010000049.1:0-8376 GCA_964348685.1 uncultured Candidatus Peribacteria bacterium | reverse complement strand
GCGAAATGTCCATCGTCGCGTCGAGGTTGATCGTCTGCGCCAGCCAGTTCGGGTAGATGTAGTTCGGCCAGTTGTAGACGTAGAGCGTGCGGGCGTATTGATCGTTGATGATGATGTCTTTCGTGCGGATCTGCACGCCGGCCGGCGCGATGATATCGAGCACCTTCTGCAAACCTTCCTCGTAGTGCTTGATGAGGTCGCGGTCTTCGCCCGTAAGGTCGTCGCCTTCGCCCACGCCCGATGCGATGATCTGCCGGTTGATGCCGAGCAGCTCGTCGATCGCGTCGAGGAGGGGGTGGTGGAGGCCTTTGGTGGCGGTGGCGGAAGCCATGGATGTTGGTTTTGAGATTTCTACTAAGTATAGCGGAAAACAGGCATTTTCGCAATGCGTGTGAGTGTGTGTAGATGCCCGTAATCGTGCCTTATTGCTCCGTTTGGACGGGTCCGAACACGTCCTCCGGGTCGGCCCTGCGGCGTCCGCGTTCCGGATCGGTGATCACACCGAGGTCGTCCGCGCCCGGAATATCGGTCACGGAGACTCCCGCGAGCAGTGCGTCTCGGTTTGCGTCGATGGCCTGCACGCGTTCGGCCGCGAGTTCGAGCGAGTCTTCAAACAGATTGATGATGTTGCGGATTTCTTTCTGCGTCGACGTCGCGACGGCGAGTTCCCCCTGTACTTCGCTGAGGTCGGCCTGGTGGCTGCTGGCCGAGGCGTAGTCCTTCGCGCGCAGCGAGTCGTTCAAGTTGCGCTGCACGAGCGAGGATTGCTTGCGCAGCTCGCGCACCTGCGTGTCGACGTCGTCTTGGCGTTGTTCGAGGACGTCGGTCCGGTGCGCCTGCGCACGGGTGGCTACGTCGGTGAGGCTTTCTACGTACGTATCCAGCGCCATCTGGCGGTCGAGTGCGCGGTTGAGGTAATCGTCGAGGTTCACCTGCAGCGTGAGGCCGAGCTCTTCGAGCAGCGCGTATGATTCGTCGGCGACACCGCCTTCGTCGAAGAGGATCGCGACGCCAGAGAGGACACCGCTCACTGCCGCGTGCGATGTTTCGGCGAAGGGTACGGAGAGAAAAGCTGCCACGTACGGACCGAGCATCGCGCTGGGGCGCAGGGGAGGGAGCGGTTTTACCGTGCCCGTGTGCAGCAACTCTTGCGACCATCGTGCGCCGTTGCGCGCCGACATCGAGATCATCGACGGCGGTGTATCGGAAGAGCTACCGAAGCATGCCGTGAGGCAGAGCATCGAGAGTGCCGATAGGCGAAGCGGGAGCTGTCGCATCAAAGTATTATACCATAAATGTGGGTATTCTGACAATGAACACCTGGAGTGCTCATGAGTACGAAAAGTGACCACCCTCCATCCTGCGCCATTATTGTGTTCAAAACATGAGACAATCCTGTGAGCAAGAGCAAATAATGTCTACAACTAGATAGGCCGCTTTTCGCTGCTATTCTTCACGCAATCGCCGAGTAGGAATTTTGTTCATATCTCATGTTTTCCTCCCTCTCATCCGCGGCCGAAAAGCACCTCCAGACGGAGGGCGCGGTCGATGGTGTGGTGATCGAATGGAGCCCTCCGCAAAACGCGGATCACGGCGATATTTCGACGTCCATTGCGCTGCAGCTTGCCAAGAAGGTCAATAAATCGCCCCGTGAAATCGCGGATGCACTCGCCGCCGCGTTGCATTCGCATGAGGACGTGGAGAAGGCGGAGGTCGCGGGCGCGGGCTACGTGAACATCTGGCTCAAGCCGTCGGCATTCCTCGCGGAGGTCGCGGGCGTTGAGAAGGCGATTGAGCCGAAGAAGGCGAACAAGAAGGACGCGCCGGTCGTGGTCGACTACTCGCAGCCGAACATCGCGAAGCCGCTCGGCATCCATCATATCCTGAGCACCGTGATCGGGCAGACGCTCGTGAACATGTACCGCCACGATGGCACGCCGGTCGTCGCGTGGAATTATATCGGTGACTGGGGCACGCAGTTCGGAAAGTTGGCGGTTGCCTTCGAGCGCTGGGGAAAGAAGAAGGCGAACGAATGCTCGATCGACGAGATGCTCGATTTGTACGTGAAGTTCCACCAGGAAGCAGAGAAGGACGAATCATTGGAAGATGCCGGACGTGAGGCGTTCCGTAAGCTGGAAGCGGGGGATGCGGAGTTGCGGGCGTTCTGGAAAGACGTCGTCGACGTCACGAAGGCGTCGCTCGGCGGTATCTATGAGCGGTTGAACGTATCGTTCGACGTCGATACGGGCGAAAGTTACTACGAAGATAAAATGATGCCGGTCGTGGAAGAGGGGAAGAAGAGCGGGGTGTTCAAGACGGGCGAAAAAGGAGCGTTGATCGCGGAGTTTCCGGAAGCCGACAACATGCCGCCCGCCATCGTGGTGAAAGGTGACGGTGCGACGATCTACCTCACGCGCGACCTCGCGATGATGCGAGACCGCATCGAGCGCTTCCATCCGAAAGAAGTGTTGTTCGTGGTCGACGTCGCGCAGTCGCTTCACTTTAAGCAGCTGTTCGCCGTCGTGGCGCAGTTGGGATGGGAATTGCCGGCGCTGGAGCACGTTTCGATGGGCCGCATGCGGTTCGCGGACAAATCGATGAGCACGCGAAAGGGAAACATCTTGAAGTTGGAGCACGTGCTGGAAGAGGCAGTCGAGCGAGCGCATGCCGTCATCGAAGAACGCGGCGAGTCGATCCAGACCGATAACCCCCAAGAGCTCGCGGAGATGATGGGCGTCGGCGCGCTCGTGTACGGCATCCTCAGTCAGAACCGGAAGATGGATATGGTCTTCGACTGGGACAAGATGCTCAGCTTCGAGGGCAACAGCGCGCCGTACCTGCAGTACACCTACGCCCGCGCGAAGTCGGTGCTGCGCAAAGGGGAGGTCGAAGGAAAAGATGTGAAAGTCGGCGAGGTCGACACGCTGACGCCGCACGAGCGAAGGCTCTTCACGCACCTCCTGCAGTTTTCGACCGTGCTCGATGAAGCCCGAACAGAGAAATTACCGCATAAGCTGGCCAATTACCTCTACCAGCTCGCGCAGCACTACAACGCGTTCTACAACGTCGACACCATCCTGGATGCCAACGAGCCGCAGCGCGGACTCCGGCTCCGCCTCACATCCCTCACCGCCGCCGTCCTCAAGGCCGGCGCCACCCTCCTCACGCTCCGGGTCCCGGAGCGGATGTAATTCCTTTTTTCCTCCCCGTCCCATGGCCCCGTTCCGTTCACGCCGCTCCCGCCACTACACCGCCGCGGCACCCCTGACCTGGTTCTTGCTCGTCGCCTCGTTCGGCATCCTCTTCGTGGGTTGCGGCGGCGCCGCACCGGGTGAAGAAGAATTCACGTTCACCGAAGACGACATGGCTGACTTCACGGAGATCGCCGATGACATCACGGTGTCCGGCTCGGGAAGCGTCACGACGTCGGGATCGGACGTTCCATACTTGCTGCCGTTGCCGTCGGGGAGCGGCGCGGCGATGCCGGAGATCGTCCTCGATCTGACGAAAGTTCCGCAGTACAACGCCATTCGCGCGGGATCGCAGACCGACGCAAATCAATACCGTGTCACCAATGAATTCGTGAACGTGCGCGAAGGGCAGAACAGTCAGTCGGCTCTCGTGGAGCGCCTTGAGCGCGGAGCGATGGTGTCGGTGCTCGCGTTCCCCGACGCGTCGTGGGCGGAGGTGCAACTTGCCGATGGGAAGAAGGGGTTTATCGCGCTGCAGTACCTCGCGCGTGTGACGAGCGACGACCGTCTCGCGACGGAGAAGAAGCAATTCGAAGGGCAGTACTACGTGAACTTCGCGTTCGTGAACGTCCGCCAGTCGCCGGACCAGAGCAGCCCGAAGATCGGGGAGATTCCGGGCCAGCGTTTGGTGAAGCCGATTTCGATTCAAAACGGTTGGGCGGCCGTGCCGTTCGACGGTAAGACGGGGTACGTGTCCGAAGGCTACTTGGCGCCGTTCCTGCCGTCGTTCCAGGTGCGCCAGAACACGTTCGAATTGCCGATTTTGCACTATAAGCTCGATCGCGACGGCACGGCGCTTTTGACTGCCTTGCCGAGCCATGTGAAGGCGTTGAAGGACAATGGATACACGTTCATGACACTCCGCCAGTTCGGAGACCTGCTCACGCAGCAGGAGGCCCGCGACGTGCGCCTTAACCCGAAGTCCGCGGTGATTGCGGTGTCGGGCCTCACGGTCGACAACATCCAGGCCGCGTCGGACACGCTGAACGCCGCCGGCATCGACGCGACACTCTTCATCGAGACGTCGCTGCTCGGTATGACGGGCATCACGGAGAAGCAGCTCCTGACGCTCCGCGCCAACGGCTTCGACGTGCAGTCGGGCGGCCACACGGGCGATGACTTCCGCGCCCTCACGAACGCCCAGGCAACGTTGGAACTGCAGCAGAGCCGCAAGCTCCTCGAAGAGCGCGGCCAGACCACGGTCATGGCCGTGGCGTTCCCGCAGGGAGGCGTCAACGACCGCATCGCGATGCTGGCGAGCGAGGCGGGGTACCTGCTGGGCCTCAGCGAGGGCTCGGCGAGGACGTTCACACGCGCGGATCTCTTGAGGTTACCGGGGATCGTCGTCTTCCCGACGATGACGACGGAGGAGGTGGTGAAGCTCTCTACTGGTCAATAACAACACCCACACGAACATGCGGGAACCGCCCACCCTTGCAGGGGGAGGGTGGTTTTCGCCGTGTCGAGATTATTCTCCCATCCCGAATGCCTCCCGGATTTGTCGCATGACATCCTCGTAGCTCTGGCCCGTCGATTCCGCGGCGCGGCCCGCGGCCTGCTGCATCATCGCTCCCATAATGTCGTCGAAGTGCGCGTAGAGGTACCACGTGCTCCAGATGAAGAAGATCATCGGGATGATCGTGAGCGCGCTGTGGAAATACCCGCCCCACATCCTCATGCGGTCACGGCGGTCCATGCGTTCGAGGTGTAGAATGATCACGTCCATTTTTTCTTCGATCGTCTGGGTCTCTTGCCCTGAGCCTGTCGAAGGGGCCGTGTGTTTCTTCATGGTTCGATTGTAGGCGCTCAGAAGCCCCTCTTCCACTTGCGGAAGAGTTCGAACGCACGCGTCAGCCGGTAGCCGCCCGTCAGCGGCAGGTCGGCGCAATGCGTGAGTGGGAGTGGCTTGCCGCCGAAGCCCGTCTTGAACGTCGTGACGCCCGCGAACGGGTGCTTGGGGTTGATGATTACTTCTTTGCCATCGTCCAAAATCTTTCGCGGCGCGATGCCCCAGAAGTTGTAGACGTCGTCGCCGCGCTCGAGCGCCTCGCGGATTGCCGTCCATTGCAGGAGGGTGCTCGCCGGGATCTTCGAGAACTTTTGCGTGCTCGCGCCGTGGTGGTAGCTGGTGATACCGGCGTAGCTCATGTGCACCGACGCCGCGACGACCTCGCCCTGGTAGCGAGCGACGTAGACGATGGCTTGGCCCTTCGGCGCGAAGTGTTTCACCTGCGCGTGGATGTACGAGTCGCGGTAGGGGACGAAGTGGTGGCGCTTTTTCGTTTCTTCTTGCAGGACGAAATACGCTTCAAGGTCTTCGAGGGGATTTTTCGAGGCAACGACCGTCACGCCTTCGCGTTCGGCGCGCCCGACGAGGTTGCGGGTCGTCTTGCGCATATCCGCAAGAATGGCTTCCGCAGGCCGTTTTTCATTCGATAGCGCGTCGCCTGCCCAGCGGTCGGTCGTCTTCAGCGGGATGTACCACGTGTATTCCGAGAGGAGGTGCATCGGAGAGTCGACGGCACCGTGCGACCGGAGCGACGTTGCCAATGGATCGTGCTCGAGCCAGAACGGGCTGACCCGGATGAACGAGCACGCGTGTTTAGACGCTTCGTCTTTCAGGGCATCGAGCAGTGCGAGCATCGTCGCTTCATCCCGAACCAGTGGACCGTACTGGACCATGAGGTGCTTGCCGCGGCGCGCGGGGACGACGATCGCCTGGCATGCGCCGACGACCTGGCCACTATCTTCCGCGACGAGGCGGATCGGTTCCTGCCCGATGTCGCGGTACACCTCGCCCATCATCCAGCTCTGCAAAAACGACGCGTACCGCTGCGCGGTGACGAATTGCTCCCAGGCCTGCGGATCGGTCGCGTGGCGGATGGTCATGATCGAAGGAGGGGGGCGAGCGCCGCGATGAGTTCGTCGGCCTGTGCCAACGTCATCGTGGGGTGCGTAGGAAGGCTCAGGACGCTCTCCGAAGCGGTTTCCGCATGCGGGTCGGTTCCGGCCTTGTAGCCCGCGGCTGCGACGTCGCAGGCGCCCGGACAGACCACGCAGCCGGTCCAACCGTCGTCGAGGTGGATGTTCCTTGCCGTGAGCCGCTGTCGAACGGTGCGAGCATTGGATACAAACATGGGGAATTTCTGCAACGGCATCGTAGGCGAAATCGCGCGCATGACTTTCCAGCCGTGCGTGCCCGATGCTTCGAGGTATTTCTTCG
The DNA here is from genome assembly GCA_964348685.1 of uncultured Candidatus Peribacteria bacterium. Classification (GTDB taxonomy): domain Bacteria; phylum Patescibacteriota; class Gracilibacteria; order Peribacterales; family Peribacteraceae; genus DALYDP01. The sequence goes on along the minus strand of CAYGDM010000049.1, from coordinate 1,902 downwards.
TCAGCATCCGTCGGTGATCGTTGATTTGCTCCAGCTCACCGAGCTGCCACCGCGCGAGGGCCGCGCAGACGTTGGGCATTTTCCGGACGGCGAACGGCGTGCGCCCGGCTTTCTCTTCGGTCGTGAGGACAGGCGTGAAGAGTCCGAGGATTTTTTGGATCCAGAGCAGTGGGCCCGCGAGCTTGAGGCCGATCAAGGGGCGGACGATGTGCGCCATGCGCGATGGATATTCGAGCAACCGAATGATCTGGAGGAGCGGTAATTCTTTCGCTTTGTTCTCGATCTCAGCAAGACGACTCGCGGTTTCAGGATCGCGCGTCATGGTCGCGCCGCCGCTGAGGCCGGAGACGGCTTTATCGCGGCCAAAACTGCAAAACGCGTGGTCTGCATGTTTCAGCATGTCATCGGGGCCGGCGCGGTCGGGCAGGGCGTGCGCGCAGTCTTCGATGAGGATCCAGCCATGTGCATCACACAGTTTTTTCAGTTCTTCGGCCGGCGACGGGATGCCGAACATATGTTGGCAGATGACGACGCGCGTGAGCGGGGTCGACGCGTATGACGCGGTTTCGGGCGTGAGGTTCAAGGTGTCTGGGTCGAGGTCGGCGTATACGGGTTTGAGCCCCGCGGCTTTGATGGCATTCGGGACGACGACGCACGTGAACCCTTGCACGATCACCTCCGCGCCCGCGGGCAGCTTGAACGTGCGCAGCAGCGCGAGCAGTGCTTCGCGTCCGGTCGCAAACAGCGCCGTGTCCATGCCGTATCGCGCTTTCAGATCTGCGCGCAGCAGGTCGCGGTCGGGGCCCTTCCGGTACCGCCACGGCGCGTAGCTCAGCGCGAGCGTGCGCCGTAGGTAGCGCCTATCCACATGGGGGCCGAAGGTGTGGTGGATGGGGGAGAAGCGTGTCATGGGAGCAGGCGTTGTATCGTGGAGGGCGGCATGCGGCCGACACAGACAAGGAGGCCGTCGTCCGCCACGGCGGACGAAGCGCTTTTCGCGGAGAGGAGCTCGACCGGTTTGCCGAACGCTTCGGCGAAGGTGGCTCGTCCCGCATCGGTCGTGAAGACAACGCGTTCGACGCTCTTCTTCGCTGCGGTTCCAAGCTCGCGGAGGAATTTTTCTTCATCGGTGCCGGTTTCAAGGAGGCCGCTCGTGAGCAAGACGCGCGGGCGTTCACTCCGGCTCTTCGCCCATTCGAGCGCGGCCTTGAAGCTGAGCGGGCTCACGTTGTAGGTGTCGTCGAGGATCAGCACGCCCCGCTCTTTCTTGAGGTGGAAGGTGTGGGCCGAGCCGCGGAAGCCCGCGAGCAGTTCGCGAATGCGTTCGTCCGTCACTCCCAGGTGCCGCGCGACCGCGATAGCGAGCATCACGTTGCCGGCGTTGTGCATGCCGTGCAGAGCCACGTTGAAACGCGTTGCACCGGCATCGATCGTGAGGCCGCGGTCAGTGTCCTTCACATCCGTTGCGTCGGCCGATCCCGCGATCGTTACTGCGCATGATGCGCGCTGTTTGAGGCTTGCGGATGCCGAATTATCACCCAGCAAGAATGCGTGGCCGTCCTGCGGGAGCGCCGTAAGGATCTCCGCGTTCGCGTCGATGATCGCTTGTTCGGACCCGAAGAGCGCGAGGTGATCGGAGCCGAGCGCGGTGACGACGCCGATCGTGGGTTGGGCAACCTGGCACAGAGTCGCGATCTCTCCTTTTCTGTAGGCTCCCATTTCGACGATCAGAAGCGGCGTTGCATGCGACGCCGCTACATCTCCGCGTGGGATGACCTTCAATAACCATGCAGCCACACCGAGCTCGGTGTTCACGTGTTCCGGCGTCGTGACCGGCGAGAGGTCCGCAAGCACGCATTTCAACAATTCTTTCGTCGTCGTCTTGCCGACGCTGCCGACGAT
>CAYGDM010000048.1:0-8496 GCA_964348685.1 uncultured Candidatus Peribacteria bacterium | reverse complement strand
ATCAACGGCCGTCGTGGAGCCTTCATGGAGCCTCCGGGAGGCCTCCGCGATCGTGAGAGTAGAGAGTGTGGGATCAATGGCTGGCATGGGCGGAGGGGGTTTCGATCTGGTGTTCGCGGATCGGGAGGGGGCTCGTTGCGAGGAGGGCGTCGGGTGCGGCGCCACCATCGCGGATGACATCCGTGCGCGTGCCGTTCGTAAGACCCGTCACCTGGGCGGTCGGGAGGACGTCCGCCGTGTTCACTTCGCCGAGCTGCTCGATGAGCGTGAAGATGCCGCCGAGGTCCTTCGTGAACCGGACGATTTCTTCTTCGGTGAGGGTGAGGCGGGCGAGTTTCGCGATGTGCCGGACGTGGTCTGGGGTGAGTGCCATGCGCGGGGATAATACAGGTATACTTCCCGTGTGAAACTCCACAACTTACAGGGTCGTAAAACGAACGCCGTCCTCCAACGGAAGGGGAGAGCGTGGAAAGGGCAGATGATGGTCGTCCGCTGGATGCCCGGCACGCCGTCGTCCAAAGGCCGTACCCGCCCTCTCGCGGAGGGTATCTATCTTGGTACCTTCGCGTCGGCCTCCTTGGACGCCTCCGCGGTGAAGCGCAATCGCATGCGCAGGCGATGCCGCGAAGCGCTTCGTTTGGCCATCGAGAATCTGCCGGAAAGGTCCTCCATCCAGTTGTTGGTGACCCCGCGGGCGGCTAGTCTGGATGCTCCGTTCGAGGCCCTCCAACGCGAAGCGGACGCGTTCTTCTCCCACCTGCCTTCATGAGCCCTTCAACCGGAAAAAAGCCCGCTTCGCGTTATTTGGATATTCTCCTGGTCGCGATGATCGTCATCGTGGGATACCAGTATGTGATGCCATATTTCTTCGGTGATGCGAACGCTCCGGCGCCCGCTCCTGTGGAGGTGTCTATGGAGGATGCCACGCTCATCCCTGGCCAAGACCCGAAGATCGTCATTCGCAACAATACGAACGCTGCGCTGCGCCTGTCCCTCTGGTGCCCGCAACCACCCGTCTCCATCGCTTTCCTTGGTGCATCCGAGACCGGTTCCGGTACCCCTGTGGATGCCGGCGAACCGATCGCCGCGTGCGACGTGATAAGCGAAGTTCCGGCGGGGGATTCGGCGACACTTTCGCTCGCGTCGTGGAAGTACAAAGCATTCGCGGAGAAGGGGATCTACTCGCTGACGTTGAACGCGGAGAGTGCATCCGGCGCCGTGCGCGAAGTTGTCCGCGCCGCGGTCGTTGATCAGAACGCGATCGGCAAGATCTACGCCACGTTCATCACCCGTCCATTCCTCAACTTCCTCGTCCTTATTGCATCGATCATGCCGGGTCACAACCTCGGCGTCGCGATCATTTTGCTGACGCTCGCGGTGAAGATTTTGCTCTTCATCCCGACGCAGCACTCGCTCGAGGGACAGAAGAAAATGCAGCTGCTCCAGCCGCAGATCGAAGCCCTTCGCAAGAAGCACGCCGACGACGCGGTGCTCATGAACCAGGAGATCATGAAGCTCTGGAAAGAGAACAAGATCAATCCGTTCCAGTCGTGTCTGCCGCTCCTGCTGCAGTTCCCCGTGCTCATCGGCCTCTATCATGTCATCCGCGACACGAGCGATTTGGCGCTCTCGAACCACCTGCTCTACGGCACGTTCGCGAACATCGATTGGACGTTTGATCCGGCGTTCCTGGGCCTCGATCTCACGCTCGGCTACCCGTGGCTTTTCGCGCCGCTCTTGGTTGTCATGCAGTTCATTCAAATGAAGCTGACCTTCTACATCGCCGACAAGAAGAAGGCGAAGAAGATCGAAGAGGCGACGCACCAAGCCGACAACCCGCAGGACATGCAGCAGAAGATCATGCTGTACGCACTGCCGCTCATGATCGGCTTCTTCGCGTTCCAGGTGCCCTCCGCCGTGTCGCTCTACTGGGGCGTCTCCACGCTCTTCGCGATCGGCCAGCAGCTGATCGTGAACAGGGAGCACCTGAAGGTGAAGGCGTAACTGGCCTCTCCCCCGGCCCGGATTTGCCTCACCCCTAACCCCTCTCCTTCCAACTGCGCGCCCGCCAGGAGAGGGGGATGGGATTCTTCAGTCGTGCGTAAACCGCCCCCCTCTCCCGGGTGGCGTATGGCGAAGCGGGAGAGGGGCTGGGGGAGAGGTAATAGTTTCGTTCGTCGCCCGTCTTCTTTCGCATGCATAGCATCTATCAGGAATTCGAAGCATCCATCGACGATCACGTCGTGGTCATTACGCTGAGCGGCGGCATCCTGCATGCGCGTACGACGCAGCTCGACGACGTCTCGCCCGTGCGCGACGTCACCACGGAGGCCTTCGTCAGGCGATCGTGACGTCCTTCAGGAGGTAGACGTCCTGGATGGCGTGGAGGAGCTCCACGGCTTCGTCGAACGGCTTCCTGAAGACCTTTCGGCCCGCGATGAGGCCGGCGCCGCCCGCACGCTTGTTCACGATAGCGGCCTTCATGGCGTCCTTCAGGTCATCCTTCCCGGCGGGGCCGCCGGAGGAAATGAGCGGCACGCGTCCCGCGTAGCAGTGCAGCACTTGGAGGCGGGCCATGTCGATCGGGTGATCGGTGACCAAGTCCTTCATCGCGGCGTCGTCTGTCTTGCCGTATGCACCTTCTTGGTTGAGTGCCTTCATGCCGCCGTCGGTCGTCGGGAGCTTCTGCTTGATGATGTCGGCACCGATCGTGACGCCGAGGTGCACCGCTTGCGAGCTGAGGTCCGCCGCCGTGTGGAAGTCGACTTTGCCCTTTGAGAACGCGGGGTTGCGCAGGTAGCACCAGAGCACCGTGAACATCCCGAGTTCGTGGGCCTCCGCGAAGGCCTTGGAGACCTCCTGGATCTGCCGGCCGCTTTCCGCGGAGCCGAAGTAGATCGTGGCGCCCACGCCCATGGCGCCCATGTGCTTCGCCTGCTTCGGCGAGCAGAACATGATCTGGTCGGCCTTGTTCGGATACGTCAGGAGTTCGTTGTGGTTGAGTTTCACGATGAAGGGGATCTTGTGCGCATAGCGGCGGGCCACGGATGACAGCGTGCCGTACGTGGAGGCGATGGCGTTGCAGCCGCCATCGAGCGCGAGACGTACCAGGTACTCCGGGTCGAACGCTTCCGGCACCACGCCGAACGATGCGACGGCGGAGTGTTCGATACCCTGGTCGATCGGCAAAATGTTCAGGTAGCCCGTGCCGCCGAGGCGGCCGTGGTTGTACATGGCGAGGAGGCTCTTCTGGACGTACGACGACTTGTCGCTGTCTTTTAGCGTCTGGCGGACTGTCTTCATGCTCGGAACGTGCAGAAACTCCGGCGAGAGCAGCGCTTGATGCGCGAGAAGCTCTTTATCCGGGCCGAGAAGGGTCTGCAAGGCGGCTAGGGCGTTCTTTTTGGCCATGAGGTTGTGGGAGAAGGTGCGGCGAAGTATTGCGCGTCCTGGGGTATTCTACAAACGCCACGAGTTGCTTGATACGCCAGTCAGTGGGACGTAACGTTTGTGGGCCGTAGCGAGTTACCTTTGAATGGACGCAGGGGCTACGGTCTTTTCATTGGGGGGTCGTCGGATTTATTGTTCCGGCGGCCCTCTGTTTTTGGTTTTTTTTAGGGCTGAATGATGTACGGCTATCTTGACATGCCCTCTTTTTTGCGAATACTGGCCGGGTTCTTTTCCTCATCGGTAATCAGCAATCGGATTTGCATGGTTGTGGGGAGAAGAAAGAAACGTTTTTTCGAAAGTGGTTTCATGTCTGGTGACACAAGGACGCTTCCGCGGTATCTGGAAGCACGGAATTTTGGGAAGAAGAAAAAGGGTTCGCCTGATCGTCCGCATGGACGAAACGTCGTTCTACAGGTCGACCAGTTCCCGCCGCCTAAGCGAGGAAATCGGGGCTACGATCGTCAGCGTGAATTGGCGATTCCCAAGCGGGCGCAGCCCCTATTTGCATCCGAGCGGACGATTGCTGGTTCCTAAGGTCATTCGGTTATCCGGATGACATCGAAAAGAGCTCTCGGGATTCGTGCAGCATTTGCTACATGGATCCCTTTTTTTGCGTTCCACCCTTCCCCAAAGTCGCCTCTTAGACCCTTGCGTAGTTCGCGGTCTTGTGGATAGATGCGCGAAGCTCTTTGGCAAATATCGTTGTTGCGTAGCAACGGGATGCGGAAAAGAGAGGCCTTCTTGAAGGAGCGGGTGATGAACGGTGCGTTAATACAAGCGGGCGCGGACGTACGGGTGAACGAGAAGAAGCTGACTCGATGCATCACGGTGGAAGAAGATGGTCTGACATTCTTCCTGAAGTGGTATCAGCTCGAAGTGTCGTGTGTCAGCCGGAATTGGAAGTTGGTACTTCCATTCGATCAGGATGAGGGCTTGATTTTCGATCCCAACGGACATGCGATCGGGAAGTTCCGACCTCTCGGGCATCGAGAGAGTCCGGAATGGATCATCGTCGAACATTGGGAAGAGTTCGTCAGCCTTCTGCGCAATTACGATCCGGAATAGCATCCGCTGTTCACTTCGTGCCAAACGGCATCGCCGCAACAGGGGTTTTCCCTGCTGCGGCGTTTTTTTGCGTTGCCTACGCGAAAAATCATTTCTTGACCCTGCAAAGCACGAGGGGAATACTGCCGCATCGTTCATTTTCATTGCGTGCCCGAGAGTAGTTTTTCGGGACAAGGTTGAACGAATGGATCGCTGTTAAGGAGTGGTTGTCATGTCCGGCACGATGTTGGAAGTTCCTGTGATGGTGCCCGTGAAGACGAAGACGAACAAAGACCTGCGCATGGTGCCCGGTGCGGAATCGGTCACGTGGAAAGGAGTGCAGTGTTCGTTCAGTCTCGATGGCAGAACCGTTACGGTGGGGAGTAAGCAGTTCTCCGTGGAGGAATCGACGGTCGACGTTTCGCTCGGAACGAAAGACGCGACTCTCAGTGTGAGTTGCATCGGCGGTGACGTCATCTTGACCATTGAGTAGTTGCGCGGATCGGAGGGAGGCAGCGATAGAGGTCAGGCGTCGTATGATGCTTGACCTTTTTTTTGGCTTCAAATAAACGAAAAAACACCGTCTTGACCGTGATTGGCGCCAGGGGAATACTGCCGCATCGTTCCTTTTCACCACGCGCCCAAACGGTTTTGGGCCGAACAGGAACGGCCTCTGTAGGAGTTGGTGATGCCTAGTAGTCTTGTGTTGCGTACGTCGTTGGAATTGCGCCCCGGTGGTCCCGAGCGATTCAGTCAGAATGCAGGAACGTTTTTCCGCCTCGAAAAAAGCGGAGTTCAGATCGTCGCGGGTACGGCGAAAATTCCCTTTCCGCTTGCGGATAAACGGATCGAATTCCCGCTCGGCGGACTGAAGGAAAAAGTGATCGCCGAACGCCGCACGACCGGGCTCGTCGATCTCCGCATTCCGACCTAACGCATTTAGCGAAGAAGAGGCAGCAAACCTACCCGCCGGTCATCGTCCCCCTGGATGATGATCGGCTTTTTTATCTGTGCACGGCGAAAAACTCCGGTAGGGGAGTGGTGATGGGATCGAAAGGGATCTGCATTTTTTAATCTAGCCCCAGCACACGTCGTGCGTGCTGGGGCTATAGAGAAATGAGGAAGACTTAGGCTGTCATGCCAACGATGAGGGGTGGACGAGTTTGATCGCGCCTGCGTTCGGCTTTCGTCGTCGCCGGTTCTTTCTTAAGTTCTTCTGCAACTTCTTCGGCCGTAGGCTTTCTGTGCAGTTGCAACTCAAGACGATCATAGACTTGTCTTTCCCTTCGTCCGATGGCTACGGTGCCCCGCTTCATAAATGTCTCCCGGTTTCCTCCTGCCGCTTCATAGCGTTGCCAACGGCTCTCGTCAGCGAAAAAAACGCGTTCATGAAATGCAGGTCTCTTCCGATGGAATGGTGCTGTGAACGAGCGATGCCGTTCATGCGTGCGTCGTGTCCTGAGATCCGATTTCGTAAGAGATGCAGGGTGGTGTTGCCACCACCCTGCTAGTGCCTCTCTTCTTCCTAGTTCGCTGACTGTAGGTCGTCTCGTACGCGTTCGTAGGCCGAGCGCGGCTCGTCACCGAGTTCGGCACGAAGTTCTTCAAGGGTATCAGGCGCCTGCCACGTGTCCGCAATGATGCGTGCGGCGTTGTAGCCCAACGGAGCTGCGTGTAGTCGATGTACCTTCTTTTTTTTCGTGGCCAATGTGCCACTTCCGGCTTCTGCTTTCGCAATAAGCGCGTCTGCCTGCTCCCGAAGTTCCTTTCGCGTGAAATGAACGACCTGATTCTGAACCGCTGACATGATCTTTCCCCACTAAGAGAAACACGTATGTGCTGCACCCGTTGCCGGATGCCCCGTCCTGTTCCGAGCACCTTGCTCATGAACGCGGGTCTCAGGACACGATGCTGTGAACGATCGTGACGCGGGCAGACTATTCCTGCCTCTCCGATGAATAAATACATAATAAAACTTTATATAAATTTGTCAATTAGATGCGTTTCTCGATGCGCAAAGCCCTCCATTCGGTGTTTGATGTGCCGGGAGCCTCCATTAGGAGGCTCCGCGGCGGTGTCGATCTTCTTCATTGCTACGTGGCTGATAGTGCTGCGGTTTGAAGTAGTTCCGCATTGTCTTTTTGCACGATGGCCATGATGGCCTTGTACTTTCCGGGGTGCTTCGCTTCATCCTCAAGGATTCGCGCGATGCGATGGCGGGCTTTTTTGAGGTTTGATTCCCCTATGTGACGCAACAATCTTTTGGACAGCGGTTTATCCACGCTTCACCTCCTGATCGAACACGTTCCCCCTTCGCTCCTTGTTTCGCTTCTGCGGAACCAATGGAAGGGAGGGCTTTTCGCATGTGTCGAAGGTGTGATGGAACAAGCGGGAGAGCCCTGCGCACGTTGCTGTCGGAAATCGTAGCGCCGACGAAAAGGCCGTCAACGGCTTGCGCGGGCTGTAACAGGGGCGTACACCATGGGCCTCCGAGACGCATGAATGGCATCGCGTCCTCCGGAGAACTAGTCCTCATGGCATAAGGAAATAGCCATGTTCGTAGATCTTTCTTCTCATCTTCAGGATCGATTCTGGTTTTCCGCCTCCGATCTCACCTGCAAGCTTTTACAGCTTGCAAAGTGCCCAGCGGCACTCGCGGAAAACACGGTCATCCAACTCGAGTGCAACCGATTGTTGCAGATCGAAGAGTACGCACATCGTATGGGGGATTCTCTTCCTCCGGCGTGCATCAAGTAACGCATCAGGCCCCTGATGCACCATTCACTCTTTCCCGGCCCATGGACTTCATGAGCCGGTTTTTTCGCGTCCTGGGATCCGTATTCAAGGTTACGGAGTGGTGGATGTACCACCACTCCGTCCCCTGCTTCTCTTAGGCTGTTTGCAACTGGCGCCGCGGGGGCACGTTGCCGAAGCTACTGAGTAGCCGCGATCGACCTGTGCCGGTGCGGTTGCTGGGTGGCGGTGCGTTCATCGCCGTCGGCGAGAACACGATCCGGCGCTCCTCTTGCTCATGCAATTCTGGAAACCGGACTTGGTAGCTTCGAGGCGTACGACCACCACTGTAATTGTTACGACCACGCATTGCTTTTCTCCTTCGAGAAGCAGGTGCTGCATTCGCCTAGGCGAATGCCCCGTCCATTCCTCGAGCGAAAGTGCTCGTTCAGAATGCGGGTCTCAGGACATGATGGTGATAAAAGATCCTTAAATATCATAATATACTAAAAATAATAAATGTCAATATACTCACAAAGCGCAGTCATATGCGCTATTCTGTGGATATGGCACTTCGCCTCTACAACACGCTTTTGAAGAAGGAGCAAGAGTTCGTCCCGCTCGATCCGGCGGGCGCGCGCGTGACGATGTACACCTGCGGCCCGACGGTCTACGGGCGCACGCATATCGGCAACTTGTCGTCGTTCCTCATGGCCGATTTTTTGCGCCGCTGGTTGGAGGCGGGTCATGAGTACAAGGTGATGCACGTGAAGAACATCACCGACGTCGGGCACTTGGTGGCGGACCGCGACAGCGGCGAAGACAAAATCGAAAAACAAGCGCGCGAGGAGTTCGGCGCGGTCACGCACGAGACGGTGCTGAAGGTCGCGCTGTCGTACGAGAATTTGTATCGCAGCGATGAAGCCGCGCTGAACATGCTTGAACCGTGGCAGCGCCCGCGCGCGAGCGATTTCGTGGATCACATGAAGACCATGATCGAAGCGCTGCTCGCGAAGGGCAACGCGTACGTCGCGGCGGACGGCATCTACTTCGATGTCACGTCGAAGACGCGCTCGCCGTACGGCACGCTCTCCGGCAACACGCTTGATAACATTGTGTCCGGTTCGCGCGTGGAGGTGAACGAAGGAAAGAAGCACCCAGCCGACTTCGCGCTCTGGAAGTTTTGCGTGGGTCAAAACGAGCATCACGCGCTGCGTTGGCAGAGTCCGGGGCAGGGGAATCCCGACGGGTTCCCGGGCTGGCACATCG
>CAYGDM010000047.1:0-8545 GCA_964348685.1 uncultured Candidatus Peribacteria bacterium | reverse complement strand
CAACGGCGAGCGCGTCGACATGCTCGAATGGAGCGAGGACCCGATCAAGCTGATCAGCCCGGCACTCCAGCCAGCCGCGATCTCCGCCGTGATCATCGTGAATGACCAGGAAGGCGTCGACGCCGACAGCCGCAAGATCAAGAAGCGCGCCGCGGTGTTCGTCGAAGAAGCGCAGCGCCCGATGGCCATCGGCAAGAAGGGCCAGAACATCCGCCTCGCCACCGAGCTCACGGGCTTCGAACTCGACATGTACAACTACGAAGAACTCCCTGCTTTCCAGGCCAAGCTCGCGGAACTCCGCGGCGAAGAGGTCCCGGTCGCGATCCTGAACGCGGAAGGGGAAATCATCGAAGGCGGAACAGCACCGGTTGCGGAAGCCTCCGAGCACGATGTACAAACCGAAGTTTTGGAAACCGCACCGACAGCGGAAGCGACGCCGGAAACCGGCTCCAACACCCCCGACGACGGCCAGCCTGTCGCGGGCGAAGGCGCCGTCGCGGCCTAAGCGAGAACTATCCAAAAAACGGGCTTTCGGGCCCGTTTTTTTGTACGCCTTGCGCGGAAACGGGGCGAGTGATGCAATGACCCTCCATGGCAAGCCCTGAACAACAACGGGAGGCGGATAAAATTCCACATGAAGTCGCAGATCTCGCTGCCGCTATCGCAGCCATGCCCGCCGAAGTGCGCAGCAAACTCGATGGACTTATGTCCCGCGTCGTCGACTCCACGAAACGCCGGAGGCGCATCCTCGCATTGGTGCAGGAGGCCCTGTCGCAGCTCCGTCTCGACATGAAATACCTCACATTCGACCTCGAAGCGACGCGCCGCGAACGCGAAACGTTACGACAGAAACTGGACGAAGACGGGTTCGAGTCCGATGAATAACCCGCTACCATGCGCCCATGCGTTTCCCGCCTTTGCCCTTCGCCGTATTAGATACCGAAACGACGGGCTTCGTACCGCGCGTGCACCACATCGCGGAATTGGCGTGCGTCCGGTATGAAGGCGGCGCGCTCGCGGGAACGTTTGAAGCGCTGACCAACCCCCCGGATCAACTGCCGCCGCACGTGCAGGTGCTCACGCGCATCACGCCGGCCATGCTCGAAGGCAAGCCGGTGATCGCGGACGTGGCGGAAGAATTCACGAAGACCCTGGGCGCCGACACGCTGCTCGTGGGCCAAAACCTGCAATTCGACTTGGGCATGCTCAAGGGCGAAAACATCGACCTCACCGCGCGCCCGTGGATCGACACGTCGCTCCTCGCAGCGCTCGTCTTCCCGGAACTCAAAAGCTTTTCGCTGCAGTACATGAGCGCCGCGCTCGACCTGCCGCACGAACCGCAGCACCGCGCCCTTGGAGACGTCCACGCGACGGCCGCGTTGCTCGGAGCAATCTGGGAACGGTTGTGCGACCTACCGGCCGATAAAATCGCCGAAGCGAAGGCCATGATGGCGCGCTCGAGCGATGGCTACCGCATGTTCTTCGATGCGTTGCCCAGTGAAGGAGGAAAAGGCGAATGGCTCGAAAATGCGCGCAAGAGAACGCCGGTGAAGAGTGCTGCGCCGATAACCTTGCCGAGCTCGAAGCCCGGCACCGTCACGCTCGTAGAAGAATCGCTCGACCCCGCGTTCGTCCCCGCCATGATCGCCGGCATCGCGAAAGAAACGACGCCGACGTGGATCGCCGTGAAAAACCTCGACGCAGCACTCAAGCGCCACGACCTCACGACCGGTGTGTCAATCCTTCACCCGCCGTCGCTGCTGCTCGACCCCGATGCGGCAAAAAAACTGCGCGCGCAGGAGATGATGTTGCCGGAAGAAGCGACGCTCGCACTGAAGCTCTCGTGGTTTTCGCCCCGCGTGCGGGCAGACGTGGCGCTGCACGCGGGGGAGCGCGACACCTGGAACGGCAAACTGGCCGCGACGGAGGAGCACCCCGCCTACCGTGCCCAACTCGAAGGAGGCGCTGTGGTGCGAATCGTCGATCACCGCCAGTTGCTGTCGTTTTTGCGCGAAGGAAACGTGATCGCCGAGGGGTCGCGCGTGATTGTCGACGATGCGTCGATGCTCGAAGATACCGCGACGAAAGCCTTCGGTTCGTGGGTGGCGCTCGACGATCTGCGCGCCGCCGCGCAGGGGAATGACACCCTCATGCGCATCGTAGACAACGCGGCACTCTGGGCCGAACTGGTGAAGGGCGGCACAGACCAATACATGGTGAACGCGAAGGATTTCTCTCGCCCCGAAACGAAGGGCCTCCTTACGCTTTTGGACGACGCCCTTGCCGACGCATCGCTCGCCGGGCGCCTGCGCTACATCCTGACCGAACTCAAAACGTTCCTTACGCCGGCATCGGACATCCCGATGCTGACCTGGATCGAAACCCGCGCGCAGAGCGGCAGCGTCTCGCTGCACAGCGCCCCGCAGCGCGTCGACATCCTGCTCAAGCAGTTGCTCTTCACGCCGTACGCCACGACGCTCCTGGTGCCCCCGGGCCTCAAGGGCGCGGTGCCCGCGGTGATCCCCGACGGCTTTCCGCACGAACTTCACACCGCGCATGCCGACACGCTCGAAACGTTCCCGATCGCATTCCCCGACACCGGCCTCGAAGCAATCCTGGAAAATCCGCCCGCAGGCAAAACGATCGCGCTCATCGGCAGTAAGCGCATCATCGAAAACGCGTTCATCAAACACACCGAACGCCTAGAAGAAAAGGGCGTGACGCTCATCTGCCAAGGCATGTCGGGCGGCCAAGGACGCATGGAGAGCGATTTCCTCGCGGCGGAAGGCACGACGATCTGGATGCTGACGCCATGGATGTACGAAGGGATCGACTTGCCGGAGAACTCAGCCCAGCATCTCGTGCTCGACAGCCTCCCCTTCGACCACCCGGGCCAGCCGGTATTCGGTTTCCGCAAAGAGCTCTTTTCAAACGGCTTCGAGCAATACGCGCTCGTCCGCGTCCTGCAGCGCGTGTTCCGCCTGCTTCGCGCCTTCTCGCGCCATGCGTCACCGGGGTCCGACGTCGCGATCCTCGACCAGCGCATGAAAGAAAAATCGTACGGCACGCGCGTGAAGAATTACATCGAAACATTCGCGACCGAACCCTCGCCGCCCTTCACGACGAAGCCTCTCAATGCGCCGAAAACGCCCATGAAGAAAGCGCCTAAGCCAAAGAAGCCGGACGGTCCGCAACAAGCGTTGCCGCTCTGAAGATCAGAGACCGGACGTCAGTGCAGGCTCGCACAAAATCCCCCTGTCTTCCCCTTCGTCATTGCACCCCGGCGGCGTCTGGCACTGCGCAGCTTTGCCGTCGCTGTACAGGATGTACCGCGGCTGATCGTCGGCGCACTGCACGGCGCACGCATGCGGCTGCAACCACCCAGAGAACGCGTACTCGACCGGGATCGGATCACCGATACACGTCTCGGGCTCCGGTGGCGGAGGAGGTGTCTGTGCCGCGGGCGTGGGCAACGCAGCCTGCACGACAACGATGCAGAGCATGAGGCCGCAGATGAAACCGACGAGACGGGGGGTCGTGAACTGCACGGACCGATCCTAGCCTGACGCGCCTCTTTAGTCAGCCCCCCTGCGACCCATCACGACAACCAACGTCCTCCAGAGGACCCACAGGTCGAGGAATAAGGACCATTCTTCAATGTACTGCAGGTCGAGCGCCACTTCTCGATCGAACGTGAGGTCCGAGCGGCCCGATACCTGCGCAAGACCGGTCATGCCCGGGCGCACGGCGAACACGCGGCGCTGGTAACTCGTGTAGCGCGAGACTTCCTGCGGCAAATGCGGGCGCGGGCCCACGAGCGACATATGGCCGTAGAACACATTGAAGAGCTGGGGCAATTCGTCGATCGACCACTTACGAAGAAACGCGCCGAGCCGCGTGACGCGCGGATCGTGCTTCATCTTGAAGAGCGGCCCATCGGTACGGTGATTCAACGCGATCACCTCGTCGAGACGCTTCTCGGCATCGGGCACCATCGAGCGGAACTTAATGATCGGCAGCGGCTTCTCGCCAAGCTCGCCGACGCGCCTCTGGACGAAGAAAATCGGGAAGCCGCCGTCGAGCAGTACGAGAATCGCGATGACGAGCAACACCGGCGACAACATGACGATCGCGACCGCGCTGACAACCACATCGAAGAGGCGCTTGAACACGCGCCCCCAACCGTCGAGGGGCGTGGGGCGGAACCGCAGCGTGGGGAGCAATCCCATGCGTTCGATCACGAGCAGGTGCGGCACGTCCGCGAACACGGGCGGGAAGAAGCCGTACCCAACGTGTTGGCTTCGGCAGTGTTCGATGAGCGTGAGTGTTGCCTCGCTCTCAGGATCCGGGTCGGTTTGGAGCACAAGATCGATGCGGTTCGGGTACGCGCTCGTCAGGGCCGCAAAATCGCGCACGTGGCCGAGATAGCGGTAACGGATGTCGCTTTGCAACGTGGCGGTGGCGGGCTCCGAGGGTGGGTGCTTGCCGTACGTCACGACGCTGCGCACTCCGATGCCCATGCGCAGTAGCTCGCGCTGGAGGAGCGTGAGCAATCCGCGCGCACAGCACACCAAGACCGTCAGCAAACACACGGCGTAGACAAGGAGAAGACGCGAAAAGAAGAGTTCCTGGCGGACGAGGAAATACCACGCCATCACGGCGACGGTCCACACGAGCGACGCGAGAAGCAGGCGGCCGATTTCGTTCCACGCGCTACGCGTGACCTGCAAACCGTAGAGCCCCAGCGCCATCGCAATCACGACGAACACGATCGCTCCCGGAAGCGCGAAGTACGCGAAGTATTCGGCGGAAGCAGGGAGGGTCGATGTCGCGTCTTTGATCTGCACCCACGGGAGCAGATTCACGTTGTTGGCGCGGAGTTCGTACGCCAAGAGGAACGCAATGAACGCGCAGAGCGCGTCCAAGGGAATGCGCGCGACGCCGAAGAGGATTTCAGAACGCTTCATGGACTGCGCAGAGTATACGCCTTACCGGGTCGCGTACACCGTCACCCTTCGTCAAGCTCAGGGTGACAACTCACTTTGTTGCATAGATTATCAATTCCGCCCCATGTACCCGTGCGAAGAAGACCTCTTTTAGGCGTGAATCGCTCAAAATCTCGCCATCAGCCGAAATCCTCCAGTGATTGCCGTCGTGCACCCGGAGAACTGCTACGTCGTCCCAGGCCAGAAGGCCGTTCGTATCGTTGAACGGAAAATCGAAGTTAAATGCCCTGCCGAGCGAAGCGCCGTCGCGCACGAGGAAGAACGCCGACGGGCTCTGGAAGAACGCCGCGCGCAGAGCGTAGCCACCGTCCGGATACCCCATATCGAGTTCGACGTTTTCGACGTTGGCAGGCAGTAAATTTTTCGGCGAGCGATCCTTTTGCAGCCGTATCGTATTGCGGCTATCGAGCCGCGTGTACGACAGGTGCCACACGTGCCCCTTCGGATCGATGCCCACGAACGCGCCGGCGCCTTTGCCCGTCACGTACGACCGCGTGTTGCGGTAGAGCGCATACCCGCGGGCGGCCTTCGTGAAGAAGAACACATCGCCCTCCTGCGACAGGGCAAAATTCTGTGGATTTTCAACAATCTTCGCACTCACGCGCCGCCCGTCGCGATACATACGCACTCCGCCTCGCTCACGCAGCGTGTACGCGACCGTGTCGCCCTGGCGGCGGATCGATTCGATCGTGCCTGCGTGCTTATGGAGGAGCCTGCGCGTGTTGCGAACGACGTCGTAAGCGACCACGTTGCCGCCCTCGGCGAAGGTCACTGTGCCGCTGCGTTCGTACACACTATGAACGGACGGGAACGACGTACGATCGAGCGAAACCGGAGCCGCGTTCACGTACAAGTCCGTACCGTGGACGACATACAGCAAATCGCCACTCGCGGTCATGCGGAAAATCAGCGGCTTTTGATGGTCGGCCAGCGTCTCAAGATCGCCACTCTGCATCAGGCGTCCGTTGCGGTACACCGTGAACGTTTTCTCCTTGGCGGAGACGTAGTAGAACCCGACGTTCTTGCCCGTAGGATCGGTCGTCACCGCGCGAAGGTCCGCGACTGGTTCGGCGATGCGGAGTGTGTCGGCGAGCTTACCCGCGTCGATCCACGTCACGGTTCCAAGTTTTTTTGCGGGAACTGCGGGCGGCGCGACAACGGCGGGCGCCGGAACGACAAGTTGCAGTGCGCCGCTCGAAAAATTGAGCAAGCCCGCGCCGGTCCCGCCGAGCGCCGCGCCCGATTGGGCATGCGCGGACAGGGGTGCCGCAAGAAGTGCGAAGGGGAGAACGGCGAGAAACACACGCAACGATCGCATGGAAAGATGCTACCTCCATGTACGACACAAGAATACGGACACGCACTCCAAAATGGCGCGAAACGGCGTAGAGTGATCGGTTATGAACACCCCTTACAACGACGACATCGAACCGCGAACGCAAACATCCGCGTCGCTTCGAGGAGGAGATCGACCGATCCCGCCGCATAACGGCCCGCCCGTCCTCACTGCGATCGGCATGCCCGATCCGGAGAGGAATCCTGACGATGTGATTCCTCCCATCATCGAGTGCGCATCGGATGAAGAAGCGCAGGCAACGATCCGGCAGATGGGATACTTCGTCACGAAGATAGGCGTGCGACAACCGAACCATGCACAAAGCATGACACCCGAACGAGCATCTCTTTCTGCGTGGCAATCCACTATGAAAGCGATCACGGAGACGTATTGGTCGGTACGCGATCAACTCATCGAAGCCGTCGAAGCATTCAACATCGGCGCGGAGATGGCGAGCGCATCAAAAAAGCACCCGAAGGTGCTCTCTTGATCCTGCTCTTCTGTACGCCGGGTTTTGTCTAGGACGGAAACCGTCCCGAGATGACCATCTCTCTGCGGCCGCAATTACTCGCGAGCCTGAGTTCCTTGCGGAACATGCGGAGGGGTGCGCGGAGCGACGGAACCATCGCTTGATCCACGAACCCAAATCCTCCTTGCTTCACCATGAGTTTGCCAGCGCGGCGAAGTCCTTTCGGACAAAGCCGGCCCTCGGTTCCCGAGGCGTTTCACCCCCATTGGTCCCTCCAGAGGAGAGTAGACGGGGTTCGTCTCTGTAGCACTGGTCCTACGCCGCCTTTACCTGATATGTGACGACGCGACGGCCGTTAGCCGCATGGCGTTCCGTTGAAGCCCGGACGTTCCTCCCAATGGCACGAAGCCACGGGCGATCATCCAAAGAGCAGGACCCTCATTATCGCATAAAACGGCTTTCCCTTCAAGATTTCACCGACTTTCTGTATACTGGAAGCCATAGGCCGCTGTAGCTCAGTCGGTAGAGCACCTCACTTGTAATGAGGTTGTCGCCAGTTCGATCCTGGCCAGCGGCTCCATAAAACTATGACGTACTCTCGCCGCAACATCGCCGTCTCATTGCGGCTCGCTAACGCGGCCATCACATATCTCATCATCGGGTGGGCAATCCTTCTGAATCAGAATCACACCATAGGAATGGGAGCAATAATCATAGTACCCATTGTGATATTCACACTCTGCATCACAGGGGCCATCGGTATGTACGATGTGTTCGATATGCGACGGTCGGGCAATCGCCACTGGTCAATGTGGACCTCGCTTGCGGCTGCCCTGCCCATCATCGCATTCTTCCTGTTCTTCGCAGCAGCGAGCATCAATCGTTTCATCTTTTCTTGATGATGTCATTCCAGCGCCTGCTGCGATATCTCCCATGACCACCGACCCGTACGCGAAATGGCAGGAAACGTATAAAACAAGACCGATTTCGGCCGTCATCGATTTTGCGAAGAAAGCTGCCGACTACCTACATGAGCAGCCGAGCGCATCGATCCTCGATATCGGTTGCGGCGACGGGCGCGATGCGAATTTTTTGACGGAGCAAGGATTCGCCGTCACGGCGATCGACTTCTCGGACGTGGCGATCGAGCGCGTGAAGGCGCTGAACCCGGCCATCAATGCGCACGTCATGGATACGACAAAGATGGATTTTCCCGACGCATCATTCGACGCGATCTACGCGCATCTCAGCCTGCACTACTTCGACGATACGACGACGACCGCGATCTTCGAAAACATCCGCCGCATGCTCAAGCCCGGCGGACTCTTCTTCGTGAAGTGCAAATCGACGAAGGATCCGTACTACGGCGTAGGGGAAGAGGTCGGTCCAAACATGTTCCTCCACGGGCACCTGCGACACCTCTTCACGCCGGACTACATGCGCACGCAGCTAGCGGATTTCACGATCCTGACGCTCGACGAAACGTCGGCCGACTACGACGGAAAAACGTCTGCTTTTGTTGAAGCCGTAGCCAAAAAATAAGAGTATCGTACACGCATGAAACCCATGTGGATCCTCCTCGTGATCATCGGCGGCGCGTTCCTCGCATGGATCGCCTTCGAAGGGATCCGCTTCGCGTGGCTCGTACGTAACAGCGCCGCACTCGTGGAGCGAAGCCGCGCGTTCGAACGCGAAACCGCAGACGGTTCTCCGCGCATCCTCGTGATGGGCGAC
>CAYGDM010000046.1:0-8717 GCA_964348685.1 uncultured Candidatus Peribacteria bacterium | reverse complement strand
GGTGCGGGGGCTGCCTCGGCAGCGGGGGCTTCTGCGGCCGGAGCGGCTTCTGCAACGGGTGCGGCGGCTGGCGCTTCGACTTTCGGCTCTTCTTTGGCGGGTTCGGCCTTCATCTTCGCGAGCTCCGAGAGACCGCGTGCAAAGGACGACAGCGGACCCTGGCACATCGCCATGAACATGCCGAGCAGCGCTTCGCGACCCGGAATCTGGGCGATCTGGATGGCCTGTTCCTTCGAGATGAGTTTTCCTTCCCAGATGCCGCAGATCAGTTCGACCTGCTTGTGCGTCTTGGCGAACTTGAAGGCGATCTGGCCGCCCGTGAGCGGATCTTCGAACGAGAAGATGCACGCGACGGCGCCGTCGAGGAGTTCTTCGGGCGGTTCGGGCATGTTCAGTTCCTTCGCGGCGATGCGCATGAGGTTCTTCTTCGCGACCTTCATCTCGGCGTTGCCCTTCTTGAGATTGCCGCGGAGTTCGGACACGTCCGAGACGGTCATGCCGATGTAGTGGGCGAACATGATGGATTTCGCCTTCTGCATCTTCTCTTTGAGTTCCGTGAGGATCACTGCCTTTTGTGCTTTGGTGACGGCCATGGGAGAGGAGGGGGTCTGAAAAAAGAGGGTCTCGGTGGGCGGGAGAGGCTCTTTTCTTAGGCTTTTGGCCAAAAAAAATCGCTGGATCCCGACGACCGGGAGACCAGCGAGGCAAACGGCACGAATCACCAAGCCGGAGCCGGATGAGCGATGCTGTGTGCCTCGGAGGGGCTTACCTTCGGACTGCGTCCTAATGCCCTCGGTCTTCGGTCGAGCCCCTACCTTATCAGATCGCCAGACAGAGTCAATAAGAATACACTCGGAACATGCAGATTGTTCTCCAAAAAGTGCGTTCGGCCGCTGTTACGGTGGAAGAAAAGCGTATCGCGTCGATTGGCCAGGGATATCTGATTCTTTTGGGCGTGGGCCATGGCGATACGGATGACGCGTGCGATTGGTTGGCCAAGAAGGTCGCGTCGTTGCGTCTTTTTGAAGGAGAAAACGGGAAAATCAACGATAGGACGGTGAAAGACGTCGGCGGCGCCGTGCTCGTCGTGTCGCAGTTCACGCTGCTTGGGTCGGTCGAAGGTAGTAATCGTCCCGATTATATGGCGGCTGGTCCACGTGACCTGGCCGAGGGGCTGTATCTGCGCTTCGTACAGCGGTTGCGGGGGGAAGGTCTGAAGGATGTCCAAACGGGCGAATTCGGCGCTTCCATGGCCGTGGAAAGTATCAACGACGGTCCAGTGACTTTGTTGCTGCGGCGTTGAGAATTCCTGCTACGATCCCGCCAGATGGTTCAGGCGATCACTGCGGTCCGCGCCGATTGGGAGGAGCTGCTCAGCTCACTCCCGAAGACGGTTGATCGTGTTATCGCGGAACGCGCGTTCGCGGACGCGGAGAAAGCGTACGACGGCAAAACCCATCGATCGGGCGTCATGCTCATCGATCACTGTATGGAACTGCTGCGCGAGCTCGCGCCGTTTTCGCCGGACACCGACCTGGTCGTCGTATCGTTGCTCCATCACGTGCCGGAGTTCCACATCTGGAACTTCACGGAGATAGAAGCCCGCTACGGCGAGCGCGTACGCGTGATGCTCGGCGAGATCCACGTACTCCGCCACCTCACGACCCATAACCGCCGCGTCTCTGTCGAGCGATTGCGTTTGAATTTCTTCCGCGTGAGCAAAGACGCGCGCGTGTTCCTCTACATGCTCTGCCACCAGCTCGTGACGCTGCGCCACCTCGACCGGTTCCCGGCCGCCGAGCGCCGCCGCATCTGCGGCGACGTGCTGCAGCTCTACGCTCCGGCAGCGGCGAGGCTTGGTATGTACTCGATCAAGCACGCCCTCGAGGACGCCGGCTTCCCGGTGCTCTACCCGGTCGACCACGAGCGCATCACCGAGCAGCTTCAGGCGATGCGCAAGAAGCACGGGACGTTTTTGAGCGGCACCGCGAAAGCCGTGGAAAAAGAACTGCGTGATCAGGGGTTGAAGGTGAAGGTCGAAGGCCGCGAGAAACATGCGTACAGCATTTTCCAGAAGATGCGCCACAAGACGGTCACGCACATCGAGGGCATCCCGGACCTCTTCGCGCTGCGGGTCGTCGTCGACGGCGAGACCGATGCCGTGTGCTACCAAGCGCTCGGGTTCTTGCATCGCATGGGCTACCCGGTCCAAAACCGCTTCAAAGATTACATCGCGTTCCCGAAGCCGAACGGTTACCAGAGCGTGCACACCACGCTGCTCGGCTTGCCCAAAGCGCCGCCCGGCGTGATGGTCGAAGTGCAGGTCCGCACGACCGCGATGCACCGCGAAGCGAACATCGGCGTGGCTGCGCACTGGAGCTACAAGGAGGCGGGCAAGGGGCGCGCCGAGAAGAGCCTGCGCCTCGTGGAGCGCGCGTTCGTGCACGAAGGCGACGAGGACAACCCGCGCATGTCGGGCCTGCAGGACCATATGTTCGTCCTCACGCCGAAGGGCGACGTCGTGGAGCTGCCGGAGGGGTCGACCCCGCTCGACTTCGCGTTCCAGGTGCACACCGCTGTGGGCCTCTCGTTCAAAGCCGCGCGCGTGAACGGCGCCATCGTCCCGCTCGACCATCACCTCGAAAACGGTGACATCGTCGAAGTGATCCGCCACAAAGAACCGCACCCCTCGCCGCGGTGGATCACGCTGCTCAAGACCGCGTCGGCCCGCAACCGCCTGAAGCGCCACCTCGCAGTGCACGACCGTCCGCAGCTGATCGAAGACGGCAAACGCGCGCTCAACGAAGAGCTCCGTCGCCTGCGCCGTCCCGTGCTCGACGCGCACATGAACTTGCTGCGCACGCTCGACGGCAAGCAGGCGACGCTCCTGGAGCGCGAGGATTTCCTCATGGCGATCGGGCAGGGGAGCATGACGGCCGGCGCGGCGCTCCTGAAGATCGACGACCTCATCGTGAAGAAAGAAGAACCGGCGAAGTCCGCGAAGGTTCCTGTCGGCTCCGGCCTCGTGCCCCGCGTGGAGGGTAGCATCCCGATGCCGGTCATTACCGCGAAGTGCTGCAAACCCGAACCCGGCGATGCGCTCATGGGCGTCATCGGCCGCAGCGGCGAAGTACGCATCCACCGCCACGCGTGCAACATGCTCAAGGCGGTGAACCCTGAGCGGCGCATCCACGCGACGTGGGGGGCGCCCGTGAAGCGAGCGGCGAAGCGATGACGTAAAAAATCCCAGGCGTTGCCGCCTGGGATGATTTCTCAGCGCCATCTCCGTTGATGAAATCAGATGATTGTTCGAACGAGCTTTCCATCGTCGCCCGGTCGCTCGATTTCTAAGAAGGGAAACGCTGTGTAGTCACGTTGGCCGAAGCTTCGTGGAAAGCTTGTTCTTGAGATGCACTCACGAAGGCTGATCCAGCCAAACCCTGGGATTTCGGGTGGCCCT
Organism: uncultured Candidatus Peribacteria bacterium; assembly: GCA_964348685.1. Taxonomy (GTDB): domain Bacteria; phylum Patescibacteriota; class Gracilibacteria; order Peribacterales; family Peribacteraceae; genus DALYDP01. The sequence continues at coordinate 5,257 of CAYGDM010000046.1, read as the reverse complement.
GTCCATAGGGCGCTTGTATGAACAACCGGTGTCGTGATCCCGCATTCACGTGCAAGCCATTCGAACCGCGAAACAAGGGAAGGGAACTGTTTCAATTCGAACGCATCCCAGTTCATAAGGTTGAGGACGTGATTATCGAAAGCGTACATCTTCGTTCCCGCAAACATTCCGTCGGACAAGATGAGTGCCATTGATGGATGCATTCCTGGGACGAGGGCATCGACTCGGAAAGGATACGACTGCACTGTTATGAGGCCATATCCAACGTGGTAAAGGTAACTACCGAACCAGGCATATACCTCTCTTGCCGCTTTTGCCACGTCGGGATCCGCATTTTCCATATTCACCCGCAAATCACGCAAGCTCTGATTCGTATACGCAATACGTTGTTGTTCGTTCTGATTCATCGCTCTTCTCCTGCGCTGTGAAGGATCGTTTGTAACAACACATTGTTGTTACTGTGTCCAGTATAGGACCATGAAACTATTCGACAAATACTATCAAACATTCGAAGATATAAATGGCTTACAGAAGCCATAATCATCTGTCGATTTTTTCGGCAAAATCAGCTATACTGAACGGCATGATCGAACAAATGCTGATCCAGAACGGTTTTTCGGATAAAGAGGCCAAGATCTACCTGGCGGCGCTCGAAGCCGGCGAAGCGACGTTCGGCGGTATCGCGACGAAGACGCGGCTGAAGCGCAGCACGGTCTATAGCGTTGTCGAAGAATTGGTGACGAAGCAGTTGCTGACGATCCAGGCGCGCAAGGGCATCAAGCGTATTTCGGCCCTGGCGCCGCAGGTCTTGCTCGAGCGTTTCCGCACGGCGGTGAATATGGCCGAAGGCGCGTTGCCGGCTCTACTCGAGATGGCCTATTCGTCGCCACTGAAGCCGCGCGTGCGCTTCTTCGAAGGCATGGCGGGCATCAAAGAGGTGCTGCTCGAAGTGAACACCGCGTCCAAAACCGAGCGGGGGATGATCATTACCGACTACGAACGCATGCCGAAGGAGATCTTCGATTTCATCCGCAAGCTGACGCCGGAGCGCCTGGCGACGAAGAACTTCCTGCACATCATCGTCCCCGCGAACGCGCGCAACCGCGAGGTGCAGGCGGAAGAAGATGTAAAGCACTACGCCGAACACCGCATCGCGAACTTCCCGAAGGAGAACAACTTCATCGAGCTATCGCTGTTCGGCAATACCAAGGTGGCGTTCCTGTCGTTCGGGGAAGGGGAGCTCTTCGCGGTCGTGGTCGACTCGAAGGCCATTTACGGCACGCTGAAAAACCTCTTCGAGCTTGTGTGGGAAAACGCGGTGCCGAAGAAGGCGAAGACATAAAAAATCCCCAGGCGTTGCCGCCTAGGGATTTAGATCTACCACGCCTCGCTCCGTGACGACGTTATAAGTGAAACTGGGCACCCAAACAGGCACTTGGGTTTTCGTACCCATTATGGTATTTCAGGTCTACGAGGACGCATGGCCACCCGATCATCCATGATCTTCCCGGCGCATATCTCGTCATGAACTCCCAATGAGTCATGCATTCGAGGCCGGGGATCGTCAGCCATTCATCTCTTCCTGTCACTCGATGCACGACGGCAGTCGTGATTCCATACTCTTTCGCCATGGCACTGATACGCGCATCGAGGCCGGGAAAGTAGTCGCTATATGCACTGAATTGGGTCCAGTTCATTAGGTTGAGCGACATTTTGTTACAGAGCAACATTTGTCCTTCCAGCATGCCTCCATCCGTGAGGATGGCGGCTTTCGACCGGTCGAATGGACTGATGAGAAGGTCGACCCGGAAAGGTTCGGCCTGCACCGTCACGCATTTGTAGCTCCCATACTGCTCTTTCAACATCTTCATGCAAGCGTCCAGCTTCTCCTTGGCCACTGTGGCGCGGGCGTTGCTTTGGACCGAATCGAGCGTCGAGAACGTGTTCTGATTGAACGTCGTCATTGTACTTCTCCCGTGGTGTGATAGATCAGTTGTAACAACACATTGCTGTTACTGTGTCCAGTATAGGATCAGTGAAATATCCGACAAACACTGTCAAGAATCGTAAAAGATATATGGCTCTATGAAGCCATAATCATCTGCCGATTTTTTCGGCAAAACGACAGCCTTTAGGGAGCGCTGTATGTCGCTTACGCCAGGAGCGCCGCGATGAGTTTATCGACCGTCGCGCGCCAGCGGACTTCGTCGTAGAGCGGGTCCTTAGCTTTGATGCGCTCTTCGGCTTCCGTGCGCTCTTCGTCGACAAGGTTATCGAGGAAGGCGTCGATCGCTGCCTTTTCCTCTTCGGCCGTGATCTCGATCTTCTTTTCGTCGATCAGGTGCGCGATGCCGAGACGGAGCTTCCAGCGGTTTCCTGCTTCGGTGCGGAGTTCCTCTTCGACCTGTTTGGCGGTCTTGCCTTGTGCCTTGAGCGCGTCTTCCACCGTCTTGCCTTGTTGCTCCAGGCGCGTCGCCCATTCTTCCACGAGCGTGCGGAGTTCCTGGTCCAAAAGTTCTTCGGGCAGGTCGACCGTCGTGGCGTCGCGGATGGCGTCGAGCAGTTCGCGCTCGCGGCCGATCTTCTGGAACTGCGCTTCCTGCTCTTTGATCGACTGTTCGACCATGTCGCGGAAGGCTTTCGCCGTCGCGTGGTTCAGGTTCTTTTGGGCGAATTCGTCGGTGAATTCCGGGGTCTTTACCTCTTCCACGCTCTGGAGCTTCACCGTGAAGGTCGCGGGTTGGTTACGCAGCGCTTCGGCCTGGAACTTCTCCGGGAGGGTCAGGGTGAAGTTCTTCTCGCCGCCGGGTGCGACGCCTACGAGCTGGTCCTCGAAGCCCGGGAGCAGACGGCTCTCGCCGATGATGATCCGCTCTTCCGCGGCGCGAAGGCCGCTGATGTCCTTGCCGTCTTTGTCGACGGCGGAGAACGCGGCGATAACACGGTCACCTTTCTGGGCGGGGCGCTCGACGACTTTGTACGTGCGGTGTTCGGCCAAAGCGCCCTGCACCACGCGGTCGATATCCTTGTCTTCGATCTTTGTGTCCTTGAGCTTGGGCGCGAGTTTGTCCGCGTTCTTCACCTTCACGGGCGGACGCTCGATGAACGTGATCTTCAGCGTCATCGGGTCCTTCGACACGGCCTCGATGCGCGGCGGAACGATGGGAGAGAGCGAGTGTTCTTTCAAAATGTCGGCCAACACGCCGCGCAGCGCGATGCGGACGATTTCCTCGAAGAGGGCGTCCGGATTGATCTTCTCGCGGATGGCGGACTCGGGCGCGTGGCCGGGCCGGAAGCCTTTGATGTTCACGCGGGAGCCCATCCGCTCGAGGGCGGTCTTCTCGGCGTTCGCCGCGATGTCGGCGGGCACGATAACGGTGACGATGCTGCGTCCCGCCTTGTCTCGCTGGATGCTGGAGTTGGTCTCGGCCATAGGAGGCGTGGGGATCAGCCGCGGCTCTTGCGCCAGAGGGCCAAGAGCGGAGTGGCGATGAAGAAGGAGGAGTACGTGCCGACGAGCGTGCCGACGATGAGTGCGAGGATGAACCAGCGGATCGACTCGGAGCCGAAGAAGAACAGGGCGAAGAGCATGATCAACGCGCCGAGGCCCGTGTTCAGCGTGCGCGTGAGGGACTGGCGGAGGGAGCGTTCGGCGATCTCCGTGAAGTCGCCGCGCTTGCCTTCGGCGAAGAGGTTGTCGCGGATGCGGTCGAAGATGACGATCGTGTCGGAGACCGAGTATCCCATGATCGAGAGCAGGGCCGAGACGAAGAGCGTGTCCATCTGGAACGTCGTGTAGTGGCTGAGCAGCGTGAAGATGCCGAGTACGATGGCGACGTCGTGGAGGAGGGCGATGATCGCGGCAATGCCGAAGGACCACGGCGAGAGGTGCGCGGGGATCTTGCGGAACGCGGCGGCAACATAGAGGACGATTGCGACGAGTGCGGCGATGAGAGCGTAGAACGCGCGGATCTTGAGGCTTGCTCCGACCGTCGGGCCGATCGTCGTGTACTGCAGTTCCTGCACCGCGCCGAGGTCTTTCGTGAGTTCGGCGAGGAGTTGGCCATGTTGCTCCGTCGTGAGGGTCTGGGTGCGGACGAAGTGGCTCTCGCCGCTCGTCGTCACGCTGACATCGGTCAATGCCACTTCGTTGAAGCGGATCTCGCCGAGGGAGGTTTCGAGTTGTTCCTGCGTGACGCCCTCCGGCAAGCGCACTTCAAGGAGAGTACCGCCCGTGAACTCGATCGAGAGGACCGGTCCGGGCCAGATGAACGCGACGAACGACGCGACCACGAGGAGCGCGGAAACCGGGAAGAAGAAGCTTGCGAGACGGGTGAATGACATAGGGCCTGGAGCGTAGCGTTTGGGTGCCCCGAAGGCAACACGCTCAGAGTCCCCGTACGGACCATTCCACGTATCCTGGGCCATCCGACAGCTTCACGGTGAATGTGTCGTCGCTGGGATTAAAGCCGGGCAAGAGGGGGGACAGCCGTGCGGCGATGCCGTTGTCCCAGTGGATGGCGGAGGTGAGGGGGTCGATCGACGCGCCGCTGCCGGATCGTTTCTCGAATGCTTCTGTGTCCGTCGTGAGAACGAACCGGGCGCCGTCGCGCGCGCTGATGAGGACCTCGTCGCCGGCGATGGTTTCGATGATCGACCACGGTCCATCGGAGCGCTCGGTCGTCAGGGCGCCGCCTTCGCTCGTGAGGGTGTTGATGACGTAGCCTTCGGCTGTCGCCGTCTTCACGCTCGCGCCCGCCCGGGTCGAGCCGAAGCCGTGGTGCAACGCGCGCAGGACGCGGTCGGTGTTCGATGCCGATCGTCCCCGGCCTTCGAACGCAAATATGCGTTGTCCGTTTGCATCGCTGCCGATCTGGAGGAGGGACGTGTCGTGCAAGAGTGACGATGCGTCGTAGCGAAGGCTGACGCCGGGCGCGAAGTCCGCCAGGAACGTGGCGGCGAGCGTTTCGGCGACGGTCGCTGTTTCGGGTGTAACGGTGGTGGCCACTCGGCCGAGTGCGTTCCATGAAGGAACATGCAGGATGTGGTCGGGGTTCGTGAGCGCGACGAGCGGGCGCGCCGGTACGGGCGAGAGTCGCGGTGTCGGGCGGAGAGGGAGGCGCATGTCGAAGCCGTCGTCGGTCGAGTGCATGGCGATCGGCGTATCGAACGCAAAGAATCCTGCCAGTGCCGAATCGTCCGCCGGAACGTCGGAGAACGCGATGTATGCCCACGCCGTGTCGCCGTTCCACTGGAG
>CAYGDM010000045.1:7672-9636 GCA_964348685.1 uncultured Candidatus Peribacteria bacterium | reverse complement strand
GCACTTCTCGATGTTCTTCACGTGCTGGATGTGGCCCGTGATGATATGCGCTTCGACTTCGAGGCGGATACCCGTCATGCCGAGCGGATTCTTGATGCCGCGCTGCTCGTCGACAGAGTAGGCCTTGGGTTCGATATGAAGGATGCGGCGGTTCGGCGGGATCGACACGGCCTGGGCGGCTTCGAGCACGCGACCGATATCGTCCATCGTGATGTCGGAACCGGAGATGGCGATTACGCCACGGCTGTCGAACGACTCAATGTGCGATCCACTGAGCGACACGAAGACATGGTTCACCGGAACACCCGCCATGCGCTCCGCGTCTTCGAGCGAGAGGATGATGTTATGGATGAGCTCCTCGACATCGATCACCTGACCCTTCCGGATACCAAGGGAAGGAGAGAGGCCGACGCCGATGATGTTCGGGACGGTGTGATCACCGGACTGGTCTGCAATAGCGACGACAGTGCGGATTTTGGAGCTTCCAATATCCAGACTGGCGATGACACGTTCTTTTGGCATAAGGAGGAGGGAGTGCGCGCTTCAGGAACGAAGTGCTGTTTCGGATGCGAAGTGTAGAGATCGCTTGCACAAGCCCGCAAGCACCATCGACTCTCTTTTGTATACACGTTTGCGTATGTTGTTCAAAAAAACTATTCGTATTTTTCCGCTTCATGCAGGGCTAAACACAACTATGTATTCATATGAATTTCCATTGATATTTCAATGAGTAGCAAATGTGCGCAAGAAAATTTCATCAAAATATACGCGACAACATTTTTGAAAAATATTTTCGCAAAAAATCATCAGGAATCATGCGTGATTCTCTCTTAGAAAAGTTGCTGTTGCGGCTTCTCCGCCGGAGCCTCCTCGAACACCGACGCGACGAGCGCGGCGACGTCACCGCCGGTGATGCCCCCGCCGTAGGGCGTCTTCAAAAACTCAAGCAAGCGCCGCTTGAGCATCGTAAATTCCATCTGCTCGAAGAACGAAATCACCGCGGGCGCGTCGATGTCTTTCAAGACGGTATCAGCGTACGGCGGAATGAGATCAATGTCGCTCACGAGCAGCGCCATGTGCTGGCAGAAGAATGCCGCTTCTTTGTCGGCTTCCAGCTTCGCACGCACCGTCGGGCGGATGTCCGCCAAGTTCTCGTAGACGCCTTCGAGTGTCTGGTATTTCTGCAACAACTCCGACGCCGTCTTCGGGCCAATCCCCTTCACGCCCGGGAGGTTGTCGGAGCTGTCGCCGACAAGACCTTTGTAGGCGGGCACTTGATCGGGGCGAATGCCGTACTTGGCCTCGATCTCGTCCGGGCCCAAGTACTCGGCCTGCATGTAGCCGCTATGCGGGATCGCGATGCGGACTTTGTCGGTGGCGAGCTGAAATGCGTCGCGGTCGCCGGTCACGATCGTCACGCGATCGCCGTTGTCGGTCGCTGCTTTGGCGTACGCACAAAGAAGGTCGTCGGCCTCGTACTTCTTATTCTCTGCGTGGGGCAATTTCCAGACGTCGATGAGTTCGAGCACGCGCGGAATCTGGGTATAGAAGTCATCCGGCGTCTCGGCGCGGCCGGCTTTATAGGTTTCGTTCTGCTCGTGGCGGAAGGTCTCCTCGCCGGCATCGAAGCACACGACCATGCGATCGGGCTGCTCCATCTTCATAATCGAGAGCAGCATCGACGCCATGCCGAAGATCGTATTCACCTGTTCCCCCGACTTTGTCTTCAGGGTTCGCGGAATCGCCCAATAGGCGCGGTACATAAGGTGATGGCCGTCGATGAGGACGAGGTGCTCCAGAGCCCGCATCCTACCCACGTTTCGGGCGGCCCGCGAGCGCTGTCCGACCGAGTATTACCAGGCACCGATCCCCTCTTTTCCTCAAGCCCCGCCCCCTGGAAAAAACAGCGAATTTCCGCTATACTAACAAGAAACCTCAAACACACCCACCTATGACTCCAGCCA
>CAYGDM010000045.1:0-7662 GCA_964348685.1 uncultured Candidatus Peribacteria bacterium | reverse complement strand
CACACCGACGATTCTCGACCAAAAGTCGGCTGCGAAAGCGGACCTCCAGAAGGAGCTCGGATGGGAGAAGCAGCCTCGCCGCGCGATGCTCTGTTTGCCGGCGGGTATGACCGACGACCTCGGCGGCACGCTCCTCGAAGACGTCATGGCCGGACTCCTTTCTCTCCCCCTCCAGATCGTCGTGATTGGCAAAGGATCGAAGGAATACGGTTCGTACTTCTCGAAGCTCGCGACGGACAAGCCGCACAAGGTGGCGATCGTCGCCAACGACAAAACGCTCATCGAGAACGTCCTGACCGCATCGGACCTCGCGCTCTTCTGCGCGCCTCCGGGCGACAGCGACGACCTGCAAGCCTGCCTGAGCCACGGCGTTGTGCCGGTCTCACCGGCATCGAGCATGCTCACGAACTACGACCCGAACCAGGAGGCCGGCAACAGCTTCACCTACGACCAACTCACGCACTGGCACTGTTTCGCCGCGGCCGTGAGAGCGATGGAAACGTACCGGTTCCCCTACGACTTTAAGACGATCCAAAAAAATGCGATCGCGATGAGCGACGAAGCGCGCGAGGATGATGAGTAACAGTGGTATGATCCAGACGTGATCATGTCTTTTTCGGCGTCCGTCGTGTCCGGTTCCGGACGCGGCAAAGACCTCGGCACTCCTACAATCAACCTCGATCCGTCGTCGCTCGAAGCGATCGGCCGCGAAGGCATCTACGCCGCATGGGCGACGCTCGATGGCGCGCGCATGCCCGCGGTAATGCATGCCGGCCCCCGGCCGGTGTTCAAGGACACGCCCTAGGTCGAAGTGCACCTCCTCTGCCCCCCGCCCCAGACCATCCCCGACACGCTCACAGTTGAGCTCGTGTCGTACATCCGCGAAGTGCGCGACTTCGCATCCATCGAGGAATTACAGCGAGAAATAGGGCACGACGTGGCCAGCGCCCGTGCTACGCTGGGCCTCGATGTTGCATAAGCTCAAAAAAGCCATTCCCGAAACGCATCCGTTGCGCCTGCTCTTCCATAGGAGCAAGGCGTTCGTCGCCGCGCTGCGCTACGGCTTTCCCGCGCGCCGCCTCTACGTGGTGGGCGTGACGGGCACCGATGGCAAGACAACGACGGTCGGCATGATCGCGCACGTCCTGCAAAAGTCCGGTCGCGAAACCGCCGCGCTCTCGACGGCGTTCTTCCAAACCGGCGCCGACGTCCGCTGGAACGCGACGCAGAAAACGTCGCCGGGACCGTTCGCCATCCAGAAATTCCTCTACGACGCGAAGAAGAAAGGGTGCACGCACGCCGTCCTTGAATATTCATCGCACGGCCTACTACAAGGCCGCACGTGGTTCACCTTTCCGCGTGCCGCGGCCATCACAAACCTCAGCCCCGAACACCTCGATTACCACGGCACGATGGCCGAGTACCTGAATGCGAAGAAAATCCTCTTCCGCATGCTGAAGGGAAAAGGCACGAAAGTTTTGAACGGCGACGATCAATCCTACAAAGACCTCATCGACGTCCCGAGTTTCCGTACGGTCGTCACCACCGCCTCGCCAAAACATGGCGCGATCATGGTCGGCACGGCGACGCTGCTGTGGCTGGATGAAGAAGCAGGCTCAACGATCGTGCACGTCGAGAGCGGCCACAAAGAAACAGAACGCCATCCCCTGTCACTGCAGATCCCCGGCGAATTTAACAAGATGAACGCACTCACGGCTGTCGGCATTGCGATCGGTTGCGGTGTATCCGTCGGCGACGCGCTATCTGCGCTCGCATCGTTCCAAGGCATCCCGGGGCGCATGGAAAAGATCGATGAAGGACAGGCGTTCAAGGCCTACGTCGACTTCACCGTTACGCCCCAGGCATACGAAAAGACGCTCTCCGCGCTCAAGGCCGAGTGCCAGGGTCGATTGCTTGTGCTCGCGGGCAGCTGCGGCGACCGCATGAAGGAGAAGAGGCCGGTCGTCGGGAAGATCGTGAGCGACTACGCCGACATCGCCGTCATCGCGAACGAGGACCCGTATACCGAAGACCCACGGAAGATCATCGATGAAGTGTGGGCGGGCATGGACCACTCGAAGGTCGAAGGCCATCGCATTTTTGATCGCAAGGAAGCGATCGCGTTCTTGCTGAAAGAAGCTAGACCTAACGATACAGTCGTCCTCTGCGGCAAAGGCAGCGATACGACGATGTGGCTCAAGGAAGGAAAAGTGCCGTGGAACGAACGGCAGATCGTGCGGGACCTTTTGAAGCAAACAGCAAAGCCGCGCCTGGCATCGTAAGGGCGTGCCGCCGGCACGCCCATACAACACCTCGGTTACACTTTGTCTTACGACATGCCACTCTATTCTGCAGTAATCGTCGGCGTCGACGAAGCGGGGCGCGGACCCTTGGCCGGACCGGTCGTGGCCGGAGCCGTTCATTTGCCCACGGAACCCAAGAAGACCAGGGCGGGCGGCTGGACCATCGACGGCATCAGGCTCTTCGACAGCAAACAACTGACCGACACCGAGCGCGAGGAAAGCTACGCGTGGATCACGGCGAACTGCCCGTGGGGCGTGGCACTCTCGACGGCGTTGGACATCGATACGAACGGCATCATGGCGAGCAACGAATCGGCGATGCAACGCGCGGTCGCGATGCTCGCGGAAACGGTGAAACCCACGTACCTCCTCGTCGACGGGCGCGACAAATACTGGTTCGACTACGTGCATAGCAGTCTGATCGAAGGCGACGCGAAGGAAGCGTGCATCGCGGCGGCGAGCATTGTCGCGAAGGTCACCCGCGACAGGATGATGCACGAATACGCGAAAGAGTTCCCGCTCTACGGCTTCGAAAGCCACAAAGGCTACGCCGCGCCGCTGCACATCGAGGCATTGAAAAAGCACGGAGTATGTCCGATTCACCGAAAATCGTTCCTTACTGCGATTCTTCCGATTGCTGCGCTAGCTTCTCAATCGCCCACTGCTCCGGCGTCAGCCATGTGATCGGGAGCGACGCGTTCATATCAACGAGATCGTCGCCGAAGAAATCCGCAACGGAAATGCCAGCACCTTCGACCGGCTCTTTTTTGAACGTTTGGAGCTTCCTCAGGTCTTCGCCTCCGCAAAAATCCCACAAATACTCGTACGCCAACTGCTGCTCGATCAGTGGAAGTTTTCGGATGGAATGCATGAAGTGCTCCATCGTTGAACTCGAATGCAGGCGCATCCTGCCAACCTGCCTCTCAACTCCGGCGTCACGCACGCGTTTCATTTCCACTACCCACTCTTGCTGGAGCTGCGCCACGGTGGCTTGTTCCTGCTCACTGCCAAACCCCATGTTTTTCATGAAATTCAGAGCCACCTGAAAATTGCAGTTCTTGATGTTCTCCAAAATGAATTCCTGCGAGAATGTGCGCAGAATCACGTCTGGCACACCCGCCGCACGTCCTTTCGTAATACGCGCCGCCGCGTATTGGTTTTTTACACAAATTTCTTCCCATTCCGCAGACGCAGGAACACTGTCGATGTTGAGGACATCATCAAAAAGCTCTCGCACGATTTGCTGTCCCCTTTCAACCAATTGCCTCCCCGTGTCCGGGAACGGTTCTGCCGAGTCGTGCGATACCTCAATCATCGAACAATTATACCAAATTTACGCCTTTTTAGCCATTCCTCGGGATAACGCGAACCACATAGCCATTCCCGCCACGAACACCGGCACCGTCAGCACCTGCCCTTCGCTCAATGATCCCCACATCGTGATGATCGTCTGGTCGCGGAAGATCTCGACGATGAACCGCAGCACGCCGTAGAGCATTAGGAAGAGCGCCACGGTGCGACCCGCGATGAACGCGTCTCGCGTCGACCGCAGATACGCGAAACACGCCGCCGCGATGAAGAGGTCTTTGACGATCGCGTAGAGCTGCGTCGGATGCCGAAGCCCCTGCACGCCGTCGAACTGCATCCCCCACGGGAGCGTCGTCACCGTGCCGTAGAGTTCCTGGTTCAGGAAATTGCCGAAGCGCCCGCACGCCAAACCGATCGCGACCGGCACCACAGCGATGTCGACGATCGAGAGCTTCTCGGACCACGAGCGTTTGCGCATCACCCACGCGAACGCCAGCGCCACGCCGATCATTCCCCCATGCGACGCCATGCCGCCGGAGCGGACGTCGAAGAGCAGAACGGGGTTCTGGAGGAAGTCCGCGAAGCGATAGAAGAGGACGTAGCCGAAGCGTCCGCCCACCAACACGCCCACGACGGCCCAGGTGAGGATGTCGTTCCACTCCCCCTTCGAGAGGCACAGCTTCCGGAGATGCTGTAACCGCGGCAGGAGGAATGCCGCGAGGACGAACGCGACCAAATAGAGGATTCCGTACCAATAAACGGGGAATCCGGCGATTCGCAGCGCGATGTTCTGTGCGGGGAAAAAGTCGATCACGGGGCGCACTATACCCGTATACTCGGCGCATGAAGATCCTCGGGATCGAAACATCGTGCGATGAAACCGCCGCCGCCGTGGTGGAGGACGGACGACGCGTGCTCAGTAACGTCATCGCGAGCTCGAGTGGGATGTTCGAACGGACGGGCGGCGTGATTCCGGAAGAAGCCGCGCGGCGCCAGCTCGAGTGCATCCAACCGGTGATCGACGCCGCACTGAAAGACGCAGGGTGCACAATCGCCGACATCGACGCCGTCGCCGTCACGCATGCACCAGGCCTGCTCGGATCGCTGCTCGTCGGCACCATCACCGCGCGCACGCTCTCGTGGATCCACGGGAAGCCGCTCATCGGCGTGCACCACACGCTCGGGCATTTGAGTTCCCCTTGGCTCGGATTGGACGACGATCCGGTCTCTGGTCTCCGATCTTCGCCGTTGTTCCCCATCCTCACACTTTCGGTCTCCGGCGGACACACGGACCTATGGCTGCGTACGTCGCACACGGCAGGCCAGCTCATCGGCCAGACGCGGGACGACGCCGCGGGCGAAGCCTTCGACAAGGGCGCGTCGCTGATGGGCCTCCCCTACCCCGGCGGCCCGGCGATGGCGAAGGCAGCGCACGGCGGCGACAAAACGGCGTTCCCCTTCCCTCTCCCGCTCGCCGGCGACGATTCGCTGAACTGGAGCTTTTCGGGGCTCAAGACGTCACTGCGCTATCTCCTGCGCGACGATCCTTCGGCGATCGAAAGGCTTTCCGATCTCGCGGCGAGCTTCGAGCACGCGATCTGCCGGCACTTGGTCGACCGATTGCAGCGCGCGATCGAACGGCATTCGGAAGCGCGTGAGATTCATCTCGTCGGCGGCGTCTCCGCGAACGAACACCTGCGCGCGATGGTGAGAGCGCTCGGCACGACGACGCGTTGGCACGCGAAAAACGACTACTGCACCGACAACGGCGCGATGATCGCCGCGGCGGGATTCTTCCTGCAACGCGAAAAGCCGGACGCCATACACAAGACCTTCGACACGAGCGCGAACCTTCCTCTCTCGCTCTCGTAGCGGACGGTGGTACTATCGAAACCATGGACATCCAATTGAGCTGGGACCTCCTCATCATTCTCTTCGTCGCGCTCGTCGTGGCGTACAGCTTCATCGTAGGAAGGGACGCATCGGTGAAAATCATCGTCGCGTCGTACATCTCTCTGGTGGCGGTCGAAGCACTCGGCAATGTCGCATTGCTCCTGATGAACGCGTCGACCGCATCGATGGTCGGCCTGAGTCTCTCGCCCGAATCGCTCTCGGTCGTGAAGATCATCCTCTTTGCCGTCGCCGTCGTCTTCATGGCGATGAAAGGCGGTATCAACATCGAAACAGGTAACGGGTTTGGCGCGGCATGGGACATCGGCGTTTCGGCCGCACTTGGCCTCTCGACGGCCGCATTGCTCCTCTCGTCGCTCGTCACGTACATCACCGGAAAACCGCTCCTCGACCGCACGCTCGCGTCGGCCCCCGCCCTCGGCGGCGTCGAACTCACGAGCCCGCTCGTCGGAGCGATCGTCGAATACCAACACGTGTGGTTCGCGCTGCCGGCGGTGATTCTGCTCGTCATCGGATTCCTCGGAAGCCGCGAAACCGAATGAGTGCAACGGCGCTAGAGAAGAAATTTGTGTCAACGGAATGTCACGCGCTGCGCAGCCGAAAGGCTTGCGCGCGGTGTGCCACTGGACAAGACTATTGAAGACGTTCCTCCCTTACCTTTCTCTTATGAACGCTTTCCAGAAATTCTCGCTCTCGGCTTCCGCCGCGGCAGTCACGAGCTTTGTATCCGCCTCGAGCGCCCTCGCGCAGTTCGCCGGCCCCGAACCTGATATCGATGGCACCCCCGGAGCGGGCGACGCAGGCACGGACGGCATCCGCGACATCATCACGAACATCATCAACGCCGTCCTGAACTTCCTCGCGCTCATCGCCGTGGTGGTCGTGATCATCGCCGGTATCCGCCTGATCGTCTCGCAGGGTAACGACGAAGAGAAGGACAAGGCCAAGAAGGCGATCTTCTACGCCCTTGCCGGTCTCGTGATCGTGCTCTTCGCCCGCGTCATCGTCGGCCTCGTGACGGTCTACCTCTCAGAACAAATCCAATAATATTCTTCTTCACGTGCATCCAAAAAGGGCTCCTTCGGGAGTCCTTTTTCGTTACCCTTGAGCAGGAGTGTTACCGATCGCCGCTTCCATCACCCCGACGGCCGCGGTCTCGGCAGCGCTTGGCACGACCGTCTCCCCTTCGCGCACGACCACCGCATCGGGACGCACCTCAAGGATCGCCCATGCGGGCAACGGACGCTTCCATCGGAACCACCTGCGCGGGAACAGCCACTCGAGGCGAAAGGTATCGGTCTCAAATTGTACGTCGGCGCACTTCCCCAGAAGCAGGCCCGACTCAGTGACGATCTTCTGCCCCAGCACGAACCGCCCTTCATCCCAGAGCGCGCTCAGACGAACGCGCTCGTCGAGCGGAGCGATCGTGTCGGGATCGCGCACGGAGACATGGCGACCCCACCGAGCGATATCCTGCACCGCGAGGAACTCGTCCCCAACGCTTGTCCGCACGAAGAAGCCCTCAACTTTTCCGAGATCGGGATGCACGAACACGCCGGTGACCGTGGCGAGCACGTCGTCGCTGCGGTCATCAACAACTGCCATGCCGGCGCACATCGAAGAACGTACGTGCATGAGCGAAATCATACACGATGTACATGACACCGAAACACCCGTGACCGCAATAGAGCATGCCAAGCGGCCTGATACAGTGGCTATGTTCTTTTGTTTCCATTCCCCACTTTTATGAACCGCCCCCTCGCGGCCCTCGCCGCCGCCGCCATGCTTGCGGCATCCGTCCCCACGCTCAGTTTCGCAGAAGATAGCGACGATTCATCGAGCAGCAGCTCCGTCGAAGCGTCGTCGTCCAGCTCATCGTCTTCGTCGAGCGAAGAATCGTCATCGGCCTCTTCGCGCGGCAACGATTGGAAGAAACCGTGCGAGAACCTGACCGGCCTGCTCAAGGCTCAGTGCATCGTGAAGCACAACCCAGGAGCAAGCAAAAAGAAGGATCGCGTCGAGCGCCGCAACGACGACAAAATTCTTCATCGCGACTCACGGTGCGCCGATAAAGAAGGAGTACAGAAAGTCGCCTGCGTCCGCCGCCAGGAAAAAGCGGTGAAGAAGCTCGTCCGCAAGG
>CAYGDM010000044.1:0-9638 GCA_964348685.1 uncultured Candidatus Peribacteria bacterium | reverse complement strand
CTGCCGAGCTTGCCGCACTTGTTGGCGCAGTCGAAGCCGGCGTAGTGCTCCTGCTTGAGGTGCGGGGCGCCTTCGACCGTGAGACGGCCGCAGACGGCGAGGTTTGCTTCTTCGATCTGTGCGTCCGTGAAGTCGAGTTCCTTGAGCAAGTTAAACATCGGGTCGGCGATCTGCACGTCGCTGAAGCCGAAACGCTTCAAGGCCTCGTCGCCAAGGGCGTGACGGTTGAACGCGAAGCTGAGCTCGAAGACGCCGGAGAGTTGCTGTTCGATCTTGGCAATGTCGGCTTCCGTGAAGCCCTTCGCGCGGAGACTCTGGCGATTCACGTGCGGCGTGCCTTCGAGCGAGAGGGTGCCCATCACGTAGCGCATGATGTCCTTCACCTGCGTGTCGCTGTAGCCGAGGGCGTGGAGCGCCGGCTCGACCGACTGGTTGGCGATCTTCATGTAACCGCCGCCGGCGAGCTTCTTGAACTTTACGAGCGCGAAGTCCGGCTCGATGCCCGTCGTGTCGCAGTCCATCGCGAGGCCGATCGTGCCCGTCGGGGCGATGACGGTCGTCTGCGCGTTGCGGAACCCGTGCTCCTCGCCAGTAGCGAGCGCGCGGTCCCACGCTTCCTTCGCGGCGGTGAGGAGATAATCAGGAGTAACGCTCTGATCGAGGCCGACCGGCGTCACGCGCAGACCTTCGTATTCCTTGGCCGGTGCGTCGTACGCGGCGCGGCGGTGGTTGCGGATCACGCGGAGCATGTGCTCGCGGTTTCTGGCATAGCCCGGGAACGGTCCGTGATTGCGGGCCATCTCGGCCGAGGTCGCGTACGACTCGCCGGTGAGCATGGCGGTGAGGGCGCCGCCGATGGCGCGACCCTTCTCGCTGTCGTATGGGATGCCCATCTGCATGAGCATCGCGCCGAGGTTGGCGTAGCCGAGGCCGAGCGTGCGGTACTTATAGCTGAGTTCGGCGATCTCCTTGCTCGGGAACTGCGCCATGAGGACCGAGATCTCGAGGACGATCGTCCAGAGTCGCGCGGCGTGCATGTACCGTTCGACTTCGAACGTGCCGTGTTCCTGGTCGTAGAATTTGATGAGGTTGAGCGACGCGAGGTTGCAGGCCGTGTTGTCGAGGAACATGTATTCGCTGCACGGGTTTGAAGCGTTGATACGACCATCGCTCGGGCACGTGTGCCAGTCGTTGATCGTCGTGTCGTACTGCACGCCCGGATCGGCGCATTCCCACGCGGCGAGGCCGATGTCGTCCCATAGGGCGCGGGCCTTGAGCGTCTTGCACGCTTTCGCGGCGCGCTGTTCTTTGATGGCGTTCTTACGCTCGGTGCGCCAGTAGAGGTTCCAATCGCCGTCCTGCTCTACCGCTTCGAAAAACTCGTGCGGGATGCGGACGGAGTTGTTGCTGTTTTGACCGGAGACCGTCTGATACGCCTCACCGTTGAAGTCGCTGTCGTAGCCGGCCTTCACGAGGGCGGCGACTTTCTTCTCTTCTTCCGACTTCCAGTGGATGAACGCTTCGATATCCGGATGGTCGAGGTCGAGACAGACCATTTTCGCGGCGCGGCGCGTGGTGCCGCCCGATTTGATGGCGCCCGCGGCGCGATCGCCGATCTTCAACCAGCTCATGAGCCCCGAGCTCGTTCCGCCGCCGGAGAGGGGCTCGCCGCGTCCGCGGAGGTTTGAAAAGTTCGTGCCCGTGCCGGAACCGTACTTAAAGAGGCGCGCCTCGCGGACCCACAGGTCCATGATGCCGCCTTCGTTGACCATGTCGTCGTCGACGCTCTGGATGAAGCACGCGTGGGGCTGGGGACGCGTGTAGGCGTCTTCGCTCTTACGCACCTCGCCCGTGACGGCGTCGCAGTAGTAGTGGCCCTGCGGGACACCCGTGATGCCATAGGCGGTCTGCAGGCCGGTGTTGAACCACTGCGGCGAGTTCGGAGCCGCCATCTGGTGGATGAGCATGTAGGAGAGCTCGTCTTCGAACGCCTGCGCGTCCTGCGGCGTGGCGAAATACCCGTGCGCCTCACCCCAATACCTCCAACAGCCCGCCAAGCGGCGGACGACCTGCTTCGCCGACTTCTCCGGACCCGTGATCGCCTCTCCCTTCTCATTCTTCATCACGTTGCCGTGCTCGTCTTTCACCGGCACGCCCGCTTTGCGGAAGTACTTGCTCACGACGATGTCCGTCGCGACCTGGCTCCAGGCCTTGGGCACCTCGGCATCGAGCATCTCGAAGACGATCGAACCGTTCGTGTTCTTGATGCGGCTCGTACGCTTCTCGTACTGCACTTCTTCGAGCGGATCACTGCCCGGCGTCGTGAAGACGCGCTGAACGGAAAGACCGCCGCCTTTTTTTTCGGGCACGGAAGCGGAACGAGACGGTGAGGAAACGGGATTCATGGGCTTGGACGGGAAATGGATGAAAATACCGTATATAGTGTCTCGGGGGAGAACGTACCCCAACATATGGGATTCGTTTTGCCCTCACAAGAATGGGAGCCGACGAAAATATTGGAAAAAGCGAGGAGGCAAAGTGTCCGTCACAGACACAAAAACTCCAAATCCTCATTATTTTTCAAATGACTATTCCAGCACGACTGATCGATATGAAAAGGAATTTTTGTATACATGCGCCCGCCGCGACTAGTACCAGACTTTCTTCAAACCGATCACGTACGAAAAAACATTCGCAAGAAGGCTCAAAATCGGCCCGGCGACGAGCAATGCGACCGCGACGGGCCACGACGGAATGAACAGCACAAGACCGAAGAGTAGCGCGCCGACGACGTAATCGATGCCGTCGATCACGGGCCATGCGTTTCCCGGTGCGATGCCGATGCGCCGCTTCGCGTAGCTCTTCACAATATCGCCGATGAGCGCGCCGAGCGAAATGAGCGCACTCCAGAGCAGCCATGAAACGGGCACGAACGTGCCGTCGTCGTTCATGGACGACGGGAGAACATCAAACGCATGCACGATCCATCCGGCCGCAACGCCTGCGAGAACACCGCCGAGAAGCCCAGCCCACGTTTTATGAGCACCGAGCCCCCTGGGCCATATAGGGGTGTTGATGGAACGAATAAACGAGATGCGTGCGATGAGGACGGGCGCAGCATTCGCGACAAAGGCGGGAAGATACCAGAGGACAGCAGCGACGACCGCCGCGTAGATCGTGATGACAATCCCGAGGTCACGCATGGGAGGATGAACGGAAAAGTTTCGGAGCGGATTCCACGAAATACTGGACCATGCTCACGAGGCCGACGGCCGCGGCCGCGAGCATCAACCAGTATGTAGCACCGAATGCGACTTCGTACCCTGTCGACGTGAGCACCCATGTCAGTGCCTCATTCCCCCACGACGTCAGGCGCTGCACTTCGGTGACCGAGACGAGAGCCAGCAAAAGCGCGATCGATCCCATCTGCAGGAACGACTTCCATTTGCCGATGAGGTTCGCGGGCATCGCGACCCCCTTGCCGACCGAGAAGGCACGAAGTCCGTCGACGGCCATGTCGCGCCCGAAGAGAATGAGCAGCAACCACACCGGATAGATGAGAACGGTCGTGAGATAGATGAACGCAAGGTAGACGAGCAGTTTGTCGGCGAGAGGATCGAGAAACGCGCCGAGCGGCGTCGCCTGGTTCCATTTCCGCGCGAGGCGCCCATCGAAGAAATCCGTCAGCGACGCGACGATGAAGCATGCGGCGGCGATCGAGACGTGGAACGGGATCGCATCTTCGAGAACGAGAAGCGTGCCGACCACGATCGCGAGAACTAACCGGGAAGCGGTGAGGAGAAGAGGGAAATTCATGGCATCATGCTAGCAGAGGAATCGTCGCGCGGAGGGCGAGATCAACGAAGAGCACGGCGTCGACGTGCGAGCCGTGCGGAAGATTGGGGAGATCGAGCACGACGTTCGTCGGAACATTATGCTTGTCGCGTTCGATTCTGAGGAGTGCATAATCACACGGGACGGGCAGACCAGTATCACGATCAACGAGCAGGATGCCAGGACAGGCGTCACCGCGGTCATAGGACGGATCCGCGATGAAGGCAGCTCGTACACGCCGCTTCTCCACTACGAAGCGCTCCACGCGCAGGCCGCCGTGCGACGGAGCGGGCGCGGGCGTCGCGAGGAAGGTGCCGACGCCGGCGAACCGTCCGCGGGCGTCGATCATCGACCACGGGCGCCACACGCGGGCGACGACCGCCCAGAACCACTGCGGCACCGTGCGACGGGCCACGAGCCAGAGGTTCGCCACGCCGTCGATCGGCCGATCGTCCGGGAACCATGCGCGCAGCTGCCGCATGCGCTCGCGCAGGCGCGCCCCACCGCCACGACGCGGCACCGGAAGCCACGATACGATCATGTGAAGAAGGGCACGGCGCGTGTCGACCTGCGCAAGCAGAGAGCTCGCGATCACCCCCCTCTCCGTCACCGATGCCGTGAAACGCAACGTATCGAGCGGCACAGGGAATGCCGTCAGTTCGAAGCGGCAATCCTTGGCTTCGAGGATGAGCGTGCCGTTCTTATAGCTTCCGCCGAACGCGAAGAACGACGACCGCGGCACTGGAATGCCCGCGGTGGGTTCGCCGTCCGGACCGATGCCAAACTTCTGCACGCCCCACGCAGCGACATTCCCCGTGACGGGATCGAACCGCGCGATCGTCACGTCGATCCACACGCTCGCGATGCCGATCTGATCGAACGTGGCGACGATCGCGGGAGCATAGACCGACATTTGCTCGATACGAAAAGACAATCCCTCGACCGAGGTGGGCCGATCGACCGGACGGACGTCGATGATGCAGGGCGACGAGAACTCATGAGTCTTCCCGTCGCTACGATACGTCGCACGGATATCGACCGTGTGCCGTCCGGCAGGCACCGAAGCGCCGGGCACGAGATGCAGGTGTGTTCCATCGGAGTTCACAGTCGCTCGGTAGGACGTGTCATTGTGCAGCGTTACATGAAGCGACGACGCATCGATCTCGACAGGCCGCGTACGATTACCCTCACGGTGCACGAGTTTCAGCGAGACAGTATCGGCGGGATCCGCCTCGATCGCATGGCCGTTCACGGGAGCAGCTGCGAGCACTCCACCCACCGACACGGGGTACAACAGCGCCCCCTCGCGGACGAACTGCGTGCGCGGATGGACAGTGAAGCCCGGGTGACCGTAGTGCGTCTGCGCGACGTCGTACGGCACATAGATGATGTCGCCATTGGCGGACGCCGTCGCGAGGCCGTGGCGCCCCAGCGCGATGCTTGCGTTGATGTTGCAGTACTGCCCTCCGCGCGCGGGACCGAGGGGAAGCGTGTCGTATGACCAGCGAACCGTGCCGCCGGGTTCGAACGCGTAGATCGTGCCATTGCCGCTGCCGACATAGACGAGAAACGATCGCTTCCCTTCGGGATCGAGACCGATCGCCGCACTTCCGCGCACGCAATCGCCTGTGTCATACGCCCAGCGAACGCTCTGGGTCGTCGGATCGATGCAGTACACATTTCCGTCGCTCGAACCGACGTAGAGAGATCCGTCGTCGGCCATTGCCGCCGTAGCGTAGATCGGCCCGCCGGTCGGAATGCTCCACGAAATCTCTCCACTCGCGGCATCCAATGCGTACAACGACCCATCAAAGCTGCCGACGTAGAGTGTGCCGTCTGGGGCCAGCATCGGCGATGACGCGACGAAGTTCTTCATCGACCGCTTCCACTTCACGCGGCCGCTCTGCATGTCGATGGCATAGACGCAAAAATCAAACGATGAAATATATAAGGTGTTATCCGGGCCGAAACACGCCGACGACCACACGCAACATCCCGTCAGCGCTTTCCACTGAATATCCCCTTCGGGATTCATCGCGTACACATGGAAGTCATCGCACCCGGCGTAGATCCACCCGTTAGGACCCACCACCGCGTTTCCTTCCCACCAGTACATCGTACTCGGGCTGAAGTGGGAGGCATCTCGCAGCAAATCCAGGTGCCATTTCTTTTTCCCATCCGCGGTGAACGCGAAGAGTCCGTTGCCGCTCGGCACGAAGACCGTTCCGTCTTTCCCGATCGTCGCCGCGGAATCGACGACCTCGCCGACGTCGTACCTCCACCGTTCGCGGTCGTTCACCGGATCGAACGCGTAGAACGTGTGATCGGCGGATCCCACGTAGAGCGTTTCGTCAGCGCCGATCACGGGCGTAGAAAACACCGCGTTGCCCGTACGGAAGTGCCGGATCCGCAAACCAGGCAGGATCTCGGGCGCCGCGTGCATGCGTCCGCGGTTACAGTGATCGCCGCGCATCGACGCCCACGGCGCGATGTGCTGGCTTACGCGTTCACGCAAGTTCTTGCCGGCGGTCCACCGAACAGCGCCGATAGGAGTGAGGAGGCTGGCATGCGGCATACACCTCAGTTGACGGACGACCACGCCAATATTTACCGGCAACAAACGGCGAAATCGCTCATCCTGTACACTGGGCATCCATGCAGCGCGTCCTCGTCGTATACAACCCCGTTTCTGGCTTGGGACTACTGCGACCGTCGCGCGAACGCGTCCGCAGCGCCTTCAACAAACACGACGCTGAGATCGAATGGATCGAAACGACGCCGACATTGAGCGACGCCCTGCGCGAAGCGGTCCAAAAACCCTTCGATCGCATCGTCGTAATCGGCGGCGACGGAACGGTACGCGAAATAGCACAGCTACTCCTCTCGGCAGGCAGCCGTACGCCGCTCGCGATCCTGGGGCACGGGACGGGCAACATGCTCGCGGGCTCGCTGGGCATTCCCCTCTTCCCGCTCGGCACGGCGGTCGACTTCGCGCTGAACGCTCCGAGCGACCCGATCGACGTCCTGCGCGTGAACCGCGAACACATCAGCCTCATCGGCGCCGGCCAGGGGTACGACGCACTCTTCATCCAGGGCGCGACGCGCGACATGAAGCGGCGCCTCGGCATGCTCGCGTACGCTCTTTCTTTCTTCCGCACGTTCCTCCCGTACATCGCACGACGATACACGATCATCGTCGACGGCGAGCGCCACCAGGTCGTCGCGAAGCTCGTGTTAGCGCTGAACGCATTCGGGGTGATCGGCGTGCCGCTCGAACGATCCATCTCCGCGCACGACGGCTGGATCGACGTGTTCGTCTTGAATCCGCGCACGGTATGGGAAACTATCTGGACGGGCATTGGTTTCCTTGTGCGCATGCCACGCCATAAAATCCCGCGTCTCCTCACGTTCCGCGGCAAGCGCGTCTCGATCCGCCAACGCAAAGGCAGGTACGTGCAGATCGACGGCGACGTGCACCCAGGAAAGCACCTCGACATCGAATTGCTCCCGCGAGCGCTCAATGTTGTGCATCAACAGCCGGTCGACGCGGCGGGCGCGAGTGCGTAGACTGCGCCAGCATGAAGATCCTCGTCATCGTCGGCGGCACGAGCGACCCGAGCAACAGCGAAACCCTCGCCGACGCGTTCATCGCAGGCGCTGCTGCAGCGGGCGCCGAAACGGACAAAGTGCTCTTACGTACACTCTCCATCGACCACTTCGACATCCGGTGCTACGCCCCCGACTTCCGTGATGAGCCCGATTTCGCCGCTGTACGCGCAAAGATCGAAGCGGCGGACGGACTCGTCTTCGCCGCGCCGATTTGGAACTTCGACATCCCGGCAAACCTCAAAAACCTCATCGACCGCTGCGGAGAATTCAGTCTCGATGCGGAACGCCGCACGCGCGGACAATGGAACGACATACCGTTCTACCTGATCTACACGGGCGGCTCCCCCACCCCTGCCTGGAAGGGGCTCCTCCGCACAACCATGAGCTCGGTGAAAGTGTCCCTCCAATACTTCGGCGGAGCACATGCAGGCACGCACTTTGAACCGCGATGCACACCGGGCAAAGGACGATTCGGCCTGGTCGTGGATCAACGCCCGGAATCGCTTCTGAAGCTCACAACACAGGGCAACGCTTTTGCAGCTCTCGTGCGACGACACGTCGAAACAGGCCGCCTTCCCCTGATGATCACGTTGAAACGCCGCTTCTATCGCCTCGGACAAACCATCCAGCGAAAATTTTTCTGATCATATTTTGTGATCGGGTTTTTTAGCTTTGCACAGGGCTCTATGTCTTTAGAGGTATTTTTGTAATGCCGTTACTGGCTGCGGCGCAGCAGGCTCGGTCGGCGACGGTTCCTTCGATGTCGCGGCTGCAGCAGGCGGTTCCTGATCCGGTTTCTGCCTCGGAAGCAAACGATGATGCCGGTGTACGTTGAGCACCTGCCGGTAACCGCCTTCGCCGTTCTCGAGGAAATGCGCGACGCGGGTGACGGTCGTTGTGCTGGCGCCCGTTTCCTTTGAAATCTGACGATAGCTATGGCCCTTGCCAAGCAATCGCGCGACCTCGAGACGCTCGCTCCACGCTTGAAGCTCACTCAGCGTCCCGATATCGCGCAAAAAATTCGCCGTATCGGCGTCGGTCTTGCAGGAGCGCATGGCAGCGCACAGATTCTGGAACCACGGTTCCTTGCGCCAGGCGTCTTCGGTGAAGCGTCGTTTCATAGTGGCTTCTCATCCTACCGATGGAACAGCTGCTGTACCAGCGTAATACGACGCAAAAGGCCTTTTATCCGCTTAGTATGATTTGAATGAATATTGCTAAATAATCAACTTTGTAGTATAATAATAAGAAATGAATACACACATACACAAGGTCTGGGATCGTGCGAAACAGCCGATACTTGTCGGTCTCGGTGCTATCGTCGTCGGATCCGTCCTGGGTGTCGTGTTCCCTCCGGAGCAACAGAGGCATTACTGCCCCTCGCCGCTCCGTGCCCATTTCCTCGAACGCCAGATCGCCTTCCAACTCGACGAATCCCCCGCTCCGCGGTACGTATCATCCTCCATCGAATCGTCATTCTCTGTGCCTGAACCCCTCCGCGAGGCTGCCCCAGAAGAACCTGTAACACCCGCACCGGTCGTTGAAGTATCCAGTGAAAGCGCGTCATCGGAACCGGCGTCATCCGCGTCTTCAAAAGAAGACTCGTCGGCATCATCGGAATCGAGCGAATCTGCGTCCAATTCCAGCACTTCTTCGGCGCAGCTCGTGGAACTATCCGAATTCCCTGCATTCGACCGGGCAGTCTTCCCCGTCGGCCGCACCCCCAACTGGGGCGCGATGAAGACGCCTGCACAGTGGGAACGTTCGTACGCCGACATGGACCGCGAGGAATTCGTACGGATCCCAGCCTATGATATGGACACACTCACGACGCCGATGGCGGAACTCATGAAGACCCGCGATGATCCGGAAACGATCAAGATTCTCACGGCGAAACTCTTCTACTCGACGCGCTACTTCGGCAGCTACGACCTCGATAAAGGCGAGTTCACAGGCGACCACGCGGGCATCGACATGAAAGTGCCGGAGGGCACGCCGGTCATGGCCATCGCGGGCGGGCGCGTGTCGTCGGTGCAGCGCCACACGTCGGGCTTGGGCCTGCATGTGATCATCGAACACCGCCTCGCCGACGAAACGCTCTACTCGATATACGGCCACCTGAGCTCGACCTCGGTCGAAGAAGGCCAGGACGTAACGCCAGGCCAGCAGATCGGTCGCAGCGGCTCGACTGGCCG
>CAYGDM010000043.1:9323-9658 GCA_964348685.1 uncultured Candidatus Peribacteria bacterium | reverse complement strand
CCCCTACCCCCATCACCCATGAAAAAGACATTCGCACTCGGCGCGGTCTCCGGCATCTCCGCACTCGCCATCGGCTTCCCCTTCGCGGCGCAATTCGCGGGCGCGCAATCCGGAACGGAATCGCAAGCGAGCCCGACGATGAAAGACCGCATGGCATTCCACGGCGAACGCGCTCCGCTCTCCCAAGAAGACGTCCAAGACATGATCGACCGCGACAACGCGGTGCTCCTGAACATCGACGCGTTCGTCGCGATCCAGAAACAGGCGATCCAGAACCACCGCATCGCCCTCGAGGCGGCGGCGGACATGACGGATGAAACGGAACGCAACGACGC
>CAYGDM010000043.1:0-9313 GCA_964348685.1 uncultured Candidatus Peribacteria bacterium | reverse complement strand
TCGCGCCGCCCACGAAGCGATGCGTGAGGAAATCAAAGCAGCCGTCGAAGAAAACCCCGAACTCAAAGACGCGATGCCTCGCGTGATGATGGGCAAAGGAGGCAAGGGCCCGCACGGCCGCGGCATGATGAAAGGCCCCCACCCTGATATGGAAGATGATGATGACGCAGAGGTGCAGGACTAACCGCGCTGTCGGTCCGGCTTGTCCTGGATTGAACGACAGGACGAGCGGACGATACATCACAGGACTGCCTTGGAGGGCAGAAAGGAGCAAAGGACCTCGGCAACGGGGTCTTTTGTTATGCTAAAAAAATGACAGCCTCGGGCAGAGGCTGTCACCATCGATCATTCACGACTATCCGATGTACGCATCGAGGCAGTCGCATTGATTGATCAATATCCTCTACGATACTCTATTCTTAGAAAAAGTACAGAAGTATCTGAATGATATGTTTCATTGACAAATTTTGATGAGCTGCGTATGCTGATGGCGATGAAAGGCTCTCCTCACACCACGAAGGAGTACGCGGATCAGCTGGAGCACGAAGCGATCGAACAAGCCCTGGAGCAGGAGGGAGCGACAGTCGAAGACATACAAGAAATCCACGCCGAAAAAATCCAGACTCTTTTTGAGGACCGCGCAGAGGCGAACAGCGAGCACCCCGAAGTCGTGAAGCAAATCAGAAAAGAGATGATGGAAGCACTACACCGCGTCGACGAGCTCGCGACGAAGCGCGAAGCGAACGTCGAAACCGGAGAGAGCGAGGACGCGGCGGAGATCGAACTCGTGAACCTGGAAGATCCGGACGAACTCAAAGTCGGGAAGTTCAAAGAGGCTTCGTTGGAAACGGCGGCATAAACGGTACAGCAAGCGTATTGCGGCGAATTGTCGACAATTGACTGATTCAAAAATATGCAGAATAGTAGTTGAGCGTGGTTTTTGTCTCGTTTCTTTTTTCATCATAGGAAGGAATCTTTCCATGTTTCACAACGAACTCGCCGAGCTCCTGTATGCAAAAATGGTCGCGAAGCGCATGAATTTCATCGGTGCGTTTTCACCGCGCGACATCCCTCCTCTTCCTAACGGATGGACGCACACGTTGGGCAACAGCGACCATCCGCACGATTGCCAAAGCGAACCAATCTTCCATCTGCCGCTGGTTCTCGTGATGGACGTACGCGTGCCGTACTACAAGGAGAATCCCGGTGCGGACGATCAATTGTCGTACACGACGAACCGATTTCGCCCGTATTGGCTGGTCGGAGGCCAAGTCGTGCACGACTTCACCGGCGCTCCGCCGACGCCGAGCAGAGCCATGACGCCGATCGAAGCCGCGTGTGCTTTCGCCCAAAACCCTCGATGCGGGTCGATGCAAATTCACATCGATAAACATCGATGGGGTCACCCTCGAATGCAAACGTACTGGTGCCCGGAAACAGAGCGCGTCGTGTTTCGTGGAAACCAGCTTCGGAGTCATGACTTTCATCTGGCACTGTGCCAGTACATCATCTCCGCCGAGCAGCCTCTCTACTAGGATCGTTTTCTGTCCATCCACGCCGCTCCGCCTGCATTCTCACGATTGCAGGCGGTTTCTTTTCGCCATACAAAACATGGACAATACTTATCTTTATTGTATTATAGCGATGTAAACGACTTCTCGTTTGCGTGCCGCCGGACGTTCCGGCAGCACATCATTCACATCGTCGAAGACAAGGAGACATACTCGTGAACGCTCAACGTTTGCCAGTCGCCACCTACAACGGGGCAGTGAACGGCCTCGTCGCGTACTACATCGAAGGAAAGAATATCTACTTCACATCCGTTCGCCGCAAGGCGACAAGCACAATCAATGTCGCTGAATCGGTCGTGACGGCACTCAGTGCCATCGCCGGTGTGCCGTGGGATGATCTTACGTTCTACGACCTGCAGACACACAACGGGTACGCCGACAAACAACCCGGATCGTACCAATTGGACCGACTATTGGTGCATAAAAACGCAGGTGAACCCGTCATACGAGATTGGGAACCCATCGCAGCGTCGAAAGACTTGGCAGGCCGAAACGGACTACCTCATGATCTTTCTGAGCTTTCGGGCGTTCCCCAAGAAATCCTCGATCGATTCGCTTTCTACATCAACGAAAATATCCAAGGATGATGTTTCTCCGATGTCTTCGACCACCGTTTTACATCGGGGAGCCGCGCGCTCCCCGATTTTTCGTGCGACGATTATTCCGCCCGAACGGACGTTCCATCCTCGTTCGTGCGGTAGCGGTACTCGACGCCCTGATGGACCAGGAGCACGTCGTATCCGGGCGTGATGGCCGCGAGGCACGATTCGGCGAGGCCGCCGAGGCCAAGGCATGAATCGGACCATTCGACC
The DNA here is from genome assembly GCA_964348685.1 of uncultured Candidatus Peribacteria bacterium. GTDB lineage: Bacteria > Patescibacteriota > Gracilibacteria > Peribacterales > Peribacteraceae > DALYDP01. Next base: position 6,930 of record CAYGDM010000043.1, on the reverse strand, counting down.
TCCTGCGCTTCGAGGACGACGATCGTGGAAACCTCGACGTCGAGACGTTCGGCGAGCGCATCCTTCGCCGCCTGCACCGCAGTCGGGACCGGAAGATTATGAATGCTCCCTTCCGGTGCGCCTTCGGCGGAATTCAACGGAGGTGTCTGCGTGGAGCACGCGGCGAGTGCGAGGACGCCGAGGGAAAGAGTAAGAGTGGAAACTGTACGCATGGTAGAAAGGGGTAAGTACATACACTACTACGGCAAACGCATCGAAAGGTAACGCTTTTAAGAATGGCCGTTCGACAAGCTCACGGTCATTCGATTCGCACCAAAAGAAATCGAATGGTGGACCGGGCGGGACTTGAACCCGCGACCAATTGCTTAAGAGGCAACTGCTCTACCAACTGAGCTACCGATCCATTGATGTGAAGTATGCGATCGCTTCTGGTTCTGGATCGAGCAGGATTCCTTTATCGTCTCACGCAAGCGTTCGACGGCAACTGGGCTACCGATCCATGATGTGAAATCACTCCGAACCCGTGGAGCGCGCAAAAGGATAGCAAAGATACGCCGCAAGGCAATGAAACCGCCGGAACGGCGCGATCCGAAAAAAGGCAGGGATGGATAGGTTTATGCCCGTCCCTGCCTATTCATGACGCATTACACGCCTTCGGAGGACGATGATTCCTCAGATGAGGAACTGGAAACGGGCGGTTCCTCATATGGACCGAACACCGCGTAGCAGCCGGACGCATCGAACGACGTATCGACGTCGTAATACCCGACCTCGTCATAATCCATACGGCACACGGGGTTCGATGAACCGTAGCACGGGCAATTGCCGTACGGAGTATTCAAGCCGTACTGCTCCCATCGCACGAACAACGAATTCGCGCCGGGCACGGCAGTCAGCACCATGTCCTGACCTTCGTGCACGAACTCGCGGAAGTCCTGGTTCGGCGTGCCATCACCCATAAGGATCGTATCGTTGAATTGTATGCCTGAGATCGGGGGCCACACCTGCCCTCCTTCGAGAACACCGGACACGTATCCCGAACCGCCGTCGCCGTGCGGCCACTTGAATCCGAATACGTGCCTACCGCACGTTTCCTTCACCATTGTCTTTAGTCGCTCCCAGTTCGTTTTCCCGCCGTTGTCGTTCTGGTCATCGAACGTCGCGTAGAGGTTGGTTTCCGTATCCTCGCAGTTGGTATCGCCGCCAGCATGAAGAACGCCGTACACGCCGCCGCCAACCTTCTTCTGCAGTGGAGATCCGCTGTCGCCGGTGCAGCCGATGTGCCCGCCGGAACCGCGAACGGTACGGATCATCGATCCGGGAACATCTTCCACTCCCCAACCATCGAAATCGCCGGGGTAATACGCAATGCCATCAGGAAAGCCGTATCGCTTCACTTTGATGCCGACATCCGTGTCCATGACCGTGCCGCTCATGCCGTATCCGACCATCCACACCGGAACGGGCGCCCCCGTAGAACGCGAACCCGAAGCGCTATACGTTTCGTAATCAATCGGTGACAGCCCGAAATTTTCCGCTTTTTTCAGTTCCAACAACTCGTACTCATGGATGCGCTTCACTCCGTCAACGCCGCCTTCGTCCTGAAGATCTTTCAGCCACAACACCGCGAAGTCCGTAGAAGGAGCTTCAGGAGTCGCCATCGATACTACGGCGATCTCTTGTCGCCGAATGGCATTCGTCGCGTTGCGCAGATCGACGCCTGCTACGATCGTTCCATCCGTACCGATGCCATCAACGAGATGGCGCGCCGTGACGAGACAGCGCTTGTATTCGACGGCCGTGGTCGTACCAACTCTGTGAATCGTCGTTCCCGGGGGAGTCCCGGAAAACATGAAAATGGAATTACCACCCGTGGCGGTAATGCCTCGGCGTACCGCGCCCGCATGTTGCACGAGCGTTCCAAATAGGATCGATACGAGAAATATGCCCAGCGCCGGGCGCACGAGAGAGGAGGGGGGTGTGTGCATAAGCCTCGATAGTAACGGCTAGGCGGCCATGGTGAAACGATACACGACTGGCAAAAGAACCGAAGGATTGTGCCGCTTATAACACCTTACGCGGTTGAGCCATCTGCGAACCGTCCTTCGCCGGTACTAAAACGGCCAACGGAAGCCCTTCAAACCATGCCCACGTGCCAGCCGAGATTTCGCGTTTGATTTTGCGGCCGTGACGCAGGTTCTCTGCTTCTTCCGCGGTGACGTCGATCCGGGGCAATCCCGCGAGGACATCTTTGAGAGGGATCACGTCCGACCACTTCGCGGCGTCCGCCGTGACGGCGTTCTCCACCGACCACTCCCCTACCATCGTGCGGCGCAACCCCGCGAGGTACCCCCCGCAGCGAAGCACGTCACCCAGGTCATGCGCGAGCGAGCGGATGTACGTGCCGGAGCTGACGCTGACCTGCAGCCGGAGATGCGGATATTCGTACGACAGGACGCCGCAGCGGTGAATCTCCACGTCGCGCTTCGGCATCTCGACTTCAATCCCCTTCCGGGCCAGGTCGTACGCACGGACGCCCGCGATGTGCACGGCGCTGTGGCTCGGCGGCACCTGCGAAATTTTCCCGATGAAGCGTTGGTCGATCGCGCGCTGCACGTGCCCCTTGTCCGGAATCACCCATCCAGATTTGGTAGGGACTTTGTCGATCGTGCCTTCGCTGTCGTACGTCGAGCTGACGGAGCCGAACCGCACGTCGGCGACATACTCCTTCCCGAGGCCCGAGAAAAATTCGATCACCTTCAGTGCTTTACTTCCCACCGCGAGCACCAGCAAACCGGACGCAGCAGGATCGAGCGTGCCGAGATGGCCTACGTCGCGTTCCGACAGCGTGCGCCGGACGGTCGCGACCACGCCGTGGCTGGTGGGCCCTTTCGCCTTGTCGATGAGCAAAAAACCGTGCCGCATGGGCATGAAGTGTAGCGGTTCGGACCCCGAAAAGGGAGCTTTTTACCCCAAGAGCGGCACGATTGCCGTAGCTAGGATGCCGAGGATGCCGAGAACGGCGAAGATCTGAACGAGGCGCTTCTGCTTCATGGTTGGGCGGTAATGGTGATGGTAGAGGTGTGGGTGGCGTCGCCTTCGGTCACGGTCAGCGTGACGTCGTACGTGCCGGCGGCCTCAAAGACGTGGATAACGTCCGCCTGGTCGCTCTGCGCGCCGTCGCCGAAATCCCAGAGATACGCGTCGGGGGTTCCGACCGAGCAACTGGAATCGAAGTCGACCCCCAGCGGCGCGGTGCCTCGGATGCGGCTTGGCGTGATGCAAGCGCGAAGCAGCGGCTCGCGGACGATGAGCGTTTTCTTCGTCGCGTAATTCTTGCCCGACGTCGTCCTCGCCGTGAGGCCGATGCTGTACGTACCTTCTTTTTCGAACGTGTGCTCGGCGCTCGCGCCGCCGAATTCTTCTTTGGAACCGTCACCGTAGTTCCACACGAATCCCGTGATCGTCTCGCCAGGGATGAACGACTCGGACGCGTCAAAACGCACCGCGAGCGGCGCGACGCCCGTTTCGGGATCCATCGCGATCACGAGCGACGTACTCGCAGGCTTCACGCGCACCGTGATCGGCATACGCAACACGTGATCTTCCAAGTCTTGCGCGATGAGCGTGACGGTGTACGTGCCTTCGCGGCGGTAAATGGCTTGCAGCGACGTGTCGGTCGAGCCGACATCCGTCGCCTCGGGCGCCTCCCATTGGAATTGGATGAACGGCGTGCTCGTGATGGGCGTGAGGTTCAGCGACAGCGGGACTTCGCCTTCGATGCTCGATCCTGCCCGAAGTTCCGGCGTGCCTTCGAACGTAAGGTCTGGCAGCCGCAACGGGTCGACGATTTTCACGGTCGTCTGCAACGTGGCGACGACGCCGCTCTGGGAATACACTTGGAGGTTCACCGGAAACGTGCCTTTCTTCGTGAATGTATGCGCGGTTTTGGGACCCAATGCCGTTTCACCGTCGCCGAAGTTCCACTCAATCTTCGCCGGGGAAATCTCAGCATCCATCGAGAACAACACCGGGAACGGCGGCGAGCCGATGAGCGTCTTCGGCTCAGTTGAAAGCGTGACCGGGAATGGCAACGGCGGGGGTTCCACGACGACCACCGTGCGCTCAAAGACCGTTTGCGTGTTATTCAGCAAATCGACGCTCGCGCGAACCATCGAACTTCCGACCTGGAAGAACGTGTGCATGACCGTGAGAGACGCCGTCGTTTGATCGATCACGCCGTCGTCGTTGAAATCCCATCGCACTTCCTTCACGGCGCCTTGCGGTTCATACAAATGTGCGAGGCTGAACTCGGCGGTTTGGTTCACGATCGGCGTCATCGGCGTCACCTTGAACACCGACGAACGGATGACGAATGATTTCGTCGCGCTCTTCTGCACGCCCGACGCCGAAAGCATCACGACGGCGACGCGATAGGAACCCTCGCGTTCGAACGTGGCAGTCAACTCGGGAATGCTGGTTTCCTGGTCGGTTTTCTTATCGGCATTCACGTCCCACCGATACTCGACGGGGACGAATCCTTCCGCTGCGAGACCGGGCAACGCATTCTGGATACTGAACGTCATCGCGACGGGGGCAACCATGTCTTGCAGCGTCGTAGGTGACGTGATCTCCATCACGATCGGAATCTCGCGCATCGTAAGCAGAGGCACCATCGCGCTAAGTAACAACCCCGGCACTACCGCGAGGATGACCTTTCCAAGAGCGATGACGCGCGCTCGAGCGTCGGCACGGGAGAGGGAGATGCGTTGGAGCATGATCGCTCCGAGGCCAAGGAAGCCCAAGCCGCCGATGAGCGCGACAAGTAACCCCAGCAACGGCAACTGCTTCAGGGCGGGGTCGTTCGACGGCAGCAGCCCCATGAGGACGACCGACCAAGCGCCGTACACGACGTACGCCGCGATGAGCACGAGGAGCAGAACTCCTTTCCAGCGGCGGACGGCAGGTTCTGATTTTTTGGCTACCGCCGGTGCTCCTTCGACTGCTTGCAGCGGCGCTGACACGCCGTCGAGCGGCACCGATACGGAATTCGGCGGTTCGGGTGTTTCAGGCATCACAGTGCGGGTAGGGAGGAGCCGGGCAGCGCATCGGAAAAGGGTTCCGCATCGGGGGGAGGCGTGATTTCAACCGGTTCGTTGTGTCGCGAGAGATGAACGCTTAACGAAGCGCTCGCTCCCAATGCCTCGTCGACGGGCTCGAAGATCCACGTGATGCGTCGGATGACGGACGTCGCCGCGTCGATCCAGATCGTGCCGCGTGCGTCGTACGACGCGATGAACGCTTCAGCGGCGACCCGATCGAACGCTTGTCCCTGTTCGGCCGCGGTGCGCTCGAGGAACGAGAGCATCTTCGCAGGGTCGATCGTCACGTCGTATGCGTAACAACGCTCGTCGTCGACGTCTTCGTAACTACGATCGTTCGTGACAGCGAGCACCCTCGTCTGCATCGCGATGAACGACGGATCGGGACTGATGGCGGAACCCGTCAACGTTGCTTGTCCGACGGAAAGCCAGCGATCAAGCATCGATTCGTCGAGCAAACCGATTCCCGGTAGCAACGGCACGCTACCGTCGAGCGCCGAGAGTTTGAGATATGCTTCGTTTTCGCCAGCAACGATAACGTCCGCGTTGATCCGAACCGTCGGATCGAAACCGTCTTGAGGAACGAGAAGATCGGCATTGAGCGTAAACGACGATTGTCTGCCACCCTCCGTGAGGACGCCCCGCAGCGTACCCTTGGCGGAAATGCCGTCGGGCGTTTCATACGTAAAATCTGCTTCAAACGCCGCGGATTGCAGTTGCCCCGCCTTTGAAGCCGCACGCTCAAGCACGACCGACGGATCTTCGTCGCCCCCGCGGGTGCAGGCGGCGAGCGCGAGGAGGGCCATGAACGCGAAACGATGTGTTTGACCGGACTTCATGCCGGAGAGAAGTGTGCCAGAACACCGCCCCGTACGCGAGCGATTCAGCGTGCGCGCGATACCGCTTCGAGGTCCGCTGGTTCCTCAAGCGTGAAGCGGATCGTTCGTTTCTTGCTCTCCGTGATGTCACCCTTGAGTTCGAGGAGGATCAGGTCGTTGCGATTGAGTCGCAATAGAGGGTCGAACGTCAACGTCACGCGATTGCCGGTCATCGTTGCGGCGGTGGTCGTCACGGCTTCCCCTTTGCGGTTCACGAGGCGCAGGTTTTGCAGATCGGCGTCCGTCGCCTTGCCGTCGTTCGTCAACGTGATCGACACGAGGTCGTGATTCGTCACGTTATCGGCCTCCAAGCGCAGGCGCGCGAACGTACGATTCTTGCCGAATTGGAGGGCTTTCGTAAGGCTGAGGAATTCGACGTTCACCGTGCCGGACGACACGGGGCGCGTGGTGATGGTCTTCGGCTTCGTCGTGGAGGCCAGCGTCACGACGGCATCTCCGGCATCGACCGCTTCAATGAGCAATCCGTGTTCGCCGGCAGCGGCCGCTTCCGCGGAGAAATCGCCGCGGATCTGCACGTGTTTCGTCGTGCAAGAGCGGATGTTCATGGAGGGAATGAATTGCAGCGTGGCGGATCGGTCGGAGGAATCGAGCGACCGCGTCCTGCTCAGGCGTACATCGCCTTCGGTCGCGTACACGCGGGCCAGGTCAGCGCTATCGCCAAGACCGCGGTGCTTCACCGTCATGGACGTGACGACAACATCGCCGTCGCATCCCGCCGTGATCGACGTTTCGAGGAACACTGCGCGCTGGGCTCCCTTCGGCGCCGAAGCAGAGACGATTCCTTGTTGTGTGACGGTGAGGGTGGCCGCGGACGCCGACAACGGCATCGCGAGCGTCAACAAGACTGCGAAAACAACGTAACGTACTGAGGTGTGCATGCGCGCATCCTACCATTTACTGCTCGCGCCGCCACCACCAAAACTCCCGCC
>CAYGDM010000042.1:7106-9672 GCA_964348685.1 uncultured Candidatus Peribacteria bacterium | reverse complement strand
CATCGGCACTTCGGCGGCCTTCCGCGTGACCGCCGTGTGCGGGAAGATGCGGATCCAGATCTTGCCGCCGCGCTGGACGGAGTGGGTCATCGCTTTGCGGGCTGCTTCGATCTGACGGGCCGTGATTTCGCCGCCCTCAATGCACTTCAATCCGATGGACCCGAAGGCCAACGTTGCGCCCTTTTGGGCCGTGCCATGGAAACGACCGCGCTGGCGGTGAGGCTTCCGGTAGATGAGTTTCTTGGGTTCTAACATGGGAGTGGGGGCTTATTGCTGCTTTTGGGGAGACGTAAGTGTGTTCGACTGCATCTGTTGGGCGTTCTTGAAAATCATTCCCTTGAAGACGTGCACCTGGATGCCGATCGTGCCGTACTTCGTCAGCGCGTGGCGGCGTGCGAACTGGATGTCCGCGCGGAGAGTCTGCAAAGGGATGTTTCCTTCTTTGAACGTGTCGGAGCGTGCGATTTCAGCGCCGTTGAGACGGCCCGCGAGGGAGATCTTCACGCCGAGGGCGCCGGAGGCCATGGCCTTCTCGATCGACTGCTTGGCGGCGCGGCGATACGGCATGCGGCGTTCGATCTGCATCTGCACGTTCTCGGCGATGACGGCCGCGTCGGCGTCCGGGTTGCGCACTTCCTGCACTTCGACCTGGAACGACGTTCCGCCGAATTTCTTATCGAGCTCTTTGCGGATGTCTTCGATAGCGGCGCCCTGCTTACCGATGATGATGCCGGGCTTGCTGCTCTTGATCGTGACCATCGTCTTCTTCCCGCGTTCGATGAGGATCTCGCTGATGCCCGCTTCCTTCAGCTTCGCCTTGATGTGGCGCTTCACGAGTACGTCCTGCAAGAGGTTGTCGCGGAAGGCCTTTCCTTCGGCGAACCACGTGGAGGGCCAGGATTTGAAGATCCCGATCCGGAAGCCGTTGGGGTTTACTTTCTGACCCATGGGTTACTTGGAGGAAGAGGAAACTTTCTTAGGGGAGGCAGCCTTCTTGGCGGCGGCGGGCTTCTTCTCTTTGGAGCCGGACTCTTGTACCTGAGACTTGGCACCGTGGGAAGCCTTGGAGCCCAATTTCGGCTTCTTCTTCGCGGCCATATCATCCGTAAGGAGGCCGAGGGTTACTTCGATGTGCGACATGAACTTGCGCATGGGGCGGATGCGGCCGCGCGCCATCGGCACGCCGCGACGCATACCCATGCCCTGGTTCACGATGATGGAATCGACACGAAGCTGCGAGCGGACCTGCTTGTCGTTGTGCACCGCGTTGGCGGCGGCGGAGGCGATGAGCTTTTCGACGAGGCGGGCGCCCTTCTTGTTCGTCTTCTCCAACTGCGTGAGCGCTTCTTCCACCGTCAAACCACGCACCAACGTGGCGATCAGGTTCGCCTTCTTGGGAGCAATGCGGGCCGAGTAGAGGTAGGCTTTCATGGGTGGGAGAGAAATCGCTTACTTAGCGGGGGCAGGAGCGGAGGGAGCGGAGATTCCCGGAGGGAGCGGAGCCTTGCCCGGTTCAGCGGCGGCAGCCTTGCCACCGTGAGCCTTGAACTTCGTGGTCCAGGAGAACTCGCCAAGTTTGTGGCCGACCATCTGTTCCGTGACGTAGACCGGCAAGAATTCCTTGCCGTTGTGGACCGCGAAGGTGAATCCGACGAACTCCGGCGGGATATCGCAGTCGCGCGCCCACGTCTTGAGAATCTTCTTCTCGTTCTTCGCGATCATCGCCTCCACCTTCTTCAGAAGTTTGGAGTCGATATTCGGGCCTTTCTTGAGGGAGCGTGACATGGGTGGTTAGGAGAGAAGATTATTTCTTCTTATTCTTCTTGGTACGGCGGCGGATGATGAGTCCTGTCGACTTCTTCTTCGACTTGCGCGTCTTCACGCCGAGAGCCTTCTTGCCCCACGGGGTCTTCGGTCCCTTGAGACCGATCGACGTGTGACCTTCACCACCACCGTGCGGGTGATCCACCGCGTTCATCGCGGTACCAAGCACCTGCGGACGGCGACCCATCCAGCGGATGCGGCCGGCCTTGCCGATGTTGATGAGGTTGTGGTCGGGGTTGGAGGTGATGCCGATCGTGGCGGCGCATTCCTTGCGCATCTTGCGCATTTCTCCGCTCGGCAGTTCGATGATGGCGAAGTCGCCATCGAGACCCACGAGCGTCGCGGCCGTACCGGCGGAACGAACGATCTGGCCTCCCTTACCTGCCTGCATCTCGAGGTTAAACACTTTGTAACCGACCGGGATGTGCTGGAGCTGCATGCGGTTGCCGACCTTCACTTTCGTGCGCTCTCCGGAGACGACCGTGTCGCCGACGTTGAGGCCCTGGGGAGCGAGGTGGTAACGCTTCTCGCCGTCCGCGTACCGGACGAGGATGATGCGCGCGCTGCGACCCGGATCGTATTCGATCGCGGTGACGACGCCCTGGATGTTCGCCTTATCGAGCTGGCGGAAGTCGACGTCGCGGAGCAGGCGCTTGTGGCCGCCGCCGCGGTGGCGAACGGAGACCTGGCCTTTGCCGTCACGGCCGGAGGTGCGCTTTTTGCCCTTCACGAGGCCCTTTTC
>CAYGDM010000042.1:0-7096 GCA_964348685.1 uncultured Candidatus Peribacteria bacterium | reverse complement strand
AGGTCCGAGAAGTCCGCGATCGTCATCTGACGTCGTCCGGGGGTCGTTGGTTTCATCTGCTTGATCGACATGGGAGGTCAGGAAGCTTTGAAAGCGGTAAGATCGAGGAGTTTGCTCTTGGATGCGAGAGTGACGTACGCGCGCTTGCTGCGGTGGCGCTTCGTGAGCACGCGGGAGCCGCCGAGGGCGCGCGTCTTCGGGACGATCCATGCCATGCGGACGCCGTCGACTTGAACATCGAAGTACGTTTCAAGGGCTTTGGTGACGTCGACCTTGGTTGCGTCGGGGTGCACGCGGAGCGTGTAGGTGCGGCCGGTCGCCTTCTGGCGCTCCGACTTTTCCGTCACGATCTGGCCCATGATGATGCGGGAGAGTTCCATGGGGTGTTAGGCGGATTTCTTAGAAGTGGCTTTCTTTTTTGCAGCAGGCTTCTTGGCGGCTGCCTTCGTGGCCTTCTTCACAGCGGCCTCTTTCTTCTTCGGTGCTTCGGACTTGAGTCCTCCGTGCTCTTTCGTCTTTCCCGTGTTCGCCGTGACATGCTTCTTGCCGAAGATCTGATCGGCCTCCTCGATCGCATCCGTGAGGAAGATGAGGTGACGGGCGTGGAGAACGGCTTCGGGGTTGAGGTAGGAGGCCGGGACGACCGTGACACCCTGCACGTTGCGGGCGGACAGCACGAGCGGCTTGTTCACACCCTTCGAGACGATCAGGACGTTGCGGACGTTCTCGATCGACATCTTGCCGAGGAGGGTCACGAGCGTCTTTGTCTTGATGGCGTCGCCGAAGGCTTCGAGGCCGGTAACGATCCCCTTGCCGGCTTGGAGGCTAAGGCAGGAGCGGAGGGCGGCGTGGCGCATCTTCTTCGGCATGTCCTTCTCGTAGTTCTTCGCGTTGCGGGGGCCGAATGCCTTACCACCACCGCGAAGGGACGGGGAACGGACGTCACCGCGGCGGGCGCGGCCGGTGTGCTTCTGTTCGAAAAGCTTCTTCGTGGAACCGCTGACCTCGGAACGCGTGAGAACGTGCGCGGGGCTCTGGCGGCGGCTGCTCTGCTGACGGACGACCGCCTGGTGCATGAGGCCGAAATTCACATCCTGGCCGAAGAGCGACTCAGGCAGCGTGAGCTGCTTTCCTTTCTGGCCGGTGGCGGAGTAGACGTCGATTGTCATGGTTATTTGGAAGCCTTGGTGGAGGCGAGCTCAAGCGTCAAAAACACCGTCGCGCCGTTCGGGCCCGGGACCGGACCAGAAATGCCAACGAGGTTCTTTTTGGCGTCAGAAACGAGGACTGCGCGGTTCTTCACCGTGACCTGCTCCAGACCCATGTGACCGGCCATCGCGCGGCCGCGGAAAATACGACCCGGATCGGTACGCATACCGATCGAACCCGGTTCGCGCTTGAAGTGCGAGCCGTGGGAGCCGGGACCGCCTCCGAAGTGGAAGCGCTTCACGACACCCTGGAAACCCTTACCCTTCGAGATGGCGGTCACCGTGACCGTGGCATCGACGGGCAAAAGTTCGGCTGTGAGGGTCGTACCGGGGGCGTAGCCGTCGAGCGAATCGACCTGCCACTCTTTCTGAACCTTATAACGCTTCATTTCTTTGCCATTGCCGGTCTTCCACTCCTTCGGTTCGACACCAAGGACGACGGCATCGTAGCCGTCCTTCTCCTTCGTCTTCGTGCGGACGACCGTGTTCGGGCTGACTTCGAGGTACGTAACCGCGACAGCCTCCCCCGTTTCACGGAAGACGCGAGACATGCCGACCTTTTTGGCGATGATACCGATCATAGAGCTTGGAGGTTCCTCTGGCCTCTGTAGTGCCGCGAACGCGGACGGGAGGCTCGAACACAAGTGCGCCCACATGGGCTTCCTTGCTATGGAGTGCGGGGATCCTACGGATGGGAAAAGGCACTGTCAACAAGACTGTTCACTTCTTGTGGACGTTTCCTATCGCTTGGAAGACCAACCTGCAAGGACGTTCTCGCGAGGCCTATATAAGGAAGAGGTATACGAATGATGCCTTACCGTGCTTCCGACGCGCGTTCACGTGCTTCCAGGCGCTTTTGACGGCGTTCTGCCGCCCTCTTCCGACGCTCTTTGGCCGCAGCGCGTGCTTTTTCGCGGGCCGTCGTTTCGTACGACGTCGACCGAACGGACGGCATTTTCACCGTGAACGTCACCGGCTTCACGGGCTTATCCGTGTCATTCCGTTTCACCGCTGCGATCATGTCGACGACGTCCATGCCTTTTGTCACGTGACCGAACGCCGTGTACTGCCCGTCAAGCCAGGGCGTTTCATCAGCTTGGACGATAAAGAATTGGCTGCCGTTCGTGTCGGGGCCGGCGTTCGCCATCGCAATAACGCCCCGCCGCAGCTTGGTGTCGTTGATCTCGTCGTCGAACGATTTCCCGTAGATACTCTCCCCTCCCGTCCCGTCGCCCTTCGGATCGCCGCCTTGGATCATAAAATCCGGGATCACGCGGTGGAACGTCAGCCCGTCGTAATAGCCCGCTTTCGCAAGTTCGATGAAATTCGTCACGGTCTTCGGCGCTTCATCGGCGTCGAGCATAAGCGCGATATCACCCATCGACGTATCAAGCACGACGGTATGGTCTCCGTTCAACAACGTCCCGTCCCACTCAGGAACGGACGGCGCGGCGAACGCGAGCGTCGGAAACAGAAGAGTCGATGCGAGGACAAAGCGGGCGAGATGCATGGCCTCATCCTACCTCTTCGTGCTTCCATGCGGTATTCTGCCCGCCGATGGACGACATTCGATTGCAGAAAGCGCAGAAGCTGCGCGATAGCGGCAAGAACCCGTACGCGGCGTCGTTCGACCGTTCGCATAGCCTTATCGGCGCGCGAGAGGAAAAGGACGGCACGCAGGTAAAGATCGCCGGGCGCGTGGTATTACTGCGAGATATGGGCAAACTGGCATTCGCGACGTTGCAGGACCAATCGGGCCGTGTGCAGATCGCGCTCCAGGTCGAAACGATCGGCGAGGCTTCCTATACAGAGTTCATGGACGCGGTCGACCTCGGCGATTTCATCGGCGTCGAAGGCGAGCGGTTCGCGACGAAAAAAGGAGAACCGACCGTCGCAGTGAAGACGTGGGCGATGCTCACGAAGGCGCTGCGCCAACCGCCGGAAAAATGGCACGGCGTGTCGGACCGCGAAACGATCTACCGCCACCGCTACCTCGATACGTTAAGCAATCGCGAGTCGATGGACCGCTTCCTGCTGCGGTCGGCATTCATCCGTGCGATGCGCGAATTCTACTGGGAACACGGCTTCGTCGAAGTCGATTTGCCCGTGCTCGTGAACGCGGCCTCGGGTGCGCTCGCGACGCCCTTCACGACGCACCACGACGCATTGGACCTCGACGTGTATCTGCGCATCGCGCTCGAAACGCACCAAAAAGAATGTTTGGTCGGCGGATTCGACCGCACGTTCTCGATCGGCCCGGTCTTCCGCAACGAAGGCATGGACCCCAGCCACCTCCAGGAATTTACGATGTGCGAGCATTACGCAGCATATTGGGATTTCCGCATGAACATGCGGTTCACCGAGGAGATGATGAAAGCGCTTTTAACGAAAACGATGGGAACCACGAAGGTCTCGATCCCCGACCGAGAAGGCACGCTACACGACGTCGACTTCGGCAAAGCGTGGCCGACGTACACGCTGCGCGAACTCATCAAAAAAGACTGCGGCATCGACTACGCCGAGTGCACAACCGCAGACGACCTCCGTGCGGCGATGAAAGAAAAGAATATCAAACTCGACGTCGACGTCTCCAAGCTCGGCCGCGGCAACCTGATCGACCAGCTCTATAAGAAAGTGTCGCGCCCCTCGATCGTCGAACCGACGTTCGTGACGAGCCACCCGATCGACCTCTCGCCGCTCGCGCGCAAAAACGACCAAGACCCCGACGTGACCGACCGCTTCCAGCTCGTGGTCAGCGGATGGGAAATCGTAAACGCCTACAGCGAACTCGTGGATCCGGTGGACCAGGCGGAACGCTTCGCACAGCAAGCACAAGCCAAAAAAGGAGGCGACACCGAGGCGCACGCGAAGGACGACTCATTCATCGAAGCGCTCGAGTACGGCTGCCCGCCGTGTTCGGGATGGGGCATGGGCGTCGATCGCATCCTGGCGCTCCTCACGAACCAGGAAAATCTGCGTGATGTGGTGCTTTTTCCGATTATGAAACCTTCTCATGCGGCCTCCGTCCGCCCCGGGCGGACTACGGCCGACGCAGGTGCAAAGAAAAATTCGATCCCAGCCGCCGCACTCCCCTCTTCCAGCGATCACTTGCTTCCCGAACACTCGAAGTACGGACATCTCTTGGAAGGTGCTCACGGCCTGCTCGAAACGCATGCGGTGCAGACGAAAGCGCACCTCATCGCGACCGGCGCCACCATGGAAGCGTTGGCCCCACGCTTCGGCGGCGATCCCGCCACGTGGAAGGTCGCGGGCATGCTCCACGATCTCGACTGGGACAACCTGGGCAAAGATTTCGAAAAGCACTGCGGCACGACGCTCGAAGAGATGCTCAAAACGATCTCTGCGCCCGAAGAGCTGCTCGGCGACATCCGCGCGCACTACCAGTCGCTCTACGGCGAACAGTACCCGTTGAATTCTTCGCTGCGCAAAGCCCTCTACTGCGTCGACGAGCTTACGGGCTTCATCATCGCCGTCACGTACGTGCGCCCAAGCAAGAAGATCGCCGACGTCGAAGTGTCGAGCGTCACGAAGAAGCTGAAAGACAAAGGCTTCGCCGCCCAGGTCGATCGCGTGCAAATCAAACAATGCGAGACACTGCTTGGTATTCCGCTGAACGAGATGGTCGGCATCGTGCTCGAGGCGATGAAGAAGGAGGCATCAGCACTTGGGCTGTAACCTACGGAAAACCAACGTCGTTTTATTGTACCCATACGAAAAGTAGAACCGTCCCCTCTCCCGGCGGGAGAGGGTTAGGGAGAGGGGCTTTCGAGGCGGGAGAGGATTTTCGCAATAACTTCCACCACTTCTCCCGGATTCTCCAAAACTTGCTGATTTGTAAACCTCAACACTCTAAATCCCCACGATTGGAAGTACGCGTCTCTCACCCGGTCGTATTCTTTTGCATTAGACTGATCGTGTCCATGTCCGTCGATCTCGATGACAAGCTTCGCACCAACACACAGAAAATCAGCGATATAAGCCCCAACGGGAACCTGTCGGCGAAATTTCGTCTGATGAAACCGCTTCGCACGTACATACCGCCAGATAATCTGTTCGGCCTTGGTCTGCCGTTTGCGGAGGTCCTTCGCGAACTCCAGGTGATGAATGCCCTTGTCGATGTGGCGTAGCATGAAGAAAGGCTAAACCACGGATCCCCTCTCCCGGCGCTGCGCGCCACCCTCTCCCACGGGGAGAGGGATACCCCTGCGGCGGAAGGCGTTCTTTCGCGTCGGAGAACACCTGCTATTTTTTCTTCCCAAACCTCCTTCGCACGAAGGCATACCCCGCGGCGGCGCCCGCAGCCATAACAGCCACGGTGGCGGGGCCTTCTTCGCTCAGTTGCCCGCCGGAGAGCGGCGGCTTCGGACGAATCACGTTGTCGATCGGGCTGCCTCCCGTCTGACCCGCCGTCTGGCTACCGGGCTGGAACGGGATCTGCGCGAGGGTATCAGGATTCGTTCCGGGCTGCGCGCCGGGCTCGACTTGGCAGAGTCCGTTGCATCCGTCGCCGGGCGCAGTGTTGCCGTCGTCGCACACTTCGAGCGGACGATCGAGCACGCTGTCGCCGCAGCGGCCGCGCGAACAGTCGGGCCTGCAGGCGGCGTTGGGTGCATCGCTGTTCTCCGGACCGAGGTCGCAGGCTTCGCCGGGTTCGAGAATCGCGTTGCCGCAGAAGTTCGGGGTGTACGCGACGTCCATGACGCGGAGGCATTCGCCGTCGATGCACGCGAGGCTCGCGGGGCACTGGTCGTCGGTCGTGCAGCGGCTGCAGATGCCGTTCACGCAACGGCCCGTGTCGCACTGGTAGTCATACGTGCAGCGCTGGTTCGTGCCGAGCAAGCAATCGTTGCTGCACACGTCGTTGTCGTTGGCGTTGCCGTCGTCGCACTGTTCACCCGCTTCCAAACGGCCGTTGCCGCAGAAGGGAGGAGCGATCACGCAATTGCCCGCGACACAGCGGTGGTCGGCGGGGCACTCTTCGTCGAGCGAGCACGGCGCACACAGGTTATCGCGGCAAATGCGGCTCTCGCACTGCGCGGCGGACGTACACTCGCTGTCCGGCGGGCGGCGGCAGTTATTGGTGCACTCGTCGGCGTCGATCTGGTTGCCGTCGTCGCAGATTTCACCGCGTTCGCGGACGCCGTTGCCGCAGATGCTGACGGGCGGGGTATTCGGCGTGCTGCTGGTCGTGCCGATCGTGCCCGAGAAAGTAAAGTTCGTGCCGTCGAACGTCGTGAACGTACTGTTCGTACCCGCGATCGTGCCGCAGTTCGCGATGTCCACGCAGCGATTGTTGCTGCACTGCTCGCACGTGCCGCAGTCGAAGTTGCTGTCGCACTCGTTGTCGTCGTCGCACGACGGATCGTCGCGGCAGATGCCGTTGCTGCATTGTTCGCAGTTGCCGCAATCGAAGTTATTGAAGCAGGCGCGCAGCGACGACGAGCGCGAAGAGGTCGAAGACGATCGACTGGAGGTCGAGGAGGAGCGGCTGGAGGTTGAAGAAGAACGGATCGATGACGATGATGAACGAATCGAAGAGGACGACGAGCGGCTCGAAGACGAGGATGAGCGTGAAGACGACGAAGAGGAACGGCTGGAAGAGGATGAAGAACGCGAAGAGGATGACGATGAACGGCTCGAGGAAGAGGAGGAGCGTGAAGACGACGAAGAGGAACGGCTGGAAGAGGATGACGAACGAATTGAAGAAGATCTCGCGGACGAACTGCGCGGAGGATCGACGACGATCCTGCGGCTCGATGAGCGATTGGACGACGATCGAACGGACGATGAGCGAACGGACGATGAACGGGTCGAAGACGACCTGCTGGAAGAAGAAGACGAACGACTTGAAGAAGACGACGAGCGGC
>CAYGDM010000041.1:0-10309 GCA_964348685.1 uncultured Candidatus Peribacteria bacterium | reverse complement strand
ATGATGTAGACCTTCGCCGTGGCGACGACCGGCGTGAATTGGATTTTCTCAAGCAGGCTCCGGATATCGTCGATGCCGCGGTTGCTTGCCGCGTCAATCTCGGTGCAGTCCACAAGGCTGCCCTCATCGGTCGCTTCTTCGATCTGCCGCCTGATGGTGTCGTCCTGCACGTCTTTCGTCAGCATCGCTTTCGCCAAAATGCGCGCGAGGGTCGTCTTGCCCGTGCCGCGCGTCCCGGCGAACAAATACGCGTGGGATAATTTTCCTTGCGAGACCGCCTGTTCGAGGGTGGTGACGACATGCTCCTGTCCGCTGACATCCGCGAAGGTTTTGGGCCGGTAGGCGCGGTAGAGCGACATGGGATTCGCATACTACCACAGCGTCTTTTATTGCGTTCTTAAAAAGTCGCTGTCATGCTGTCACCATGCGCAAACTCATCCTTCTCGCCCCGTTGGTTTTCCTTGCCGCCTGCGTTGATACGACGGGCCTCTCTTCGACCATCCACACGGATGTCCATCCGGACACATCCGAGAACGCGCTCGTGACGGTGACCGAGTATGCCGACCTCCAGTGCCCCGCCTGCCGCGCCGCACATGCGTCGCTCGTGCAGCCGCTCGTCGCGAAGTACGGCACACAGATCCGCTACGACTTCCGCCATTTCCCGCTGTCGTCGATTCACCGCTACGCGATGGAAGCCGCCGAGGCATCAGAGTGCGCGAACGACCAGGGAAAGTTCTGGGAGTTCGTCGATCTCGCGTATGAGAAACAGTCCGACCTGACCTCGGAGGCGATGCGCGAATGGGGTAGCGACCTCGGCCTTGATGCCGAGCTCTTCGGACGTTGCATCGACTCGCATGTGAAGAGGAAGGCCATTCAGGCATCGTACGACGAAGGTCGTGCCAAGGGTGTCCAAGGCACGCCGACGTTCTTCGTGAACGGCCAGCAGACGCAGTCGAATCTCGCGGGCCTCTCGGATGCGATCGACGCGGCACTGAACCAAGCTGCGGTCCTCCGCTAACGCCTTAGGGCAAGACGCGCGTCAGTTGTGCGAATCCGTAGAGGGTGCCTAATTCATCGTCCCACAGGACGGCTGTTCGCAGGCCGGCTCCCGTTCCCGTGTGTTTGGGTTGCGGCGGCACTACGAATGACTGCGATCCGTATTGGTTTTTGATGCCGCCGAGGCGCACGGCTGTCGGGTCCGGGAACGGCGTGGCATCGCGTGGGTCGACGAGTGTCGTGAGGTACATCGAAAGTGACGGGCCCGGAGCGGCATCGAACATGGGGCCGATGTAGAGGATGTCCTCGAGCAATAGGGCATCGCCGGCAACGAGATCACGGTCGCTGATGAAGTTGCCACGACGGCCTTCTATCTGTGCCTTTACGGCGAGAGCGGCATGTTCCAGGCTGCGCGTGCGCGTGCGGTCGACCACTGCGCGGATGCTGGGTTCTTGGAGGATCGGGTTTTCCTGCAGCGCGAGCGTGACCATCTGTTCCGTTAGATCGTCGTAGTAGTACTCGGCATAGAGAGGATTGCGCAGATGGTCTTTCAGCGCGGCATCCTGCTGCGACGGTCCGAACGAGGCGCAGCCGGCGAGGATGAAGGGGAGGGCGATGAGGGCGAAGCGGCGGTTCATAGGGGGATGGAAAAAGGGAGAGGCCAGTATAGCGCAGATTGGCGGATCAGGCGGCAAGGACCTGTTCCTCCTCGATTTTTCGCGCGTTCGGGCCGTTCGTGGCCGTCTCGTAGAGGTTCAGCATGCGTACGTTTGCGCTGACCATCTGTGCGTTTTGCTCGTCCGACAGGCCCGCGACAACGAGCGCGGGGGAGCGGTCGGGGCGGGCGGTGCCGTGCGCTTTCAGGAGGGCGAGCGTGTGTGCCGGCGGCGTGCCCTGGGTCATGATAAGTTCGGCGTTGTCGTGGTCCGCGGTCGTGCGGACGGTCACGACATCCGTTTCGTCGGCTTCGTCCGCGGCGTGGTTCGCTGACATCTCCATCTCGTCGTTCGTCTCGCCATTGGCGCGGCGCTGTTTGCGCCGCAGCATCGCGGTCATGAACGTACGGCGTTCGTCGTCGCTGCCGTCCGTGAACATGTAGCGGTAGTGCTGCTGCAACACCGACGGCACGCCCGCGAGCATCGTTTCGAGTTCGTCTTCGGCCAACACGGCGTTGCCCTGTTCTTCCTCCGTCGCTTCCTCTTTCTGCTTCCGTTCGCGCAGGATTGCGATGTGAGCCGTGATGCTGGCCAGGTCGGCATCATACGGATGGTCCTTTCGTAGCGCCGCCAGCGCGCGTTCCGCGACGTCGAAGTCTTCCAGGTCGACCGATTGCCGGACGGCGGTTTTCTCCTGTTCGAATGCGTTCGTTTCTTCCTTGCGAATGCGGACTGCGGCGTCGAGGCGATTGCGTCCTTCGGTCAGGACCACTCTGCGCGATGCGACGGGCAATTCCAGGAACGCGTTCACCTCGAGCGGCGCGCAGCCGTCGGGCCTTCCCGCCTTATGGTAGTCGCGCTGCAGCGTGTCGCGTCCGTCGCGCAATGCCTGCCAGTCGGCGACGTATCCGCGGATGACCGACTCGGTGTACGCTGCGGGGTCGAGCGCGATTTTCTTGAGCCAGAGGCCGAGCTTGCCCGGGTGGAGACAGTAGTCTTTCCCTTTCGTGTAGGGCGTGAGGAGCGTTTCCATTTTTCGCATCGAGTCGAGCTTCCCGTTGCCCGCGGATACGACCGCGGCTTCGAGGGCGGCAAGGGCGCCGCGCTTCTCGAGTTCGGTCGGCAGGTTCGCGAACCGTTCGACGTTTTCCACGGTCGCGAGCATCGGCACGTCCTTGTGCGTGAGACCCGCGGCTTTGCATGCCGAGAGCGCCGTGTCGCGGTCATGCAGGAGCTTTTTGCCGTGCGCCTTCATCGTTTGCCATTCGTTTTGGAACCACATGCTGCGGTACATTTCGAGTGAGTTCGGGCTGTAGAACCATGAGCGCAATTCTTCCGCCGGCCCGCTGCCCAACCACTGTTTCGCGTTTTCGATTTCGCCTCCGAATTGCGCGCTTTGGTAGGCGGCTTTCGCGATCATGTCGTTCAAAAACCCTTCGTTTTCCTTCATGTACGCCACGCGTTGCGCGCGCAGGTCGTCGTGCTCCGCCTCCTTCCTCAATTCTTCGTACATCGAGAGTGTCTGTTTCTTCGTCGCGTGGGAGATGATCTCTTCCGAGACCGCTTCCAGGCGCGATTTGTACTCTGCCATGAGCATGTCGATCTCCTTCAAGTCGCGCTCGCGCTCGATGGTCGCGGTGTCGACGTCGTGCCGTTCGAGGGTGGGGGAGCGCGTTGCCACGGGCCCCTGATTGTGACGGCCGCACGTCGCACGTTCAAGTGTCGCCGCCACCACATATGGTGCGTCGCTATACTCGCGGACACTATCGGTTGTGTTTTCGCTCAGAGATCGGCGTAGCTCGCCAGTTCGATTTTTCGTTCAGCCAGGAGCTTCGGCAGTTCGGGGTCGAGGAGCATCTGCAGTTCGGTGATGCGCTGCGGATCGAGGTCGAAAGTGGTCCCGTATGATGTCGGCGAACTCGGATGGACCATGAGTTCGGTCGTCCCTTCCGGGAGCCTGGCCAGGATGTGGCGCATATTTTTCTTGCTGGCGTTGCCGAGGAGCGTGGTGCCGCGGAAGTTGTCCGTTGTTTCGATGGCCGTGCCCGCGAGGAGTTTCCGGGCGGCGTTCGTTTCGGCGTTCAGTGCCGCGACGCGTTCGAGCTGTTCTTCGGGCACCTCGTAGCCGAACGGCGGTTGCGGTTCTTCGGCCGGCATGCGCAGGAACCTGATGCTGTAACGCTCGATGGCGTCGATCACGACGGGCATGACGAGCGGGTGGACGTGGATATGGCTCTGCGAGCTCACGTGCGACGGGTAGCCGTAGTGATCGAACATCCATTCGATCTGCGCGCGGACTTCGCGTTCGAGGTGCGCTCTCTCAATGGTGCCGTCGGCAAGCAACCGACGCAGTCCAGCGTCGCCGATGAAGTTGCCCTGCGCGTCGACCAAGGTCGCGACATCTTTCGGGTTGCTGATGGGGGATTCGTCCGTGAGGTTGATGTGTAGGCCGCAGGTCAGTTTTTTCTCCCGCGCGTGCTTCGCGGCCCGCGCGCTGTCGCCCATGTTCGGGATCACGCTGGCGTTCCTCACGACGCCCTGCTCGAAGCACAGGAAAATGCCGTGGCTGCGTTGGGTGCTGGAGCCAAGGTTGTCGGCCACGATGATGAGGCGTTTGACGGGCACGGAGGGAGTGTAGGGGAGACCTTGGGGCATGACGAACCGCCTATCCCACGAATGGGACAGACGGTCGTGTCTTTCTGCAAAAGGAGTAATGAAATGGTTATGCGACGCCGCGCGTCTTGGCGACGCTGTAGACGTAGCGCGCGAATTCACCGAGTAGGGCGCCCAGTTTCAACGTGTCTGGCGCTTCGTGGCCGAAGCATTCGAACGTATGGCCTTTCGGCCCGGCGATCCGGTAGAACGTTTCTGTCTGGCCGGGGCCGTACGGGTTTCCGCTCGAGAGAAGCATCGAACCCGGAGTCGGGTTAGTGGTCAGCCAGAGATCGAGGGGGTCCTCGGTGCTCGGGCGGATCATCGGCCCACCTTCTTTCGTCGGTGGTTTCATGCAGGAATCGATGATTTCGACCGGCGTTTCACGGAGGTCCGCGGGCATGTTGACGTTGTCCCACATCCACTCCAGCATTTCGGCTTCGGTCGTTACCGTCTTGAACGACGGTTCCGCGTCCGCGAAGTTTTCGAGCGCGATCGCGATGCAGCAGGCCGAGAACGTTTCGCGGTCGGGTTCCAACGGACGAGCTCCCGTGAAGATTACGGTTTCCTTCCATCGAACGCCGGCCTTCCACGCGTCGACCAAATCCAGTAGGCGTGCTCCGGCGCGAACCGCGAGCGCTCCCGGCAATCCGGCGCGGTCGTACCGCGATTCTGAAGGATTGCATCGGTGGATGAATCCGCATCCCGCGAGGCCGTATTTCACGCGGCCTTCGGCGGGGGATTCGACCTCCGGTTGCTTCCATCGTTCCACCGCGGTGCCGTCCGCGTTTTTCTGCACGTAGCGCTTCTGCAAAACAGTGTTGAGCTCCGCGAGGTTGGTCGCGGTGATCTCCAGGTCAGCAAGAAGGTTTTGCAAACATTCCGTCGGCCGGTTGGCCGCATCAAACAGGTAATCCGAGTGTCGCACTGGTTGTTACTCCTTGTGCTGTGAAAGACTGAATCGGCCGTTCGCACAGTTGCGAATGGTTGTAGATAAAATAACAGTTTATTGAATTTTGTCAACCTTCCGTTTTCCTCTATCCTGCGTACAATTGCGCCCGCGACAAAGTTTAAAGGACGATTATCGGCCTAGGCCGATGGTTAGAGATTCACTTCACTGGACGATTAGCTCAGCTGGTTAGAGCGTTCGATTCACATTCGAAAGGTCCCCGGTTCGAATCCGGGATCGTCCACCATCGCCTTTTTGGCGTGTGGAAGGGGATATTGACATATTTCTATTAATTTGTATTATGCTACTTAGTTCTGCACCACTGGGTGTAGACAAGTATTCACATCATCATCAGCAGGAGTAGGAATTATGCTTGTACGCATGCGAATGACGGAAGATCGGAAGGCGTGGAACAAGGTGGCGGTTCATCTGGATCCTTGGGAGTTGCACCCCGAAATTGCCGCAAAAATCGGTCAGGGGTACATGCAATCGCCGTGTTCGCTCGAAGGATGGACCTCCATCCCTGGCGCGCATCAGCCGTCGCTGTTCCAAGGCGATCAACTGCTTCAGATCGTTTCCGACACGGAGGCCGGGGTTGCGTACCTTCGGCGACCGATCGATCTCGAGCGTTTGATGAAGCGCCTCGCCGACAAAAACTTTACGGTTTCGCCTGATCAATGGACATAGTTCATTCGGGAGGAGGCTGATGTAAAAGCCCTGCGCGTTCATCGCGCGGGGTTTTTCGTATGTTCCGCTACACTGCGCCCGTGCCCAAAATCGACCCCCGCCGGATCGTCTTCGAGGACGAGCATCTGCTCGTCGTGCAGAAGCTGGGCAATGAACTTACGGTCGCCGCGGGCGGCAAGGGCAAGCTGCCGTTGTTCGATTTCCTCAAGAAGGTCCACCCCAGCCTGAAGGTCGTCCATCGCCTCGACTTCGGGACGTCGGGCGTCATTTGTTTCGCCAAGACCGCCGAGGCCGTACGTAGGCTGCGTGATTCGCAGGACCGCTGGACGAAGCGCTACCGCTGTCTGGTCGCGGGGCAGGTGATCGAGAGCGAGGGCGTGATCCGCCGCTCGCTTGGCGCACGCACGCATGAAGGCCAGGTCGATGCGTTCTCGAGTTACAAAGTCATCGGCGCGTGGCCTGTGGCGAGCGACGTGGAAGTGACCATCGAGACCGGCCGCAAGCACCAGGTCCGCCAGCACATGAAGATGATCGGGCACCCTTTGCTCATGGACCCGCTCTACGGAGATCATGAGAAGGACAAAGTCTTCCGCCGCAAATTCCACTACGACAGGTTCTTCCTGCATGCCGAGTGCCTCATGCTGCCGCATCCGGCCACGGGCAAGATGATGACCTTCCTGGCGCCGCTGCCGGGGTCGTATGAGAAGGCGGTGAAAGAGCTGCGCGAAAGGGGGCATTAAGGGCTTCTGGAAGCGCTCTTTCTATGGTATAATTCTTCGATGTCTGGAAACATAAAAAAGAAGGCACTCATTACGGGAATTTCGGGCCAGGACGGCTCGTATTTGGCTGAACTCCTTCTTTCGAAAGGGTACGAAGTGCATGGCATCATCCGCCGGTCGAGTTCGATCGGCAGTTGGCGCATTTCGCATCTGTATCAAGATCCCCACGCGAAGGACGTTCGTTTCTTCCTGCACTACGGCGATCTCTCGGACGCCAACAGTCTGAGTAGCATTATGAAAAAGGTCGCACCGGACGAGGTGTATCATCTTGCCGCGCAGAGCCACGTGCGCGTCAGCTTTGACGTGCCGGAATACACGGGGGATGTGACCGGTCTCGGGACGCTCCGTTTGCTCGAAGCCATACACGATCTCGCTCTTCCGACGAAGTTCTACAACGCCGCGACGAGCGAAATGTTCGGGCATTGCGGTGACGGTCGGCTCCTCACAGAGACGTCTTCATTCGAGCCGTCTTCCCCGTATGCCATCGCGAAACTCTTCGGGTACTGGTCGACCGTGAATTACCGCGAGGCGTACGGAATGTTCGCCTGTAGCGGCATCCTATTCAACCACGAATCACCGCGCCGCGGTGAAACGTTCGTGACGCGCAAAGTGGCCCGCGCATTCGCGGCTCTCGAGCGCAAAGAAGAAGGCGCTTTGCCTATGTTCCTCGGCAACCTGGATGCCAGACGAGACTGGGGATACGCGCCGGAGTACGTGGAGGGCATGTGGCGCATGCTGCAGCACGACGCGCCCGGCGATTACGTTCTTGCGACGTCCGAATCGCACACCGTGCGTGAGTTTTGCGAACATGCGGCGCCGTACTTTGGGTTCGAGATCGTGTGGGAAGGGAAGGGGATGGATGAAATCGGCAGAGATAAGAAAACAGGGACGGTCCTTGTCCGTTTGGATGCGCGCTATCTGCGCCCGGTCGAAGTACAGTCGCTCGTCGGCGACAATACGAAGGCTCGAACGACGCTCGGATGGCAGCCGAAGACGACGTTCGAAGAGCTCGTGAAGATCATGTTCGAAGCCGAGCGATACCCTTCCCTCCGCGCGCATGATATCGAAATCTGACCGCATTTTCGTCGCCGGCCATCGTGGCCTCGTGGGTTCGGCGCTGACGCGCGCTCTTACGGCCAACGGATACGAAAACCTGTTGCTGCGCACGCACCGCGAACTGGACCTTTTGGACCAGGCCGCGGTGAACGCTTTTCTCGCGGTGGAAAAACCTGACGCCATCGTGCTCGCGGCGGCGCGCGTGGGAGGCATCGGCGCCAACAGCGCGCAGCCGGCGGAGTTCATCGCCGAGAATTTGATCATCGAAACGAACGTCATCCACGGCGCGTACAAGGCCGGGATAACGAAGATGCTGTTTCTCGGCAGCTCCTGCATTTATCCGAAGCTCGCGTCGCAGCCAATTTCGGAGGATGCGTTGCTCACTGGTCCGCTCGAAGAAACGAACGCGCCGTATGCGGTCGCGAAGATCGCGGGTCTGACGATGTGCGATGCATATAACAAGGAATACGGCACGAAATACGTTTCGGTCATGCCGACGAATCTGTACGGTCCCGGCGACAATTTTGACCTTGAAAACAGCCACGTCATTCCCGGCATCATGCGCCGCATGCACGACGCCAAAGTCGCTGGCGCCCCGTCAGTGATGCTCTGGGGAACCGGCAAAGCTCTCCGTGAATTCTTGTACGTTGATGATCTTGCCGCTGCATGTGTCCTCCTGCTTGAGCGTGGTTTTTCGGATCTCATTAATATCGGATACGGGAAGGATCAAACGATCGCTGAACTCGCGGAGAAGATCGCGAGGGCGGTCGGTTACGAAGGACGGATAGAATTTGATGCAACGAAGCCCGACGGCACGCCGCGGAAGCTGCTCGACGTGTCGAAGTTGAAGGGTTTGGGTTGGAGGCCGACCGTGGAATTGGAGGAAGGGTTGAAGCGCGCGTACGAGTGGTTTTTAGCTAACCCGCCGAAACAATGATCGGCACGACCGCCCCTCTCGTATCGCTGATTCTGGCGACGCGCAATCGGCGCGAAAGGGCTCGTATCGTCATCGATGCCGTGCTGCGCGACAAAGAGGAATTTCCGTCACTCGAATTGATCGTCATCGACGGCGATTCGACGGACGGAACGAAAGAGATGCTCGCGTCGTACGGTGCGAAGATCGATCGTTGGATGTCATTGCCGGGAGGCGGGCCCTACGGTGCGTGGGCGGCGGGCGTGCCATTGGCGAACGGCAGGTACATCCGCGTGTTATCCGATGACGACGTGTACTGCACGGGCCAATTGCCGTCGCTGGCGCCGTTTCTCGAACAGGGATCCGTCGACATCGTCGCCGGAAGTTCGTGCCTCGCGCTTCCGAGCGGTCCGAGGCAGGCAAGACGCTTGTGGTGGAAGAAGTTTTCTATGATCACGCTCGATTCATTTCTCTGGTGGCCGATTTGGTCCGGCTTTGCGCATGAAAGCATCTTCTTCTCGGCTGATCTCTTCCGCAGGTACGGCACATGGGACCTCTGGTACCGCATCGCCGCCGACGTCGAGATCGTGGCGCGTTTTTTGAGCAAAGGCGCGACGATGGTGAAGCGACCCGAGGTCGTGCTCCATCGCGTCAATCATCCCGACGCGCTAAGTGTACGCCATCGTTTCCTAGGGCGCGTCGAAGTGTGGATGATCATGATTCGCCGAAAAAAGTATCTCCACGTTGTTCAACACTTCGCTGCCAGCGCCGCATGGGGGTGCATTGGGCACTTCTTTTCCTTCATGGGGTCACACAAGCGTTGAACGAGGCGTTCCACGGTGCCATCGCTTTCGCTATGCTCCGTGCATGCGCGTACTTTCAGCGATGCAGCCGTCGGGCGTCCTTCACCTGGGGAATTACCTCGGGTCCATGAAGCCGAACCTGGAGATGGTCTCGTCCTCCGACCAGAGCTTCTTCTTCATCGTCGATCTTCACGCGCTGACGACCGTGCACGACGCGAAGAATTTGAAAAAGTTCCGCGAGGATTGCATCCGCGATTATTTGGCTGCCGGCTTCGATCCAGAAAAAGCGGTCGTGTTCTACCAGTCGCAGGTACCGGAGCACGCCGAGCTTGCATGGATCCTCTCGACCATCACGCCGATGGGCTTGCTCGAACGAGCGGTGTCGTACAAAGAGAAGGTCGAGAAGGGGATTGCCTCCAGCGTCGGCCTCTTCACGTATCCCGTGCTCATGGCCGCCGACATTCTCCTGTACGACACGAACCTTGTTCCCGTCGGCAAGGATCAGAAGCAGCATGTGGAGATGACGCGCGACATCGCGATCAAATTCAACAACACGTTTGGTGACACCTTCGTTATCCCCGAGCCGAAGATCCGTGAGGAGGTCGCCGTGGTGCCGGGCACCGACGGCCAGAAGATGAGCAAGAGCTACGGCAACACGATCCCGCTCTTCGGGACCGACGCCGAGATCAAGAAGGCGATCATGGGCATCGTGACCGATTCCACGGGCATGAATGACCCCAAGGATCCGGAAACCTGCGTCATTTTCCATCTCCATACGCTTTGTCTTTCTCCAAAGGAGCAGAAGGACGTCGAACATA
>CAYGDM010000040.1:0-10636 GCA_964348685.1 uncultured Candidatus Peribacteria bacterium | reverse complement strand
GAGCGATGTGGAGATCGAAAGAATCTGGCGGGGCGAGACGTCGACGTGCGTCACGTCGCGGACGTGCGCGAGGATTGTTTCGCCGGCCTTGCGGGACGGGATGCGGGTCACGGGAAATTCGCCGAATTCCGTGCTGCGAATCTGCGCCTGGGCAATCGTGATGTGACGCTCCTGTTCGGCATCAACGTAGACGACTTTGTTCGTCATGTACGCGCGGACGGGCACCGCCTTCTTGTCCTCTTTTTTGAGCGTGGAAACGATCTTTCGGGCAAGTTCTTTTGAATCGACGACATCGCCTTCTTTCGCGACGATCTTGCGGCTTTCTTTGACCGTGACATCGACAATGCGGCCGAGAAGTTTGTCGGGATCAAGCGCAACCTCGTGCTTCACCTCCTTATATGGCGTCTCCAGGAATCCGTATTCGTTCACGCGGGCAAACCCTGCAAGGTGAACAACGAGACCGATGTTCGGGCCTTCGGGAGTCGCAATCGGACAGATGCGGCCGTAGTGCGAGGTGTGCACGTCGCGGACGTCAAAGGAGGCGCGTTCGCGGGAAAGTCCTCCGGGACCCATCGCGGAGAGACGGCGCTTGTGCGCAAGCTCGGCGAGCGGGTTGGTCTGATCCATGAACTGCGAGAGCTGCGACGATGCGAAGAACTCGCGCATGGCGGCCGTGATCGGGCGGCAGTTGATGAGCTGGGTGGGGGTGACCGTTTCCTGGTCCATGACCGTCATGCGGTCCTTCACGATGCGCTCGGTGCGCACGAGGCCGACGCGGTACTTGTTCTGAACCAATTCACCGACGCTGCGGATGCGGCGGTTGGAAAGGTGGTCGATGTCGTCCGGGGCGCCGACGCCGTTGTTGAGGCGGATAAGCTCTCGCAAAATTTCAATGAAATCCTTCACCTGGAACACGCGATGCGCTTCGTCGCTGGGCGTATCGAAGTCGAACCGGCGGTTCATCTTGTAGCGGGCGATCGTGCCCATGTCGTACTTCTTAAAGTCGAAGAAGAGGCCGTCGATGAGGCTCTTCGCATTCTCCGGCGTGGCGTAATCGCCCGGGCGGATGCGGCGATAGATGCTCTGGTAGGCGTCTTCCACGGCGGGCGACGTGTCCTTCGACAGCGTCACGCCGATGAAATCGTGCTCCGGCTTGAGATCGGCGAAGAGTTCGCGGATCGATTCGTCGGTCGTGTAACCGAAGACCCTGAGGAGCTGCGTCACCGGGATCTTGCGCTTACGGTCGATCTTGCAGGTGATCACGCCCTTGCGGTCGGTTTCGACTTCGAGCCACACGCCGCGCTTCGGGATGATCTTGGCCGCGTGATGCTTGGGGTACTCGGTCATCGCCGAGAAGAACACGCCCGGCGAGCGGACGAGCTGGTGCACGACCACGCGCTCAATGCCGCCGACGACGAACGTGCCGCTGTCGGTCATGAGCGGGATCGATCCGAGGAACACGTCCTGCTCCTTGATTTCACCGGTCTCCTTGTTGATGAGCTGGACGTGGCCCTTCATCGCCGCCTCGAACGTGAGGTTGCGGCGCTTGCAGGTTTCGGGGTCATACTTGGCGGGGTCAAATGTGTGGCCGAGGATGCGCAACTCCATCTTCTTTCCGGAGAAGTCCGTGATCGGCGTCACTTCCTGGAGCAATTCCTGGAGGCCTTCCGTGAGGAACCACTTGTAACTTTCGATCTGCATTTCGATCAACGACGGCACGTGCGAGATACCCTGGTCGTCAACGAGGAAGACGCGCTCACCGACAACCTTCTTCGGCTGCAGATGCGCGGGGAGGTTCTTCAGCGACGCGGGGATCTTTCCGGCGGGAGCCGTGAGGTGCGGGATGACCGTCGGTACGATGCCGGGAGGCACGTCGAGCGCGTACTTGCCGCTCGCAACCGAGATCTTCTTGGCGGCGGCCGCGGGGGCCTTACCCTTCACCGGTGCCTTCACGGCAACGGGAGACTTGAGTGCGGGCTTGGCGGCCGGAGCCGGAGCTGCCTTCTTCACTTCGACTTTCTTCACCGGCTTGGGAGCCGGCTTTTTCGCCGCGACCTTTTTGGGGGCGGGCTTGGAGACTTTTTTCGGTGCGGCCTTTTTGACCGGTTTCGCCTTTTTGGGGGCGACTTTCTTTGCCGGCTTCTTCTTCGGAGCTGGCTTGGATTTCTTCACGGGCTTCTTGGCCATAACGAGAGAGTGGGAATACAGGGAAACGCCCTGCACGTAACCGCCAATCGTCGCAGAAATCTGCGAAAACATGGACGGTCAGGCAGCGCTCACAACTCAATCGTAGCCAGCTGTTGACGGGGGCATTCTAAAGGCGTTTTGGTCGAAGTAAAGGCGTTTTCGAGCATTTTCGCCTTACTTCCCCGCCTGTTCGAAACGTCCTTCAACCTCTTTCCAGTTCACGACGTTCCAAAACGCCTTCACGTAGTCGGCACGCTTGTTCTGATACTTCAAGTAGTACGCGTGCTCCCACACGTCGAGACCGAGGAGAGGCGTCTTGCCGTCCGTCACCGGGTTCTCCTGGTTGGCCGTCGCGACGATTTCCAACTTGCCGCCGTCGGACGTCAGCCACGCCCAACCGGAACCGAAACGTCCGAGGGCCGCTGCCGTAAATTTTTCTTGGAAGGCTGCGAACGATCCGAACGCCGCGTCGATCGCATCGTTTAACTTTCCTGCAGGTTCGCCGCCGGCGTTAGGAGCCAATGTCTGCCAGAAGAGCAAATGATTGAGGTGCCCTCCGCCATGATTGCGCACCGCCGTGCGAATATCTTCCGGCAGCATGTCGAGATCCGCGACCAATTCTTCGACCGTCTTCTCCGCGAGGTCCGGATACTTCGCGAGAGCCTCGTTCAATTTATCGACGTACGTCTGATGGTGCTTCGTGTAGTGGATCTCCATCGTCTTCGCATCGATGTGCGGTTCGAGGGCGTCGAAAGCGTAGGGCAGGGGCAAGAGGGCGTGGGCCATGGTCGTATGAGGAAGAGGATGTACTCGCAGTATGACGGATGAAGCGGGGAAAAATGAACTCCTAACCGCTACTTCCCGCTTCCCACATGCGCCATACTGTGCCCGTGGATATTCGCCTCCTGACATCGGCCGACGACCTCGCGCTCTGGGCGGAATTCGTCAAAAAAGCCCCCCACGGCAGCCTCTGGCAATCGCCGGAGTGGAAGCGCTATCAAGAGGCTTTGGGGCGCGAAACACGTGTCTATGCCTGTCATGGTTCGTCTCCGCTCACCATGACAGCGACGGCTTTGGTCATCATTGATCGAACCACAGGGAATCTCACAACGTGGGAGATCCCTCGCGGGCCGATCGGCGAGCAGGCAAAAGAGCTGGCGCTGCACATCGCAGCAGAAGCGAAACAAGAGAAGGCATTGGTCCTGCGACTATCACCCGCCACTCCCCTCTCGCTCGATGGTTTCGCGCCGTCCGGCGGCCACACCCAACCCGAAGCGACGCGCATCATCGACCTGGTGCTCGACGACGACGCGCTCCTCGCGCAGATGAAACCGAAAGGGCGGTACAACATCCGCCTCGCGCAGCGACACGACATCGAAGTGCGCGACGGCGACGTGGGAGCGTTCCACGCGCTGCTCAAGCGCACCGGCGCGCGCGACGGGTTCGGCATCCACCCGGCGTCGCACTATCAGAAGTTCCTCGACCGCGTACCTGGCTCGTTTTTGCTCCTGGCCTATCACCCCCGCACGAGCGAACACGAGCCCATCGCGGGGCTTTTAGGCGTCACCTGGGGCGATACGGGCATCTACTACTACGGCGCATCCGACGAGCGCCAGCGGGCCCTCATGGCGCCGTACGTCCTGCAATGGGAAGCAATGCACCGATGCAAAGCAGCGGGAGCAACGAAGTATGACCTCTTGGGCGTAGCACCAGAAGGCAGCGACTAAAAACATGCCTGGGCGGGCATCTCCAGTTTCAAAGAAAAATTCGGCGGCAGCGTGATTGAATACGCGCAGGAACAGCAAGTAATGATTCGACCGATGATCTGGAGGCTGCTGCAGATGAAGAGAAAGATTCTTGGGTAGCAAAAAAGCCCCTCTCCCCGACCCGCGACGGGTCGACCCTCTCCCGGCGGGAGAGGGTGGCGCAGTCAGCGCCGGGTGAGGGGCTTTTTTGCCCGTAAACCCCAAAAGCCCCCTCTTTCGAGGGGGCTAGTAGGGTTACTCGTTGTTCTACGCGAAGCTAGCTATTAGCTCTTGTAGGACGTCGAGCGAACGACCGTGTCGGAGTACTCGAGCCACTTGAAGCGCGAGGAAGTCGTGCTGGCCGAAACCAAGGCAGCGTCTTCATCAACCCAGTCAATGTGGGAAACGGTAGCACCGAAGGTGGTCGTGGAGCGCGTCGTGAAGTCCTGGATCGACACCTGAAGCGTCGAGCTGGACGAAGCGACAACGTCCGAGTTCGTGATATCACCTTCGAGGACGAAGGTGCTCACTTCACCCGTTTCGAGAGCCGTATCAACGGACGTAGCCTTGAGTGCGCGGCATTCAACCAAGAACGCACCGGAAGCGACGTTCGTGTTCACAACACCAGCCGTGCTCAACGTGCGGCACGTAGCCTTCGTCGAGGAGTCAGCCTTGTTGTAGAACTTGAAGTCTGCCGCGTCCATCGCGACGTTCGTCGCGTTCACGTTGAAGATCACACCCGAGAGCGTGGCCTTGTTGAGACCGTTCAGCGTGTTGCTGTTGGTCGCAGCCGTGAAGCGGAACTGACCGAACGGCGAGACGCCCGTCGGGACGTTCGTGTTGTCCGCATCGGGGTTCGCGTTGGCGATCGTCGTGACTTTCGCGAGAACGACGTCGCTGATGTTACCAACGATGCTGGCGTTCGTGGTGACGGAATCGACACCGATGAACACTTCACCTTCGTTGGAGGCGTCCGCGTCGTTCGCGGCGAGGTTGCTGGACGACTCGCGACCGCGAGCGCGAACAGCACCGGAGCCGGTCGAGTTGTCGGACACAGCCGTACCCGTGAGCCAGAGCTGGATGTCCTGGCCGGAAAGGGCGCCCTGTTCGTCGGACTTCATGCGAGCCTTAACGATAACGTCAAGGTTCTCACCGTCTTCGACGACGAGTTGGCCGTTTTCCATGTTGGCACAGAACGTCTGGATCGTAGCGTTGCCGTTGCCCGGGTTAATGATAAGGGCATCGTCAGAGCCACATCCGGAAACCGTCGCCGTAGCGAAGGCCGTCGTCGCGCCATCCTTGTAGAGCTCGAGGCGGTCGATCGACGAAGCGTTCGAACCGGAGGACGAGATCTGAAGGTCGGTCACGTCGATGTCTTCGTTCTGAGCGCGGAACTGGAGGCGCAGGATCGTGTCGCCGAGCGTACCGCCAAGGAGCTGGCGGGAGCGCGACGGCGTCGAGTCCAACGACACGAAGAGATCACCCTGGCTAACCAGGCTGAAGTGCTTCGAAAGGACGGTCGTCACGACGATCTCGCAGGGCGAGGTGGCGCACGTACCGTTCAAGCTGAGGTTGGAGAGGCTAGAACCATTATCGGCTTCTTCAGCTTCGATGTAGTTCGTAGCGCCCGTAGCGAAGCGGATGCGGAGATCATCGTTCGTCAAGGACGAAGCGATGTCGGCATGAACTTCGAACAGGACGGACTCTTCAGCCGGCAACAAGACGCCGCCGCCCGTGAGGTCGTCGAACGTCACGTTGCTGTTCTGCACAGATTCACCAGCCTGGGCGATCGTGTCGACGACACCGTCGCCGTCAGAGTCGAACCAGAGGGTGTAATCCTGAGCGTTCTGGAGCGAACCGGAGCCAGACGTGAAGATGGCCTGCGTGAACAGGATGTCTTCAGCCTCGCCCGCGCGCGCTTCAAAGCGGAGCAGGTTCACGTTGTCGCTGTTCTTCACAGCCGTGTCGATCGTACCGATCGACTTGACCGCGATGTTCAGCTCCGGCGTAGCGATACGCTGGAAGTTACCGGAGACCGTCGCACCCGGGCGGACGTCCGTGACGTCGTCACCCGTGGAGCCGCCTTCGGCAACCAAGTTGTAGGATTCCGTTTCAGCAAGGAGACCGCCGAACGTACAACCGTCCGTGGAGGACGTGTTCGAGTTCGCCGGCTCAACGCAGGCGTGAACGCGGAACTTGTCGCCGTTCTTCGGGTGAGCGTTGCCGGTCGTACCGTTGTCGATGAAGTCGACCTGGAGTTCCCACGTAGAGGAACCGTCAACTTCGAAGTCGTCGAAGCGGTAGATCTGGAACGTACAACCAGTCGTCGTGGTGGGGTCGCAGTCAGCAGCACCCGTGCCGTTCGTGCCGGAGTCCGTCAAGCGGACAGCGGACACGGACTGGCCCGTGCGCGTGTTGCGGAGTTCAACGTCCTCGAGGATTTCCGAGATGGCATCCGTGGAGGTGTTGCCGCCCGTGAGAAGACCGGCGCCCGTGGACGTCGTGCCTTCGATAGCGACGAAGAAGTCGCGGATGTCGATAGAATCGCCACCCGTCACGATTTCGAAGTTCGCGAGAATCGCGTCATCGTCATCGCGCGTGAACTTCTGCTGCGTCGGTCCGTCGATCTCGATCGTGAGTTCGCCGGCCTGGATCGTCACGATGTCGGCCGTGCCGGAACGCGTGACCTGGGAACCGTACAGCTGGCCGTTAACGCCGAAGCCGTAGAGGGAACCCACAGCGAAGATGTCGCTGTCTTCTTCAAACTGCATTTGGAGCGTGTCGCTGGCGCCGCCCGTGATGTCCGCGAGCACTTCGAGGGTGATCTTGTCACCTTCGAGGATCGTGAACGGGGGGTCGAACGTCAACGTCACAAAGTCGCCCGTCGAGGAAACGACAGCGTTCGTGAGAATCGTGCCGTCCGTGCGAGCGATGTGGATGTTCTGGTAATCACCATCGCCGGCCGTACCGTTCTGCTCGAGGGTCATCGAGTAGATCGTCTGGTCTTCGACGGAGTTCGTGGAGAGTTCGAACTTACCGATCACAACGGATTCGTCACCGACTTCCACCTCATCGGGGGAAACCGTGCGATACGTTGCGGTCAGCGTGCCGGACGTCACCGTAGCGATGCGGAACGTGTTGCCGCGGAGCGGGAACGTGCCTTCCGTGTCGAGAGCGTTGCTCTGAACGTCGGACGGCAATTCGACCGCAAAGTTGTGCTCGGCGGACGCCGTGGCGCCCGTCGTGATATCACCAACGATATCGACCGTGATCGTTTCGCAAGCCTCGACCATGAGCGGATCGCTCAAGCGGAGGGAAGCGGTCTGATCCTGGGAATCGAGGGTGCGCTTGCGGGAGATGCGACCGCCATCCATGGCCAAGTAGAGACCATCGATGTCGGTTTCAGCACCGAAACCTTCGTGCAAGACCGTGATTTCATCGATCCAGACATCATCGGCACAGTCGGCCGTGAGGTCCAGGGACGTGAACACGACGCCAACAGCGCCCTTGGGCACCGTGTCGCCGGACGGGTTGCTGGAAGAGAGGGATACTTCGAGGGTGCCTTCACCGACCACGCGGTCCGTGAAACCTTCGAAGTCCATGCTGTCAGAGAACGTGTCGCCGCCAGCCGTTTCGATGTCTTCGGCCGTCAACGTGTAGTCCTCGCCAGCGTCCAACGACTCGGACAAACCGAGTTCAACCGTGGAATCGTTGATCCACGAGATGGACTCGACGTCGATGTCGGAAGCGCCGGAGACCATGAACTGGTCAGCCATCGTGTCCTCGCTGATGTCGACGTTGAATTCGACTTCAATCGTGGAAGCGTCGGTGGCCACAACGTCCGAGATCATCGGATCGGCGGTGGTATCGTCATTGTCGCAGTCGACACCGTAGACGAGACCCTGGTCGACGCGGTGAAGCATGACGACCATTTCCGCGCGGTTCATGAAGTCAGCCGGGCGGGCGCGGCCCGTCGTGTCGTCACCCTGAACGACACAGTGGTCGGCGGCCGTCTGAACGGCATCCGTGTACCACTGGCCATTCGGGACGTCCACGAACTCGGGAGCGTCGCCGGTAGCGTCAAGACCGAAAGCGCGCACGATGAGTGCAGCGGCTTCAGCGCGGTTGATGTTCGCAGCCGGGCGGGCGTAGCAGGGGTGGCTGCCGTAGCAGTTGTTGTCACCCTTGACCCAACCTTCCTTGGCGGCTTCCTCCATGTAGGAGTAGTACCAAGCGCCTGGGCGGACATCGTCGAACGACGGAACTGCCGGGGGCGTCGAAAGGATGCCACCGTTCAGCTCGACGACGAGCTTGATGAATTCTGCGCGGTTTGCGTTGTCGTTTCCGCGGAAACGAGTCTGGGAAGCGTCGAGGTAGCCGTCATCCTGGAAGGATTCGACAGCCTCTTCGTACCAGACTCCAGCCGGAACGTCGGAGTATGCAGCGAGGACCGTACCCACTTGGGTAAGGGCGATCGCGGCGGCCGACACTCCTGCGAACAACTTTTTGAACGAATTGTTCATAGGGTAGGAGTTGTAGAAATAATAAAGAAAAAAACCTGTTGAGGTTTCTGTGTGTGAGTTGATTGTGGAAAGGTGGTCCGTTCGCTGTGACGTATCCACCGGTGTATCGGGGAGCACGATCCCGCATGCGCGGGACTGCCGCTCCTTAACAATAAAGAGGAGATACAGATTGATACGTTGGTCAAAGCCATGCGAGGACCCGTTCATGCACGGTCCCTATATATAAGGAAGTCAGCCCTTCGATGAACTCAGGGTGACAACGCCTTTCGGGGACGTGAGATGCTCGGCGGAGGGAAAGTCCCTACGCGAGGTGCCGGTGTGTGAATGAACGTGCACGTTCCACTAATCTTGAGGAAAAGTGGGTTACGAGGATGGTAGCGAAGCCCTTTTTAGAGGCAAGACGCGCACCATTCGCGTGCACACCTACAAACGACTCCGCATGCCCCGTGTTACGCATGACACGAATAACCGGGTTGCACATTCTCTTCTTTAAAAAGGCGAGAATCGCGTATTTAGACGACGATTTCACCGGCAATTCACGGAATCAAACGACGGTCGCAACTCAAAAAAAGACCTTGCCGGACTGACGGAACGCTGATGAATCAACTTTTTTGTTCAAGAGCTTGGTCGAGAAAACTATGCATTTTGCGAGGAATGAGTATGTAAAACTTTACAATGCATATAGCTAACTTTACTTTTTACCCTATTAAGTGGTTATTAAGGAAGAGAATCATATGTTTTAGGCATGTATATGGCACATTCAACAGTAAAACGTGAAAAAACAGGTGAGAAACAGCCTATTCATGAAAGAGCATGGAAAGAGAACCATACTCCGACGTCAAAGCGGCCATACCGGGAGGCCAAGAAAGGCAGTGGTACAGGTGGAAAAGCGTGGACATGGAGAAGACCAGTAACGCGGGTGCGTTACTGGTCTTGATGATGACGGTGTCCCCTGTCGGCGAACCGACAGGCAACGAGTGAATGAGTTAACCTTCAGCGGTACCAGGCTGCTCGAGATGAGCCTGCTCGTTCCGCCTGATGGCGTCGTACACCTCGCGGCGGTGAACCGGGATCTCCTTCGGCGCTTCCACGCCCAAGCGAACCTTGTCTCCGCGGATTTCTACGACAACGATCGTAACGTCGTTATTAATGACGATACTTTCGTTCTTCTTACGGGACAAAACCAACATGATCGAATTCCTTTCTACGGCGGGCTGAAACAACAATCCTGCGAGCCCGAGCGTCGATGCTCAAGGGGGACGGCTGCAGGTGGGCGTATCCTACGAATAAAAAGCTGCCGCGCAATCCCTCATCGCAGGAATGCCCCAGGATCAATTTTTCCGAACCTCTTGGCCCTTCGCCGTGTCTTTCACCGTATAGCCCCTCTTTTCGATCTCTTGGCGCAAACGATCACTTTCAGCAAAGTTTTTCCCCGTCCTGGCGATTTCACGTTCTTCGATGAGCGCAACGACATCGGCCGGCGTGCGCGTCTGCTTCGGGGCGTCGAAACAGCCGAAGGTCTCGCGCGCCAACGAAATGAAATCGCGCAGCGCGCCGAGGTCGGCATCAGAGTATTCCACGACCTCGCGGGACTCGAGCGTGTTGATAAGCTTCGTGACGGCGTGCACGGCAGCGAGCGCGGCCGGCGCGTTGAGATCGCTGTCCATCGACCTGCGGAATTCTTCGACGTGTTCACGCACGTCGTTGGCGACGACATCCATCGTCGCGTGCACCGCGTCTTCCGACGAACGATGATCGACCTTTGCGAACGCATCGGCGATCTTGCGGCGGGCGTCGCGAGCGTCGTCCATCCCCTTCCAGGTGAACTTCAAGTTCGTGCGGTAGTGCACCGAGAGCAAATAGAAGCGGAGGTCCATCGCCTCGTAGTTTTTGGCTAAAATGTCATGAAGAGTTACCACATTGCCAAGACTCTTTGACATTTTTTCGCCCTCCAGATCGATTCTGCGCTTGTGCAGCCACATCCGGACGAACTGTTTGCCCGTCACAGCCTCGCTCTGGGCGATCTCGCACTCGTGGTGCGGGAAGATGTTGTCCTCGCCGCCGGTGTGCAGATCGAGCGTGTCGCCGAGCATCGCACGGCTCATCGCACTGCATTCGATGTGCCACCCCGGGAATCCGTCCGGATTGCCGTTTCCGGGGCTCTTCCAACGCAGCGCATGG
>CAYGDM010000039.1:0-10718 GCA_964348685.1 uncultured Candidatus Peribacteria bacterium | reverse complement strand
CGCGATGCGGGGGGCGGCATGACCACCGTCGTCGGGCGGCTACGCGAGGAGAGCGCGCTCGGCGGCGCGTGGGGACTGAAATACGTGTTGGTGTCGCACAACACGCGCATGGGCGCGGCGAAGGGCAAGGGCGTCGTCGTGGGCATCACCTTCGGCACGGGAGTCGGCGGCGGCATCGTGATCGACGGCAAGGTCTTCGAAGGTGCGCACGGTTACGCGGCGGAGATCGGCCACATGCTGCTGCGGCCCGGCGAAGTGCCGTACGAAAGCGACGACACACGGGGCGAAGTGGAGCAATACCTCTCGGGCACCGCGATGGGCAAACGCTGCGAGGCGGCGCAAACGCCGGAAGACTACCTCGACGGCGCTGCGTGTTCGTTCATGCAACCCGACATTTACCGCGAGGTCGCGTGGCTCTGCACGAACCTCCTCTACCTGCTCGACCCCGACCTCATCGTCTTCGGCGGCGCAGCGGGCCATTCGCTCGCCAACCACGTCGACGCGATCGAGAAGGAATTGAAGAAGTGGATCCTTCCCGGCACCCCGCTCCCGAAAATAGTTTCTGCAACAACGAAGAACGCCGGCATGATCGGCGCGGCGTTGTTGACGCAATAAAAGGGGGCACGCGGACGAACCGGTACCCCCAAGGATGATTTTTCTTCGACCATCGACATCGTTCACGCCGCGAGCCGCGGGACGTAGAGCCTTCGCCCATACTGGCTTGCCGTTCCAAGACGGAACGTCACGTCGATTTCACCGTTGTAAAACCCGACGCGCAAGTTTTTCCCGTTCGGAAGAACATCATTGCTGACGTACGCGAAGTGCTGGAACGTAAGCATTTCTTCCGATTGCCATTCATGTCTATGGCTGAACCAGTAATGCAAAAGTGCCATCACGAGAATTCGGGCAGACGGAACCACTACACCCTGGTGCTCTTGGACTTGTCGCACCGCATCCTCCGGCGTTCCAAATAAAATGAACGAGGATTCTTCCGAACGAAAGAATATTCTCCTGAAACGAGGCTCGTCCGTGTGCAGCATCCCAGGGTATTCCCATAAATATTCGTAGTCCGTGAAACTCGACATGATGGGAATGCTGCGACTACGGCAATGCTTTCGGATTTTATGGACGCTCCATCCGATGTCGAAGAAATCGAACCACCCGTCCGTTGGAACGTCGATCGGCGCGTGAAACGAACCAAATCGCGACTCCTCGAATTGCGGATTGAATATCGCATGGGGACGGCGATCTTCGAATACGCGCCTCATCGATACCGATACCCCGTCACGCACGATTGTTTTCACAACGGGCACGGGAGCGGGCGGCCATGCGGCCTCGACGGCACTGACCTGTTCCGGGGTGGCGGACAGAATTCCCATAAAACGATCATAGGAAATGCCTGCTGCTCGCAGTCTGTCCATAACGACATCTACTTTGCGCTGCTTGATAGGACGAACGTTCGACATGACTTCTCTCCTACATGAAACCGGTGAACCGCCGGCTCGGGTCCGTCGAAGACGAACAACACTGCGTCCGCATAGGGCGCAGAATGTTCGCCTCCGGGAACCGTAAACGATGCCGATGCTCTCAAAGAACAGTGCTATTTTGAATGTAGAGTGCAATTACGTCAATTAGCCCACTCTACGTGGAAATTCCCGTCCTTATCAATCCTTTCGAACGTGTGCGCCCCGAAGAGGTCGCGCTGCGCGGCGATGAGGTTTTGGGGCAGGCGCGCCGTGCGGTAGGCGTCGTAGTACGAGAGCGATGCCGACATCGCAGGCAGCGGGATCGCGTGGAGCGGACCGGTGGCGACGACGTGGCGCCACTGGAGCTGCTCTTCTTTGCCGAACCGCGCGCGGAGGTTTTCCGCGGCCGCCATGTCGCCGGCGAAGATTTTTTGGTACTGCGGCAAAAGCGCGCTGCGAATGATGCAGCCGCCGCGCCAGATGCGGCAGATCTCGCTGAGGTTCAAATCCCACTTCTCTTCGACCGACGCGGCCGACAACAGCTGGAACCCTTGCGCGTATGCGTTGATGATTGAGAGTTCGAGCGCGACCTTCACGGCGTCGACGAAGTTTTCGAGGTGATACGACGTATCGCCGTACAGTGCGTCGCGCTTTGCCTGCGCAACGCGAAAGTCTTTCCCACCCGAGACGATGCGCGCGTCGACGGCTGCGGTGATGCTCGGGACCGA
Organism: uncultured Candidatus Peribacteria bacterium; assembly: GCA_964348685.1. Classification (GTDB taxonomy): domain Bacteria; phylum Patescibacteriota; class Gracilibacteria; order Peribacterales; family Peribacteraceae; genus DALYDP01. Next base: position 8,524 of record CAYGDM010000039.1, on the reverse strand, counting down.
CACGGCGTACTCGAAGCCCGCTTCGACCGTCCAACGACCCGTCCCCTTCTGACCCGACTTATCCATGATGACGTCGAGGAGAGGCTCGCCCGTCACGTCGTCTTTCTTCCGGAGCGCCGTCACCGTGATCTCCGTGAGGAACGACGACAGATTTCCGTCCGTGTTCCATGATGCGAACAGATCGGCCATCTGGTCGTTCGTCATTTTGCCGACCGAACCGAGCAGGTGGTACGCCTCGGCGAGGAGCTGCATGACGGCGTACTCGATGCCATTATGGACCATCTTCACGAAATGGCCCGCGCCATCCGGGCCGATATGTGCGACGCATTCCCCGCCCGCGCCGTCATCGGCGGACATCTTTCGGAAAAGCGGCATCAGCGGTTCGAGCGCGGCTTTGTCGCCGCCGGGCATCATACTGGGTCCGTTCAATGCTCCTTCTTCGCCACCGGAGACTCCCATGCCAACGTACTTCACCCCGCGTGCGGCGACTTTCTTCTCGCGGCGCTGCGTTTCGCGATAGTGACTGTTGCCGCCGTCGATGATCACGTCGCCCTTCGAGAGGAGCGGCGCGAGCTCTTCGATCACGGCGTCGACACCACTGTCTTTCACCATCACAAGCACCGCGCGCGGCGCCTGCATCGACTTCACGATCTCCGGCAGCGTGGTGGCCAGGACAAACTTTCCTTCGTTGCCGTGCTTCGCCATGAACTCTTCCGCCTTTTCCGTCGTGCGGTTGAAGACAACGACCGTCGCACCGTTGCGGGCGGCGTTGCGGGCGAGGTTGGCGCCCATCGTCGAAAGGCCTATGACTGCGAGTTGCTGCATATGCCAGGATTGTAGCACGAAGAAAAGGCCCATGCCCCGGAGAACCGGTGCATGGGCGCTGATGCCGACAAGAAACTGGAATGCATCTTAGGACGATGCCAAACCGATGATCTGAAGGGCCCTCAGGGCGTAATCCACGCCGAGATAGCCGGGATCCTTCTCGCCACGGAAATACCCAGCCGCCAGGATCAATTCGTCGCCGAAGAAATCCGCCGGCGGCTGCGCGGGCAGTTCAATCACGGTCGTATGCCGCTTCAAGACCGTGCCATCGTACGTCAGGGTCGACGTATCGCTGAACCTCGCAAAGAACCCGTGATAGAAACCCGTGACTTTTTCCGTCGCGCCCGCTTTCACCGTGACATCGGCGCGATCGAATCCATCAAGATTGATTTTCACTTCGGCGAACTGGAGGTTTCCAAACCGCTTTTTTGGAGTCAGGCCGCTGAGCGTCGCGTCGGCTCCCAGACTGGCGACGAAATGAAGGTCGTGGATACCTAGATCCATGAAGAACCCTTCACCGTGCGCTTTCGGATCGTCTGCCTCCACTAATGACCACGGAACGTACCGCTCCATCGTCAACGTGCGGAGATTTTCCAATCCTTTCTCGAGAATCATCTTCCGCAAGTACGCGAACGGCGCGATAGCAGGCAGCACGTGCGCCACCAACAACTTTCGACCGGCCGCCTTCGCGATTTCGTTGATACGGTTTCCATCCTTGAAATTCAACGCGAGCGGTTTTTCCACGAAACAATCGAATCCCGCTTTCAAGATGTATCCCGCGACCTCGAGATGGGTGGGAGAAGATGTCGACACGACAATCGCATCGACGTTTCCCCGCAGCCGCTCCAACCACTCATCATCCGGACGGCCGGCGACGATCATCCGGGACGCATCAAACGGCGCGATCACGGGACCCATGTTGAATGCCATCCGCGACGTGTCGCCGTGTTGAACGGCTCTTTTCGTCGTCGTGAATCCCACCAACGTCTGCTGATTCCGAAGAATGCCCTGGTGATGTCCGCCGGCGGCGACACTTCCATACCCTGCGATCGCCCAACGAAAGGGCTGTACCTGTGACATACGTCACTCCTTGTTCTTGTCGGTGCTGTGAAACAAAAACCCCGTTACCGATGTAAAGGGGTAATGCATTCTACAATGATTTCATCACCTATCAATGCTCCAAAACCTCACTTCTTCACACTATCCCAATCGTCCTGGAACTTCTTGAGCCCCACGTCCGTCAGCTCGTGCTTCACCAGTTCCGTCACGACCTTGTGCGGCATCGTGGCGATGTGCGCGCCCATGAGGAGAGACCGATGCACGTGTTCGACGTTGCGGACCGACGCGACGAGGACTTCGGTCGTGAAACCGTAGTTTTTGAACGCAGTGAGAATATCGGCAACGACCTGCATGCCGTCGACACCCTTGTCGTCGAGGCGGCCGACGAACGGGCTCACGATCGTGGCCCCGTTCTTGGCGGCGAGCACGGCTTGCTCCACCGAGAAAATGAGCGTGACGTTCGTTTTGATCTTCTTGGCGGACAACACTTTTAGCACTTTCAATCCTTCGACCGTCATCGGGACTTTCACCACAACGTGCTTGTGCCACGACGCGTACTCCTCGCCCTGCTTGATCATCTCTTCCGCGGTCGTCGCGGTCACCTGCGCCGACACGCACGGAACCAACTCGCACATCGCGAGGATCGTCGGCTTAAATTCTTTCCCTTCCTTGGCGACAAGGCTCGGGTTGGTGGTGACACCATCGAGGATGCCCCACGAGGCGATCTCGGCGACTTGTTCGACGTTCGCGGTATCGAGGAAGATTTTCATAACAAGAAGAGGGAAAGAGAATCTTAGTCTTCAACGATAATCGTGCCCTTATTAGAAGACTCGTAATGATTGTGATACGTATACGTACCTTTTTCCAAGAGAACATTAAATTCATCCCCGATCTCCAGCAATCCTTCATAATTCAATTCCGGATGAAAAACGTGCGTCGGATGCGGATCGGAAGCCACTTGGACATCGTCGTCTTCCACATTGATGAAACGAACGGTATCACCTGCCTTGATCGTCAACGATTTTGGCCAAAATCCGCTGTAATCACCTTGGTATTCGATCGTATGAATTTCACCCGTCGTGCTTGAAGAGGGAGATTTGCTCGCGCCTGGGCGATCAAAATTGCCATAGAACTGATACGCGATTTTCAAGAATTCCGCGCGATTGATCGGATCATTCGGCCGGAAATAGCGGATTACACCACCATCGACCGGCTCATCGCCGCGAATGATTCCAAGATCATATTCGACTTGTATCGCCACCGCAGAGGGCGACGTCGGATCGACGTCTTCGAACGGAAGCTGCACGAAGGAATCATCCGGGGAAAGATCAAAGAGCTCAAAAAACAGCAACGCGACTTCCGCGCGCGTCGCGGGACGGTCGTAGCCGGGGCGATCCGCGAAGAGCGACAGCTCCTCCTTCTGAGCGACCGCGATGTACGCGCATACCCAATGATTGAGGCATCCAGGCCGGACAGCTTCATCGTATGCCACTTCATCATAACCGGCCGATTCGGATGCCATTTTCAACGCTTGGGCAACGGTAACGTTGTCGCCGGGGCCGAACTTTCCCGTCAATTCGCCGCTCTCATTCTTGTATCCCGAAGCAATACCTCCTTCGACCGCGTCCTGAACGTATTCCACGTACCAAGCATTTTTGGCTACGTCCGTAAACGTCACAACCTCGCCTTCTATTTCCACCTGCAACCATGCGGCATGGGCGGCGGGAATCATCAGCAACGACAGGACTGCAACGAAGACGTGTTTCATGGTCCGACTATATCAGAAAGACAATGAAGCGGCATTCGTCTTCTCCTCTATACTCTCCTCACCTATGAACAAATCCTCCTCCTGGAAACTCTTCCTCGCTCTCCTCGTGATCGGGGTCAGCACCGCATCGGCATACACGTTCTTCACCAATCCCCTGCCCGACGTCGATATTCCGTCGCCCTTCGGCAGCTCCAGCAGCAAGGCGGTCGTCATCACATCATCGAAAGCCCCCGTCGCGGTAACATCGTCCATCGCGCCCACACCCACGTCGCCGGTCTCACAGCCGGGCAGCGTGCGTCTCGAGATGGATTTCGCCAGCCAGGCCCCGCTCGGCAGCTGGGATCCTCCGTACGACGAAGCGTGCGAAGAATCGTCCCTGATCATCGTCCGTCACTTCCTCGAAGGCACGGCGCTGAACCCGACGATCATGAACACGGAGATCCTCGCGATGGTCGACCATGAAGAATCAAAAGGCCTGCCGGTCGACATCGACATGAAGCAGCTTGCGATCGTCGCCCAGGAAATGTTCGGGTACAACACGACGGTCGTCGAAGGATCGGACGTGACGGCTGCACGCATCGAGCAAGAACTCGCGAAGGGAAACCCCGTGATCGTCCCGCTCGCGGGCCAGGACATCGGCAACCCGTACTACTCCGGCGATGGCCCGCCGTACCATGTACTCGTTATTCTTGGGTATGACGGCAGCAACTTCATCACGCACGACGTGGGCACCAAGCGCGGCGAATACTACAGCTACGCCAAGCAGACGATCATGGACGCGATCCACGACTGGAACGGCAGCGTCGACACGATCCGCAGCGGACCGAAACGCATGTTGGTGGTGACGAAATAATCACGACGGCGCATTCGCGCGCATCTTCGCCAAATCCTTTTGCTGCCTCTGCAATTCTTCCTGCGCCTTCTTCATTTCTTCCTGCTTCATCCGCACTTCGGCGGCCATCGCCTGTTTCTCCAGCTCTTTCGCATGCACGAGCTTCACCATGCCGTCTTTGGCTTGGCGCTCGGCTTCGACGCGCTTACCGTGGATTTCTTGAGGGGTGGCCATACAAAAAAGGGGGAATATCGTATGAGAAGACGTGTGACGACAAACTTTCTTTCCTTTGATGGCGCGAGGAAGCGGCATTGAGTACCCTACGTCCATGACCAACCGCCCCAGTCCCACCGCACTTCAAGGAGCCCACGACGTCCCCGCGTCACTCAAACGCATCGCCGGAACGCTCGAACGCGGCACGCGCCTGTGGATCGGACCCGTGGAAGCGGCGAAGGTGTCGGATGAAGACATGGCGGGCTATACGGCGGCTCACCAGATTCTGTGCCACCTCTGCGCTCGGGCGCCGACCGAACATGCTTCGGGCCACCCGGGCGGACCGCTGTCGTCGTTCACGTTCGCGTACTTCGTCACCAAGCACCGCGACCCGTCGAAGGACCAACCGATGCGCTATTCGGCGGGCCACTTGAGCCTCCTCGCGTACGGCCTCCAGTGGATGTTCGGACGCGCAGCCGGCGATGAACGACTGTCCTCTCCTGAAAAAATCATCGAAACGTTCCGCATTCCGTCGGGCCTCCCGGGCCACGTGGAAGCCGGCATCGGCGACATTCCCTTCGGCACGGGCCCGCTTGGCAAAGGCGTCTCGCACGGCCTCGGCACGGCCTACGGCCTGAAGTACCAAAAGAAACCAGGCATGGTCGACGTCCTCCTCGCCGACGGCGACAGCCAAGAGGGCCAGGTGCTCGAAGCATTTCGTTTGGCATCGCACTTGCAGCTCGACAACTTGGTGGTGCACGGAGACTGGAACGACATCCAGCTCAGCGACCTCCCGAGCAAATCGTTCGCGACGGACATGGCGTCGATCGCCGAAGCATGCGGATGGAACGTGATCGAAGTGCAGGACGGTAACGATCCCGCGCAGGTCGTCGCGGCATTAGAAGAAGCTGACAAATTGTCGAACTCCAAGCGCCCGACGTTCGTCTGTTACTACACGACGATGGGCCACGGCATTTCGTTCATGGAAGAAGGCAGCAACACCGGCGCGAAGAACTACCACGGTTCGCCGCTCAGCAAAGAAGATTCCGAAAAAGCGATCGCCGGCCTCACACCACTTGCCGATGCAAAGGCAGCGTACGAACCCTACCGCCAAACCGAACTGAAGCGCGTCGCCGCGAAACCGCAGGTCGAAACCGACATTATCCTCCCGTTCGCGCTCGCGAAGGACTACGCGCGCGTGGTGACGAAAGACAAAGGCGCCGCACGCAAAGATTTCGGCGCGACCCATTTGAAAAACATCATGAAAGGCGACGACCGCATCGTCGTGTTGCACGCGGACCTGGGTGCCTCCGGCGGTTTCGATAAGTTGCTCAAAGAATTCCCCACGCGTGTCATCAACGTCGGTGTGGCGGAAGGAAACATGTACATGATGGCCGCAGGTCTCCGCCAAGCAGGCTTGCTGCCGGTCACCTACACCTTCGCCGCATTCGGCACGAACGAAGCGAGGGCATCGGCACGCCTGATCGACATCAACTGCGGCCACACGCGCTGCGGTGTGATCCACGACTGCACGCACGCGGGCGTCTCGGTCGGCGAAGATGGAGAAACGCACCAGGAGCAGAACTACCTGAACATTCCCTACCGCCACACGCAGGTCTGGATGCCCGGCGACAGCAATCAAGCCGCGGCCATGGCCGAAAAATCGCTGGAGATCATCGCCGAAGGCCATCAGAGCGTGTACGTGTTCTCGAGCCGCTGCGACCATCCACAACTCCTCACGCCGGGCGGCGAACCGATCTACGGCAAGGACTACGTGTTCGACGGCAAGGCCGACCTCATCCGCGGCAAAGCGGACCGCAGCGACCGGCTGACCGTCCTCGCGACGGGCATCACGATCCACGCGGCAGTCGAAGCCGCGGAGCGCTACATGAGTGAAAACACGGACGTCTCGATCCGCGTGATCAACGTCGGCTGCCTGCGCCCGCTCGACGCGGCCACGATCATCGCCGCCGCGCTCGAAACCACGCACCTCATCGTGGTCGAAGACCACAACATCGAAGGCGGTCTGGCCAGCCAGATCGCGGACCTTATCGCCGACTTCCAACTCCCCTGCTCGCTTCGCCGCCTCGGCCTCACGCAGTTCTACCCGTCGGGCAAAGCCGAAGATCTTCTGTTCTTCGCGGGCCTCGACGTCGACAGCATTCAAAACGCGATCGAAGAAGAAATCCGCACGGAAGTCATGGGCGGTGAAGACGCGCTCGTCACCTGCGTGTTCGGCATGCTGCACCACGTGCACGTCAGCCGCTTCCGCGAACGCACGGAACCGTTCATCGAACGCCTGAAATCGGAACCCGGCTACCTCGAAGAACTCCGCGCGGTCTGGGCCGAACGCACCGTCCCGGCCGATAAGCTCCCGAGCAACGACGAACTCCGCAAACGGCTCAGTCAGGAGATCCAATTCGGGACGGACGACGAGGAATGATCAGGACAATTTCCCGACGATCACGCCGATCTTCTCTACGAGGTCGGCCGATCCGTCGTACGCGACGATGTCTTTCGCGACATGCCGCAGCGCGGACGACGGTTTCGCATCGCTGCGATGAACACATACGATCGGAACCCCTGCAGCATCTGCCCATCCGAGCTCGATGCCCATCCCCGTCGACGGATACGACACTTCCGCGAGCACGAGGTCGCACGACGCGATGCTGTCTTTCGAATGCGCGTTATCACTCTTCTCATGCGGAAACACGAACTCGTGGCCCGCGACCGCCTTCAGCGGTTCGTACAATTCTTTCGCGAAGTCGAAGCCGGTGGAGTGGCAGACGTAGATTTTCATAGAAGTGATGGAAACCGCGGCGTAGCTCGGAAGCGAAGCCGGGTGGCGGAGGGAGTGGGATTCGAACCCACGAGACCTTGCGGTCTACCTGATTTCAAGTCAGGCGCGATCGACCAACTCTGCCATCCCTCCGTACACAGTATAGCCCGGCTCAAAGCCAAATAGGAAAGAACCAGCGCACGGCTTCGTCGTCCATTGAGACGGCCCGTCCTGCGGGTATACTTCTGCCTCCTCCCACCTCCTTATGAAGCGCTCACTTCTCGTTTCTCTTGCATTATTGCCACTTGCGGGCTGTTCGTGGCTTAACACGACCCCGCCAATCGACGACGGCGAACAAACCTCCTCCGTCCGCGAAACCAACAACGTGATTTATCGCGGACGCCTGCTACCCCTCGGTACCAGCATCTACATGGAAGGCTCGCACCGCCTCGAACTCGAAGATGGACGCTTCATCCTGCTCGAATCCGACGGACTCGTGCTCGACGACTACCTGAACCTCGATGTCGAAGCGTTCGGCGCTACGCGCCCGACCGTCGAAGGCGGCGGCATCATCATGCGCGTCGAACGCATCGCGGAACTCGTTGAGAGCTCGTCATCCGAGGCCTCGTCGATCGAATCGTCATCATCGTCCGAAACGATCTCGTCTGTCGCGACGTCGTCTTCGCGCATGGCGGTGAGCAGCGTCCCGGCTCCGGTTTCGTCGAAGTCTTCCGTGGCCGCCATTCCCTCGAGCGTTCCGGCACCGGCATCATCCGCTGCGTCCGTTTCATCCGCGAACGACGCCGTATCGATGCGCGCGGCCGCGATGGCCAAAGCGAACATGGCGGTCGCCAACTGGACGCAGCAGTATTGCTCCACGCACGTCGAGTTCTGCACGCCCGTTCACAAAAACTGGTACTACGTATCGTTCGGCGCCACCTCTAGCAGTCTGTGGCACGTGGAAATGTCGAACGAAGAAATCGTCGCCCTCGGCGACGGACCGATCAGCGTTGTATTGCAGTCTGGCACGGCACCCGCTGCCGACGGC
>CAYGDM010000038.1:0-10886 GCA_964348685.1 uncultured Candidatus Peribacteria bacterium | reverse complement strand
TCCCGAGCCCGCAGGTGTTCAATTACCGTAACAAGCTGGAGATGAGCTTCGGCTTCACGTCGATGCGCAGCGAGGACGTGAACGGAAAGAAAAAGTTCTTCGACGAAGGCCCGACGATTGGGTTCCACCAACCCAACGAATGGTCGACCGTGCTGCCGATCACCGAGTGCCACCTGTACGACGAATCACTCTCGATGCTCCTCATGGACGTGCGCCGCTTCATGGAGCAGACGAGGCTCCCGGTCTACAACCCCAAGACGCACAAGGGACTGCTCCGCAACCTCCTCCTGCGCCGTGGCATGCACACGGGCGAGCACATGATCGGCTTCATGGTGAATGGCAAAAAGAAAGAACTCGAACCGTTGTTCCAACACTTCATGCGCTTCGGAGGCCGCCCCGGGCTGGCGTCGCTGCTCATCATCGAAAGCACAGGCCTCAACGATAAGCCCGAGAACCCGCCGGTGTATCCACTCGTCGGCAAGACGACGATCAAGGAACGCCTCTTCGACCTCGAGTTCGACATCTCGCCGTTTTCGTTTTTCCAGACCAACACTTTCGCCGCCGAGAAGCTCTACCACGCGATCTCGCAGGTCGCGGAGATCAAGCAGAGCGACACCGTGCTCGACGCGTACTGCGGCATGGGCACGATCGGCCAGTATCTCGCACGCTACGCGCAGAAGGTCGTGGGTATCGAGAGCCACCCCACCGCGGTGGAGGATGCCTTGGCGTCCGCGGGCAAAAACCGCATCGGCAACATCAGCTTCTACAAGGGCCGCAGCGAACAGGTGCTGAAGGACCAGTTGAAGCCCGGAGGTAAGTACGCTTTCGACGTGATCATCGTGGACCCGCCGCGCGCGGGCATGCACCCGGCCGCGCTCGAATCGATTATCGCGCATTCGCCCCGCACGATCGTGTACGTCTCGTGTAACACGGCGACTTTCGCCCGCGATCTCGGCGTGCTCCTCAAATCAGGCTACGATCTGCGTACGATCCAACCGGTCGATATGTTCCCGCACACCGCGCACATCGAGACGGTCTCGGTTCTCCAAAAGCATTAAATGCAACGCATCACCCTTCTCTGCATCGGCGCCGTGAAAGAAGCCTGGGCCAAAGACGGCTGCGCGCAGTATCTGGAACGGCTGGAACGCGCGGCGAAGCTCGACGTCGTGGAGCTGCCGCCGAGCAAGGAGAAAGATCCGGACAAGCAGCAGCGCGATGAATCCGCGCGACTCATCGATAGCGCGAACAAGATCGGCGGGGCGCTCTTCGTGCTCGACGAGACTGGCAAGGGGATGACGAGCGCGCAGTTTTCCGTGCTTATCGGTGCGGCGAAGGACCAAGGCACGCACCTCGTGTTCATGTTGGGCGGAGCCTACGGATTGGTCGACGACGTGAAACACGCGGGCAAGAAGATCCGCCTCTCCGACATGACGCTCCCGCACGAGCTGTGCCGCGTCGTGTTTTTGGAGCAGCTCTACCGCGCGACGGAAATCCTGAAGGGATCGGGATACCATCACGTGTGATGATGCTTCTCCTCCTCCTTGCCGCGTTGCCCTTCGGCGTCAAAGCCCTGACGATCGCCGCAGGACTCTGGGGCTACGGTCTGCAGTCACTCTATAAAATTCCGCAGCTGCTCGTGCCCGCCGCGTGGAGATTTATGCATGGAGAGCGGGGGTGGTCGGTCGTGTGGCCCGTGTCCGAGCCGCGGCCGTCGTGGCGTTTGCTGCTCGTTGCGGTCGGTTTTTCCTGCGCGTTCACCGGTACGGCCATTGCATTGATTCTCATGCTCTCGGAACCGTTCGGCATGGACCCCATGGCGATTCGTGCGGGGATGGACCTGCGCTTCGCCGCGTCGCCGCTCGCCGCCGTCTTGATCGTCGCGTTCCTCGCCGTCGTGAACTCCGCACTCGAAGAACTTCACTTTCGCGTGTGGCTCGATCGAGAGATTGCGAAAAGGATGGGCGACGCCGCGGGCATCGCCGTCTCGGCGTTCCTGTTCAGCGCGATGCACTGCTTCATTATTCTCGTGTTGCCGGTCGAATTGCCGAATCTCATCGTGGCGCTTATCACGATCGGCCTCGCGCTCGCGGGCACGTGTTGGAGTTTCATCCTGCGCCGTCCGGGCGGCGCCCACGCCGCATGGCTGAGCCACGGTCTGACCGATGCGCTACTCCTGGGTTGGGGACTTTTTTGGCTGGGGTATCTCTGAAGCGCGGTATACTTTCCGTATGGCTGACCAACTTAAAAGTTTCGCGCGGCTCCTCGGCAATTCGTACGCCCATGTGCAGCACGGCATCGACAAAGCGATCGAGTGGGGTTTTGCGACGATGGAAAAACAAGCGAAGGCCGCTCCGAAGAAGGGGAAGATGCCGAAAGGTGTTGCCGGTAATGCAGCGGCGTTCGCACGCGGTTTTTTTGGGGTACTTGGCGAAGCCGGAAGCGCGTATTTCCGCACGTATGAGGACTTGAAGCGCAAAAAGTGAGATGTGGTTGCGGATGAGCTCGTGCAGTGATTGACTGGATGTAGCGTTTTTTGTTTCTTTCCACAACACGGAGAATACATGTATGCGCGCACATCTTGAGAGAAGCACGTACATGTTTCGGTCACGAGCCACTATGGCGCTTACTGCGCCAGAAGCGTTCCGGCCGGGGCCGGGAAATGGTGCCATGCGGGCACGAGACGGAACAGAATGATCAGTCACGTTGATTGATCTCCAGATTGAGGCACCTCTTCACAAGAGAGGTGCCGTTTTTTATAGTGCGAAACGCCGTAAAGGGCCCTATTGCTTGTGGGTCAGGTGCCCTTTGCTATACTCCGCGGGCTTTATTGAAATCAGCGCAATAGCCGCGGCCCCATCGTCTATCGGCTAGGACACTTGGTTCTCATCCAGGAAAGCCGGGTTCGATTCCCGGTGGGGCTGCCATCCAGCTACGTACCTTCGCTATGGCTCGGTACTACGCCGAGATTTTGCGAACCCGGAGTCGCGGCGAAGTTCACAACGAAGCCGGACCCGGTGGGGCTGCCATGAAACATTCGCCTTCGACTCGGCTTCGCCGGGATGGTGATTTCATCGTTCCGCGATGACCTCTACACTTCGTTCGATGGCTGCCAAGAGACCCGTCGTTCCGTCGCGGTTGCGAATCGAACATGTTTTACTGTGTGCGTTCATTCTGTCGCGTCTTGTTCTGCTGCATCAGGAATGGGGTGTTCGTATCGGATGGGACGTGGGCTCACATCTGGACATGCTGAACCGGTGGCCGTGGGATGAGGGTGCGTGGGACGTACGGTCTTCGTTCTATGCGTACCATCCGCCACTGGCGTTCCTGTTCGCCAGGGCCCTGCATTTGCTGGGGCTTCCCGCTGCCGAGAGCGTGCAGACGATCGGGTGCCTCGTTTCGATCGCGGCGTTCTTCTTTCTACGTGGTACCGTCTCGTTGCTGGGGAAGCTGCGGAGCCCGGAGGGCATTGCATTCGTGTACGTAACCTCGGCGTTGCCGGTGCAGCAGTATCTTGCGTACAGTATTAATATGGATGTCTTCGTGTATGCGGCTGCCTGCGCCGTTGCGTATTTCTCCGTGTTGCTCGTCAAGAGGCCTTCCATCGGCGGCATGTGGGGTTTAGCCGCTACGCTCGCGGTCGGGATGCTCATCAAATCTTCCTCTCTTCTTTTATTTTCGCTGCCCGCTGTTCTCATCCCGCTGCTTCTGCTCCCGTTGTTTCGGAAGCGCACGATGTGGCGCAAGGCGGTGCGGGCCATGCTAGCGGGGGCCCTGTCGGTCGCGCTGGCCATCGCGCTTGTTTCTCCGTACTACGCCGGGCGTTACTGGCTGCAGGAGGGGGCGTTGTTCGTCAGCAACATGGATTTTCAGGAATACGGAAGCGAGGGTCTTCAGCGGGAGAGGAAGGATGTGCGGGATGTCGATCGCGGAGCGTTCATCCGGGATTTGTTCTCGGTGCGCGCATCGGAGCTCCTCGCTCTCGAAGACCGGGACCAAGGCCGCGTGCGGCTGGTCAATACCTGGCGTGACGTCTGGGCCGGCAGCAGGCACAACGTTCAGAGTTCGTTGTTCTCGTCATGGCTGAGTCATGCGTATTCGTTCGCGGCGATAGCGCTGCTTGTCGCGGGTGTTGTGCATCTCCTCGTTTTTTTCCGCGGCGACGATTGGGATCGTTTCACGGTTGGAATGCTGTTCTTTGGTATGCTGCAGATGGCGGCGCTCGTCGCGTACGCATGGAAGTATCCGCATCCCATCGGACTTCCGACCAAGCTCATCTATATCGCCCCGGTGCTTGTGCCGTTCGGGTTGCTGCTCACGAGGGCTTTCGCATTCGTACCCGCGTTGGTTCGCGGCCGGATGGCCGGTGTGGTCTCGGGTGCGGCACTGCTCGGCGCATATCTTCTGCTGAACGGAATCTTGCCGGTGTATTGATGTAGGGATATCGCTCAGAGTATCCCCGCGAAACGGAGGAGCAGCACGATGGCGACGATGCCGATGACGATGTAGCCGATTTGCTTCAGGCGTGCTTCCATCGGGATGTAGTTGAAGATAAGGGCCACGATGAGCAACACGATGAAGGGTGCGATGGCGTTCATGAAAGAGGGGAGGAAGTGTATGCAGCAGAAGACGGCCCGTGAAGCGGGTACTTACGGTCCGGATCCACTTCAGGCAAGTTTAGCCCATGAATACGCCGATTTTCTTCGCGGCTTCGTAGACCGGATCATCGGCTGTGACGCGTTTCAGCTCGCCCGTGGCTTTCGCGATCGGCACGACCGACATGCGGTTGTTCCGCATCGAGACCATGCAGCCGAACTTGCCGGCGTGTACCGCTTCGATCGCCGCCACGCCGTACGCGCGTGAGATGATATGGTCTTCCGCGTTCGGTCCGCCGCCGCGTTGAATGTGCCCCAGCACCGCGACGCGCATTTCGAATTCATCGTGGGTTGAGTGTGTCTTCACTGCTTCCATCACGCGTTCCGCTGCGCCGCCGAGCTGCGCTTCCGCCGACTGCGTGCCGTCCGCGCGCGTGGAGAGGGTGCCGCCGATCTTCGCGCCTTCCGCCACCACGATCACCGCCGCGTTCTTGCCGCTCTTCACGCGGCCGCGCAGAAAGGTGACGAGGTTTTCGATCTCGAAGGGGAATTCCGGGAGCAGAATGCCGTGCGCGCCTCCCGCGACGCCGCCGTACAAGGCGATCCATCCCGCGTGGCGGCCCATCGTTTCCACGAAGATCACGCGGTCGTGGCTGGCAGCGGTCGTGTGAATGCGCCCGAGCTCCTCGCAGACGATTTCGACCGCGGACGAGAAGCCGAACGTGCGGTCCGTGCCGCTCAGGTCGTTGTCGATCGTCTTCGGAACGCCCACCACCTTCACGCCCGTCAGTTCTTGGAGCTGCAGTGCGCCCGTGAGCGTGCCGTCGCCGCCGATCACGATGAGCGCGTCGATCGCATTGTCTTTCATGTTGCGCGCGACGCTCTGGAGGATGTCGTCCGGAATGCGTGAAACGCCGCCTTGGCCCGCCTTTGCGGCGAAGCGTCCGCGGTTCGTGGTGCGGAGCATCGTGCCCCCTTCGTGGCTGATGCCACGGATATCTTTCAGCGCCAGCGGCTGCAGCATCGGGGGGTCGAGGATGCCTTCCCATCCTTTTTGGATGCCGACGAACTCGTAGCCCATGGGGATGCCCGCGCGGACGATCGACGAGATTACCGCGTTGAGGCCTGCGCAGTCGCCTCCGCCCGTGAGGATGCCGATGCGCTTGACCGTGTTCTTCGACATAAGAAATGGGGATCGAAGTGGCGAGTGTAGCTGCTCCGATTCTGCGATTCCAGGGTCTTAGAGGGAGGTCCTTCTTACCGCAGGCACCACTGGTCGCCGCAGTTATCCGGGAAGCTCGGGCTCGGGCGGCTGATGACGCGCGGCGGGCGTTCGATCTCGCGGCGGATGTCCTTGCACACTTTTTGGTCGTCGCTGTAGCGCTCCTTCGCGTCGCGGTCTCGGTCGCTCTTCAGTTCTTTCGCCGACCGCAGGGCGCGGGAGTAATGCTTGTCGGCGTCGCGAATGCGTTGCCGAATTTCCTGGTCGGTCTCGGTGTCGTATGCCTCGATGTACCGCACACGGCGTTCTTCGAGGGCGCGCGTTTGGTCGTCATTGAAAATGAGCTGCGAGTCGATGAGTGCGTCTTCGCGTACGTCGACCGCCTGCTGCATGCACATTCGATATTCGATCGGGGCGAAGGTCGCGGCCAATACCGCGATCGGGGCGATCACGGCGGAGAGGGCGATGGCGGCAAGAAGGCGATTGCGCATAGAAGATGTTTATAGCATATTTCCATATAGACGTAAATAGTGTAGGATCCTTACGTGAATTCACCGTCTCAACCCGAATCGGCAGAAGTTCCGCGCAAAATCCTCGTGGCAGGCGTCGTGTTTCGCGATGGTCGTATCTTGGCGATGAAAAACATCAAGTCCGGCGTCGAACGTGTCGAGTCGTCGGGTGGCAAGTGGGAGGAGGGCGAGACGCAGGAAGAGGGTGTGGCGCGCGAAATGCTCGAAGAGCTCGGCATCGTCGTTCGCGTGGGGCAGAAGATCGGCATCTACCAGACTGATATGACGAAGGAGGGTGTGTTCGACGTGCATATTTATTTGTGCGAGATCACGGAGGGCGAACCGCGCGTGTGCGAACCACAGAAGTGCGGCGGATTCGAGTGGTACACGCCCGACGAATTGGATGCATTGCCGACCATCACGCCGAGCTTGCGCGCGGCGGTGTCGGATATGCGGGCGCTCATGAACTGATCCGTTTATTGTCGTCTTTATCCCGGGTCACGTACTATCGTTGCATGTCGTGGTACGAATACGTGATCTTCGCATTCTCCATCCTTACAGTCGTAGGGCAGGTCATCTTGATCCTCATCGCGTTGTCGTACGTTTCGGGATTATCGTTCTTCCGTGGATTCATCGAGCGAAACGTCCTTGCTTGGATGTTCGTCGTGTCTCTCGCGGCCATGGGCGGCAGCCTGTTCTTCTCGGAGGTCGCAGGCATCGAACCGTGCGTGCTGTGCTGGTACCAGCGCATCGCGATGTACCCGCTCGTCGCGCTCACGGCCGTCGCGTTGCTCAGGAAAAAAGACGCCAACGTCGCGTACTACGTGCTGCCGCTGTGCATCATCGGCGGCGCGATCGCCGCGTGGCACTACGGCGAACACGTGCACACCGTGCTTTTCCCGGCGGCGCCCACGGAACCGTGCAGTCTCGATGGCATCTCGTGCGCCGTGGCCCCCTTCTGGCACTTCGGCTACGTCACGATCCCGCTCATGGCGCTTACGGCGTTCACGCTGAACGCGGTCGGGTGCGCGTGGCTGCTGAAACGCCGCGCCTGATCAGTCGCGCACGCGAAAGCTCTCGCTCATGTCCATGTCGTAGGTGACCGTGTCGTCGTCGGAGATGAAGCGTGTCCCTTGCCCAAGCTCCCACGAGAACACGCGCTGCTGCGACGGTTGGTACCGGATTTCGTAGACGAAGTTGAGAACGCAGTTCGTCTCGTCGAGCGGCAGACCGTCGCCTTCGAGGAGCACGTCGAACACGCCGTCCTGCGCCGTCGGTGCCTGTTCTACGACTGTGCATGCCGGGCCGTAGTGCACGCGTACCCATTCGTTCAGCGCTGCTTCGTCGTTGATATCCGTGCGCGAAACCATCCATCCCGTGACCATGCTTTCGGGGTCCGTCGTGAGTGACGCGAGCGTGGTTTCTTTGCCTTCTCCGTATGCGACCGGCGCGATGAACGTGCGCTGGCGCGACGGATCCTCGAAGGCTGCGACGCCCGGAGGAAGATCCATCGAGAAGCCGAGCGGGCTGTCGTAGGTCTGTGCGTCTTGCGAAGGCGTCACCGTTGCGCATGCCGCGACGCCGAGTGTGAGGAGGAGGCTGCCAATGGGGATGAAGATGCGGCGCATAGGAGAGAGGGGATCATACAACAAGAAGACCGTCCCGCGTACGCGGGACGGTCTTCGAGAGTATCGTTCTTACTGAGCCGGGGTGGGCGTGGGTGTCGGCGTCGGGAGTTCTGCGTCGATGTTGATCGTGCCGCCGTTATTGGGAGTGCCTGCCGTGTTGAACGGGAACATGCGGAAGAAGAACAGGGCGAAGCCCGCGAGGACGACGAGTGCCACGATCGTCACGACCAGCGTGGCGATGGACGAGCTCTCGCTGTTTTCGCCCATGTGATGCACATCGCGTTCGATGATGGTTGCCATATGAAAGAGGGGAAAGGAGGTACGTGTCTGAAGACGGCTCGGCCCGCTTCGTATGACCGCAAGAACACTGAAAATTGAATACAATTATTGTTCAGTATTTCCGTTCGTCGCAGTTTTCCCGAAGACTTCCGACAGAAGCCGGATCGTTTCCGTTTCGATGCCGATATTCTTTCCCCATTCGATGGCGTCACGATCGCGTAAGGACGATACGTAATCGAGAACCGCCTGCACGCGGATACTGTTCGCGTCGGTGTAGTCCGAGAAGCGTTCGTATTCGCGCACGGCATCGTTCGGGAAGCTGTGCAGGTAGCAGCAAAGGGGATTGATGAGCGTGTTCACGGCGGCCCGATAGGGGATCTTCGGGCCCGATCGATACATGTTCGCGTACATGAATTCCTTCACGTGTTTCATGTGTTCGGCGATATCAGGCGAGAAGCCGACGATCGGTTCCGACGCGTTCAAGACGTCTTCCAGCGATCGGATGTTGAGCTGCTTGATTCGTTCTCTCGTCTCCCGGACGAGATCGAGCTTGAGATGCTGGATGAGTTCGGAGCGAAGCTCTCGTCCTGTTCCGTCTGAGACTTCGATCGCGTGGGCGAAGAGCGGAGATTTCTTCAAAGATTCCCTATCGAGCGCGCCGAAGGCCAATGCGTCCTGCGCGTCGCCGGAGAAGTACTCGATCGCGTCGGCGATGTTCACGACTTGGGCTTCGAGGAATGAGTACGGTTGGGGTTTTGCGTCCTTATCCCAGCCGAACCAGGTGCCGTGTTTGTCGAGTGCGCGGAGCGTTTCGATGTTGAAGTTCATGCCACGCCGCGTGCCGCGTTTCGCGAGTCTGGTAACGATACGCATGAGTTGGTCGTTATGTTCGAACTTCAGTCCGTGCATTTCCGCCCAACGGTGTAACGCGGTCTCGCCTTCGTGGCCGAACGGCGGATGACCGACGTCATGAAAGAGGCCGCTTACCCTGAGTAGGTCCGTGTTCAGCCGAAGTGATCGGCCGATGCTCTCGCCAAGGTATTCGACTTCGTGCGAATGGGTGCCGCGATTCGACACTTCTTCGATGACCGTCGATGGATATACTTGCGCCTTTCCGTACAGCGCGCGCATCTGTTTCGAATGGATCGCGCGACCGATATCGATGAAAAAACGCGTTCTGTCGTCATCTTCTTTCGTGGCTTCCGGGTGGGCGCGTCCGTATCCGACGGAATCTTTCACGGCATATCCCTCTCGCGCAGGTGGCGAATCAAACTGCCGACCGAGTTCGATCGGTTCTTGGTCGGTCATGCCGCGGTCGAAGAGATGGCCGTATCCCATAAGCGGACCATCGTACAGCACCGTGGAAATCCCTCACAACATCACTCCACCCACAGCAGCAAGCTTTTCAGATAATCGACCTCCGGATGGTAGATGCTGATCGGGTGGTCGAACGCGATGCGGTGGCGGTGCAAAATGCGGACGAACCTCTTCGCCTGACGCGCCGCGTGGAAGACGATCGTCTGGAAGAGCGCGACGTCGACCTGGTAGCTGCACGAGCACGTGAGGAGCAGCCCCCCGGTGCTCGGGAGGATCTGCATCGCCATGCGGTTGAGGTCGGTGTAGGCCTTCTTCGCCTGCTCGAGGTCGCTGCTGCGCTTCGCGAACGCCGGGGGATCGAGGATGATGAAGTCGTACCCGCGGGGCGAGGGCGTGCGGCGCAAAAACGAGAACGCGTCTTCGTCGTAGGTCGAGAGTTTGCCCGGGTCGATGCCGTTGCGTTCCACGTTACCGCGCGCGAGTGACAAGGCCGTCGTGTCGTAGTCGACCGCGTCGGCCGTCAGCGCGCCGCCCGCGAGGGCCGCGGTCGAGAAGCCTCCCACGTAGCTGCAAACGTCGAGGACCGTGCGGTTTTTGGCGAGGGAGCGGACCAATCCGCGCATTTCGCGCTGGTCGAGGAAGAGCCCTGTCTTCTGGCTTCCCGCGAGTTCGATCTGGAATTTCAGGCCTTCTTCTTCCACGGGGATCGACGTGGCGCCCTCGCCGCGGAGCCAGCCTTCGCGCGATTCAAGCCCTTCTTTCTTGCGGGCCGCGCCGGACGATTTCTCAAAGATCCGGTCGCACTCGCCGGCGCAGAGCTCCATCAAGGTGTCGGCTACCCACTCGCGGAGGACGTCCATGCCGAGCGTGGTGAACTGCACGACGAGCGTGCGGTCGTACTTGTCGACGATGAGTCCCGGGATGCAATCGCCTTCGGCGTTGATGAGGCGGTAGGCGTTCGTGGTGCCGGAGCCGAAGAACATCGAGCGCAGCTCGACGGCTTTTTCCATCGCGGCTTTCACCTGCGACATCGGCTCGCCGTCTTTGAACGCGATCGCGCGTCCGCAGATGTAGGCCTTGCTGTTGTAGGTCGCGAAGCAGAGGAACGATCCGTCGCCCGCCTCCACGCGCACGATCGAGCCGTCCTGCACGGAAGGTGTGCCGAGGATCGCGCTGCGGTAGATCGCGTGATGCCGGTTACGCAGGTGGATATCGGCGCCGGCGCGGATCTTGAGGGTGGGGAGGGGGGCCATGTGGGCGGAGAATAGCAGAAAAGGGTGCCTGACATTGCCCGCTGCAGGTGCTATCGTCGAGTACTTTCATGTTGTCGCCAAAACCC
>CAYGDM010000037.1:0-11099 GCA_964348685.1 uncultured Candidatus Peribacteria bacterium | reverse complement strand
TGGACGCCGACAAACAGGGCTTCCTGCGCTCGCGCGACGCGCTTATCCAGACGATCGGCCGCTGCGCCCGCAACGTCCGCGGCCACGTGACGCTCTTCGCCGATAAAATGACCGACGCGATGAAAGGCGCCCTCGACGAGACGAACCGCCGCCGCGCCATCCAGATCGCCCACAACGAGAAACACGGCATCACGCCGCAGACGATCATCAAAGCCGTGCACGACATCAGTGAGGAGCAGCGGAAGCTGGAACTGCGCCGTCCGAAGCGCGATCACACGAAGATCCCGCGCGACGAGAAGAAGAAGCTCATCGCCGAGCTCAACGCGCAGATGGAAATCGCCGCGGAGAATTTGCAGTTCGAACAAGCCGCCGACATGCGCGACGAAATCGAGCTCTTGGAACGCGAGCTGCGCAGCGGGAAGTGATTTATTGTTTTCGTTTTAGCTGCGGTAGGAATGGCTTTTCGGGGCACAGTATCGGATCCAATTCGCGTGCGCCCCGGAGCGCATTCATTGTCTCGGTCCACGCTGCTGTTTCAGCTTCCGACTGCGGTTCGAATGCCCATTTTTTCTTTTTGTATTCGATCGGTCGGCTTGTGACGGATCTCATGCATTGTTCAAGGCCTGTGCGGGTGAAAAATCGATGCACGAGATCTTTGTCGTACGATCGCGAGACACAGTATCCCGGCAATCCCGTGATCGATGCGAAGGAATCGCGCATCTCTTCAATGGTGCGAGAGACGTTTTCAATGACGTTGTAGAAACGCAAATCCCTGCCCCGTAAGCGTACGTCTTGCGAATCCTGCAGCGTCGTTCGCACGTATTCCAGAAATTCTTCGGCATCGGGCCCGCTCGCTTCGTTTGAGAAAAAAGCATCGATCGCGCGATTGTCCATACTTCGCGAGACTTGCAGCAAGTCTGCATGCTCTTCTTCAGATAATCCGTCATTGGGATTACGCATGGGAAGAGTTCCGGCGTGCCATAAGAACTTCGATTCGTTCATGCAATGCCTATTCTGTTTTTTGTGATGCCCGAATAACAACGCTGCCGCGCTTGCCGCCCTTGATCCCACGAACACGATGGACTCCCCATTTCTCCTTTCCACTTCCTCATGCATCCTTTGCACCGACCGTAGGACAGCAGAGACGCCTCCTGGAGAGGTAAGCAGCGTTGTGATCAGAAGACGCCCGTCATAGATCAAATAACGAATTCTGTCGGAATATCCTGCCTCCTCTTTCACTAGTTCCGGAGATTTCAGTGCGGGTAGCTGTGCGTATATTGCTCGCCCGCTGAGAATTTCTTGAAGTTGAGGGCAATCATAGAGCTCTTTGGATTCATGATCGATCAAGAGAAGTGGGTAACGTCTATCAAAGCGTCCATCAATGATGTGCAGCAACTGGCCGTCGTATTTTTGTACGACAGATTTATTTAGCGGCGCTTCTCCCAGGCGTTTCATTGTTATATTTTGAATAAAAATATTGATATGTCAAATACAGATGTACGCATCAAAAGGAGCTCCGGAGCGGGAAGTGATCACATTTCTTCCGCCTCCCTCAAAATATCGAGATACATCTGGCGAATGCCGCGCAGTTCTTCTTCCGCCAGCGCTGCATCGGGATCGAGCGGAGCGCCCATCTCGAGGTCGAGCAGTTTTAAGCGGGCGCGCTTGGAAATGCTCTCAACGTCGGATTCCGTAAGCACGGAGAACGTGTGGATCACGTCGTTCCAGTTCGCGCCGTCGGGAATGTTGTTCTGCCAAACCATCGCACTAGTATAGCACGGAATAGGCCCTTCGGCACAGAAGTACGTGTTCCTGTCGTGCTATCACAGATATTGACATATTTATAAAAAGAGTTATTTTATTCTTAGTCCCTTTTCACCACAGAAAGGAGGTGGGACATGCGATTCAGTTTGTTCACAATGTTCCGATGGGTGACGGCGATAGGGTTTTTCTGCCTGCCGTTCGCCCTGCGAAACGATCCCTTCGGCCTCGCGTTGTTATGTGCGGTCGCCTGCGTTCCCCGCGTGTTTTTCTACGATGGGAAGCACTCGGTGTCATGGATGATGATTCTCGCGATGGGGTTGCCGCTCGTCGTTCCGCTCGCGATTGCGATCCCGTTGTTCATCGGTACGGGAACGCAGCGTGACGCGTGGCTCCACGTTGCCGGCACGGCGGCCCTGTATCTGGGCATGCATTGCTGCGATGAGGAATGGAAAGAGGTCTGCCGCCTGGCGCACGCTCGCTTCTTCGGAAGGGGAAACGTCTTGTGATCGTACGATTTTCTTTGAGGACGCTCATGTCCGCCATGTTCGTCGTCGCGTACGTCTGCGTACTGTTCACGCAGGGTATGACGTTCTTGGCCGGCGTGGGATGCGTCCACATGTTCGTCGAGCTTTTGGTGCTCGTGTGCAGCAAAAAAGCGTCCGCATGGTGGCTGCTGGCGCCGGTGGCGTGCTTCCCGCTCGTCATTCCGCCATCGTTGTATCTGCACTGCGTTATCGGCGGTCTCGGTTTTTCCTTGTACTGCTTCGCGAACGCCTGGTTGCTGGGCGTGCGCAGGGAATCATAGCCGTCATACGCATTCGTATGACGGTTTTTTTGTGGAAAAAATCGAGCTCAGCCCAGCATCTGCACCGCTTCCTTGTAGCCTTCCGGCCGGCCGAGATCGAGGCGCTTGCCTTCGAATTCCCAGCCGCAAATCGCGATGTCGTCTTTCAGCGCGATGAGCGCGTCGATGAGGCGGATCTCGCCGCCCTGGCCGCTCTTCACCGAGGGCAGCACGTCGAACGTCTTCCGCGGGATGACGTACTTGCCGACGATCCCGAGCGTCGATGGCGCTTCTTCCACCTTCGGCTTCTCCACGAGGCCGCGTACGCGCACCAGACGGCCTTCCTGCGAGAGCGGGTCGACGACGCCGTACTTGTAGACCTCCTCGCGCGGCAGGTTTTCGAGCGAGAGCATCGCGGCCGTCGCGCGTTCGTTCTCCGGCAGCAGGTCCATCGCGGCGCTCAACTGCTGCAAGCCGCTCTTCTCATGTGCGATGAGGTCGTCGCCGAACAGCACCGCGACGTGGTCGCTCTTCACCCAGTCCGCCGCTTGCATGATCGCGTGACCGTCTCCTTTTTGTTCATGCTGGTACACCGTGTGAATGTGTACGTTGTCGTATTTTTTCAGGTCTTTCAGCATGTCCAACTTCCCCTTTTTTTCGAGGATCGCGTTCAGGCCTTCGTCCGGTTCAAAGAACTTCGGGATCGATTCTTTCCCCGCGCTGATGACGAAGCAGATGTCGGTGATGCCGACCGAGAGGCATTCGTCCACGAGGAGCGCGATGGCCGGCATATTGCCGATCGGAAGCAGTTCCTTGGGGACGATCTTCGTCCATGGCAGGAAACGGGTTCCAAGGCCTGCGACGGGGAGAACGGCTTGTGTGAGCTGCATTACGCAAGTGTAGGTCAACCCCCTTTTGACTCAAAACCGAAAAAAGACTATAATGGCCGGAAACCTTCACACACATTTCCCCACCACGTATGTCCAAACTCTCCCAGGAAATCGAGTTCGTCGCCGGCGCGCTGACGCACGGTCACAAGCTGCAAGATCTTCTTGATCAGCCGGGAAAGTGGACGGCGGAATTGAAACGAGAAGCGACAGCTGTGGTAACCGCGCTGACGGGCCACTTGCTCGTCGCCGATTTCGCGCTGACGGGCGATGAGGAAGGAGTGCGAAACACCCTCCAAGACATTCACGCGGAAGCACTCTTCCGGTTGGCTGCGTAAAGCCCCTCTCCCAAATTCTCATCTGCGAGAATTTACCCTCTCCCGGCGGGAGAGGGTCGACCCGTCGCGGGTCGGGGAGAGGGGCTTTACCCTTCGTTAATCCTTACGATCTTCACGCGCTCTTCTTTCGGTACGAGGATCTTCAAGATGCACTCGCGGTTGAACGTCGCGCGGATCTTCTTCGGGTCGATGACGAACGGCAGCGTGACGGTGCGTGAGAACGGACCCCAGAAGCATTCCTGGATATAGAACTGGTCGCCCGGGATGCTCTCCCCTTGCTGGCGGTTGCCGCGGATCGTGAGCTGGTTGTCGGCGACTTCGATGTCGAGGTCCGACAATTTCACGCCGGCGATCGGCGCGCGGATGATGTAGTAGTTGTCGAGTTCGTAGATGTCGACGGCGACCTGCCCGGTGCCGTTTTGCGGCATGCTCGTTTTTTGCGCCGCGGCCTCCGCGGGCATGTCATCCTCTTGTCCGAGACCGGAGAAGATGCCGTGGAAAGGAAATTGTGAAGACATTTTCTGTTCAACAATACATCCGAAGGCTTCGCAACGGCAAAAAGGACGAGTGGCGCACCTTCCACAGTTATGAGATGGTAGGGAGGCTTTTATGGACGTCATTAGCGCGATCATCCTCGGCGCGGTGCAGGGTGTTACAGAGTTTCTTCCTGTTTCGAGCGACGGACATTTGGTCGTGGCGCAGCGCTTTCTCGGCATCGAGATCGCGGGCCGCGATGCGCTCGGGTTCGATATTTTGTTGCACTGCGGCAGCTTGCTCGCGATCGCAGTCGGCTTCCGTGACGTGTGGCTCTCGCTTCTGCGCGGCCTTCTTTCGCGCGATTCATCGTCGTGGAAAACCGCAGGGTTGATCGTGCTCGCGACGGTGCCGGGCGTGCTCGCGGGCCTCTTCTTTCAAGATACTGTCGCGGAATTACGGTCGCTCACGGCGGCCGCGGTCGGGTTTCTCGTCACCGCGGCGTGCCTCGTCGCAGGCGAGTGGTTCGGTAGGACGCGTGCGGCGCGGTTCAGCGGGCCGACGTGGTTTGAGGCGTTGCTCATTGGCGTCGCGCAGGCGTTCGCCATTCTTCCTGGCGTGTCGCGTTCGGGTCTCACGGTCGCGACGGGCCGGTCGCTCGGTATCAACCGCGAGTCCGCGTTGAACTTCTCGTTCCTCATGGCGATCCCGATCATCGCGGGTGCCGTCGCGAAGACCGCCCTCGATGCGTTCGATGGCGAGGTTATCTTCCCCCCTGTCGCGTCGTCCGTGTCCGGGTTCGCGATGTCGCTCGCGGTCAGCCTCGTCGCGATCCTCTTCCTGCGGCGGTTCGTCCGCGGCAACAGCTTCGCGTGGTTCGCGTGGTACCTCGTGCCGCTCGCGTTGCTCCTCTTGGCCGAAGACTTCGGCCTGCGCCAGTTCCTCGATGCGGAGCATGCGCGCGAAGCGGTCCGTGCGGTCGGAGGGGTCGCCGTGTTCGCATTCGCGATCGTCGAGTTCATCCCTCCGTTCTGTTTCGTGTCGCCCGGCATCAGCGCGCTCGTGATCGCGGGCTCCCTTGCGCCCGATCTCCTCTCGGTTTTCATTTTCGGTCTTGCCGCATTCGCCGCCTCGCTCATCGGTAATACGGCCCTCTACTGCGCGGGTATCTTCGCTGGTCCGGCCATCGAGCGGGCGCTCCGTTTGCCCGATGACGCACGCAAAAAAGCGGAGGCGTTCATTGGTCGCGCGGGCCTGTGGGCCGTGATCGCGGGGCAGTTCGTCGGCGCGCTACGGCCGACCATTTCGTTCGCCGCCGGCGCCCTGAAGATGCACCCCGCGCGCTTCCTCGTCGCCAACGTCGTCGGCGCCGCATTGTGGAGTATCACGTCCGTCGGTGCGGGCTATTTGTTGCGTGACAACGTCGTCATTGTCGTGTCGATCGTAGCGTCCGTCGGCGTCATCGGAGGCGTCGTTGTCGTGGCTGCGGCAGGTTGGAAATGGTATCGCGCGCGCCGCAAAATCATCCGTTAGTTCGCGCCACCAAAATACGCTTGCACCGAACCGATCGCTCCGTAAGATAGTGGCCCCTTATGTCCGTCACACTCAAGAATCACATCCGCCGCCTGCGCTTTGAACATGGCATGACGCAGGAAGAATTGGCGCTCCGCACCGGCGTTTCACGTCAGACGATCATGTCGATCGAGCGCGGTCAGTCGAACCCGTCGATTCTCCTCGCTTACAAAATCGCTTCGGCCCTCAATGTTCCCGTGATGGCCGTGTTCGAGATGGAAGGCAAGTTGGCCCCCGTCTGAGCGCTGCGAATATCGACGACCGACAATTGCGGTTTGCGCATGCCGTTCCATTCGTTTGCCGTGATGCGGCACGCGAGGTCGACCGGTTCGGTGAGAGATGCTGCGAGGTGGCCGAGGCCGAAGGCGATGACGCCCGTTTGACCCATGCGCGCCTGCAGGTGGCGGTTGTCCGCGCCGACGGTGCGCATGCCGGTGAGCGTCACGTTTTCCACGAGGAAGATCGGTTCGCGGTTCTCCGCGCCGAAGGGTTCGAGGACCGCCATCGCATCCGCCAATGCGAGTGTTGCGTTCTCCGCAGGCAGCGCGAGATCAAGCGCGAGCACGGGGAGTAGAGCCTCGGGCCGGACGTATGTCAGTACGTCGTCGTGCAGCGCTTGCTTCACCGCGTCGAGGTTTGTTTCGAGGAATGAACAGCCGCCCGCTTGCGCGTGGCCGCCGAACGCCGTGAATAATTCCGCATTGGCACGGAGCGCGCCGGCGATGTCGTGGCCGGGAATGCCGCGCAGCGATGACGTGCACATGCCGTCTTTGATAGCGACCGCCGCGGCGGGTCGTCCGTACTTCTCCGCGAGCTTCCCCGCGATGAGGCCGATGATGCCTTTGGGGAAGTTCGCTGATGCGACACACACGCACGCCGGAAGGTTTTCTTCATCCACCATCGCGAACGCTTCTTCCATACAGCTGAGCGTCTGGCGTTGGCGCTCGGCGTTGAGTGTTTCGAGGAGGTCCACGCTCGCGGCGTCGCCAAGAAGGGCGCGCAGACCGATCTCTGCGTCGTCGAGGCGGCCCGCGGCGTTGAGCCTGGGCGCCATGCGGAACGCGACGTCCCCGCTCGTGGGGATGCGCCCGACGTTGCTCCTGTCACGCAGCATCCCGATGCCCGATGCCGGGTCCATGCGCCCGAGCGCGGCCAATCCGTCGCGTACCATCGCGCGGTTTTCGTGCGTGAGAGGGACGACGTCCGCGATCGTGCCGATGGCCGCCAGGGCGAGGTCCGCATCGCGGTCGGGCCACGTCTCGCCGAGGATGGCGTGGGCGAAGGCGAATGCGACGCCTGCTGCCGCCGGTGGCGATTGCAGCGTCGTGAGGGTCGGATGCAGGATCGCGAACGCGGGCGGCAAGTCCGCGTAGTGGTGGTGATCAAGGATGATCACGTCGAGACCTTTGTCTTTCGCGTGTTGCAGCGCATTCGTCGCAACGATGCCCGTGTCGACCGTGAGGAGCAGCGTGACCTTCTTCGCGAGCATCTCTTCCACGTGCAGCGTCTGCAGGCCGTAGCCTTCGCGCAGGCGGTGCGGGATCCGCACGATGGGATCGCCGCCCAAGCGTTGTATCAGGCGCGTCAAAATCGCGGTCGATGTCAGGCCGTCGCAGTCGTAGTCGCCGACGATGGCGATCGTTTCATTGTTTCTGATCGCGCTCTTCACCCGTTCGGCTGCGATGCCCGCCATGGGGTAGGTCGTGGCGTCCATCCAGGCGCGCGTTTCTTCACCGAGGCCGCGCGTGTCCGCGATTGCTCGGACGATCTCGCGCGGATGACCGGACGCGTCGCCCGCGGGGTCGATCCATCGTTTGCCGGTGAAAGAGAGACGCGTCACAGTCGCACCCTACCAGGCATGCGTTCGGGTCTCCACGGATTGGTTCGATGAATTACGCCTTTATGGCTTTCCGCAGCGTGTAGCCGATGGCTCCGGCGATGAGGAGAACGGCCACGATCGTGCCGCTTCCCGTCGGAGCCAGGGGGGCGCCGCCGTGGAGGGGCTCGTCCGTCGCGCTGCCGTGGAGAATCACGCCTTGATCGTCCAGGCGGTTGCGCTCCACACGGTCGAGCACGCGCTCATCGCGACGTTCTTCGGCGTTGAGTCCGGCGTCGTCGCTTTCCCAATCGATCATTTCCTCTTCGTCGGCCGAGCCATGTAGGTCGTCGATCGTGTTGCCATCGGGAACGCCGTTGTCATTTGCAGTGTCTTCTTCCGTAGCCGCTTCTTCCGCGGCGCGTGCGTCGTACTCGGCTTCCTGCGCGGCGCGTGCGGCTGCGGCTCCGCGCGCGTTCGGCGGCGGGGCGACGAGGTCTTCTTCTTCGAGCACTTCTTCCGGCGTCAGGTACGCGTGTGCGGGAAGTGGGGCGAAGAGCGCGAGGGCCAGGAGGGTGAGGAGGATACGCATAGCGAAGTGGGAGAGGGTATTTATTTGCACGCGCGCCTGCCTTGCGTGAGGCACACGAGATATTCCTGGAAGTCGTACGTGCCGTCGCCATCAGTGTCCTCGAGCAGCGGATCGGTTTCGCCGCTGTCGACGTTGCCGTTCAGGTTCCGGTCTTCGCCGATGTACAGCACCTGACCATTGCTTAGCTTGTCGCGGCAGATGCCGTCGCACATGCCGTCGCGATCCGTGTCGAGCATGCGCGGGTCGGTTTCTCCTTTGTTCACGAGGCCGTTCCAGTCACTATCTTCGATACCGTCGATCACGCCGTCGAGGTCCGTGTCGCGCATCGAGGGTTCGGTGCCGTATTTGTATTCGATTCCATCCAGGATGCCGTCGGCGTCGCTGTCTTCGAGGAGTTCATCGGTACCGAGGTCGCGTTCAAGGCGGTTGTTGATGCGGTCACCGTCGTCGTCCAGTGCGATCGCCAGCACTTCGTCGGTCATGAGATAGCAGAGCTGCCCTCCCTTGAAGAAATCGATTTGGTGGCGGATCTCCGTCTTCACCGGTCCGGCGGCCGCGCGCAGGGCTTCGTCGCGCGTCGGTAAATTGGTGAGGCTGTACTTCGGCTGCGAGGCCTTCGCTTGGGCCGCGCGCACTTCGCGTTCTTTCTCCGAGAGGAACAGCAGGCCCTTCAGGCCCGTGCGTTTGGCTACCGTCGATTCCGCGTCGTTCTCCGGGTAGCAGTAGCCCCAGTAGCGCACCTCTTTTCCCCGCAAGCCGAGGAGTACTTCACGGTTGATTTTGCTGATAGTGAGAGGCACGTGGAAGACGACGTTTACGTCGGGTGGTACCGTCGAGCCGCTCATTACTTCCTGCTCGTCGATCACGACCCAGGTGGCCTGTTGTTTCTGCCGGGCGATGAGCGCCTGCGTCGGAACGTTCGAAGGAATCAGAGCAGGAACCATCACTGCAACAGCGGCGATTCCGAGGGAAATTCCCATCGCCTGGAATCCCAAGTTCAGCCGGTGCAGGGCATTCGAAGACATCGAATAAGTATACCATAAAACGTCGGTCGTTTCTAGGTCGCTTTCTGCTGTACACTGCGGCACATAGCGATCAATCCCTACTCCGTTCTCGGCATAGAAAAGTCCGCGTCCGCCGACGATATCAAGAAGGCGTACCGGCGCATGAGCAAGGAATGGCACCCCGATAAGCACAAGGGTGACAAAACCGCCGAATCGAAATTCAAGGAGATCAACGAAGCGTACGAAACGTTGAGCGACCCGGAGAAGAAACGGACGTATGACCAGTTCGGCCGCACGAGCGGGCAAGCCGGACCCGGCGGAGGCGCTGGCGGTTTTGATTTCTCCGGATTCCAGCAGGGTTTCGGCGGTGATGCGGGGGACCTTGGTGACTTGTTCGAAAATTTCTTCGGTGGTCGTGGCGGCGGTGGAGGGCGTCGAAGGACGCAGGGGCAGGACCGTAGCGTCGCGGTGGAGATCGACCTCAAAGACACACTCGAGAAGAAAACGGTGCAGCTGCGGCTTTCGCGGATCAGGTCATGCCAGACGTGTACGGGGTCCGGCGCGGCGAAAGGCGCGAAGACCGTGACCTGTTCGACGTGCGGCGGCACGGGCCAGACCACGCGCGTGGTGAACTCGATTTTTGGCCAGGTACAGCAGAGAGCTGTGTGCAACGCCTGCCAAGGAAGCGGCACGATCCCGGAGACTCCATGCCCGACGTGCAAAGGCGAAGGACGCACGCAGCAGACTGAAATCGTTGGTGTCGATATTCCCGCGGGCATCGACGACGGGCAGCAACTGCGCCTCAGTGGCCAGGGCGACGCGGGTTTGCGCGGACAAGCAGCGGGCGATCTGTACGTCACGGTGCGCGTGAAACCCGATAAGCGTTTCGAGCGCGAAGGTGCGGATCTGAAATCGTCGATGACGGTCTCGGCGGTCGACGCGATCCTCGGCGCGGAGATGGACGTGGAAACGATCCAGGGAACGGTGACGGTCACGCTCCCCGCCGGCACGCAGCCGGGACAAGTTCTTCGACTGAAAGGCAAAGGTCTACCGGAACTCGGCCGCTCGCGCACGGGTGATCATTACGTGGAAGTCGTCGTCGAAATCCCGACGAAACTCTCCAAGCAAGAGAAGAAGATTTTGGAAGAGTGGAAGGCGGTTCGGGGCTAAGTTCTTTCTTCGCAGAGAACGTGATTTTGCCTCACCCCTAGCCCCTCTCCTGCACACGACCGCACGCCCCGCCAGGAGAGGGGAAATTTTGTCGTATCGTCGTTGCATGAATTCCGAAACATTCGCACAACGTCGACGCAGGAAAATCTTATACGCACGCTCGTTGCGTAAGCATATGACCGAAGCAGAAGCGATGTTGTGGTCGGCATTGCGTGGACGACGATTGGATGGATATAAATTCCGGCGCCAAGTACCCATTGATTGGTTTGTTGTCGATTTTCTCTGCAGCCAAGCACAGTTGATTGTCGAAATCGACGGTCATGTTCATGAGACACAACAGGAATATGACCACGATCGCGAAGAGGAAATACGAAAAAGAGGTTACAAGCTTGTTCGATTCACAAATGATGATGTGCGTGATCAAATGCCTATTGTTTTGCAAAAGATTCGACAAGCGCTCTCCCCTCTCCCGGGTGGGAGAACGGGGTTGCGGGAGAGGGGTCGGGGGTGAGGCAGTTAAATATCGAGGTTCTCCAACCCGTCGTCCGCCGCGATCACCGGCGTCAGTTCTTCGCTGCCGCGGCTGGGCGCACCCCCCTTCTTCTCGTCTTTCAGTCGCAGGACGATCTGGCGGTAGTCGCCTTCCCCGATCGATTCCGTCGTGAGGTCGGCCATCGTGGGCGAGGTCGACACGTGCG
>CAYGDM010000036.1:0-11352 GCA_964348685.1 uncultured Candidatus Peribacteria bacterium | reverse complement strand
AGGAAAACGTCCACGCGATGCTCGAGTTCCTCACGCCGCGCGAGAGGAAGATCATCGAGATGCGCTTCGGCCTCGCCGACGGCATCGGCCATACGCTCGAAGAAGTGGGGCAGGAGTTCGGCGTCACGCGCGAGCGCATCCGCCAGATCGAAGCAAAGGTCTTGCAGAAAATGCGCGACCATCCCCGCAGTCTCACGATCCGCGAGCACGGCCTGCCGCCCAAGCGCGTCGGCTTCTCGCCCGTTCCATCCTTCGCCCAATCGTTCATCTGCCCCAAGTGCAAGAAGGGCATGCTGAACCCGATCATGAAAGACGGCGAAGCGATCCTGAAGTGCGATCACTGCGCCTTCGAGAAACCGGACGACGAGAAGTAAAAAGGGCGGCTCTGAAGGAATTCTCATTCCCCGAGAGCCATAGGCGTCCGTGTGCACTCACACACGGCATCGTTCGATGGAACCCTGTTCGGTTCGCGCTTGCCCGTTCCTGCCTTTAGAGCAGGACGGCGATTTTACCTACCCGCTGCGAAAAAGAAAGACCCACCGAAGTGGGTCTGAAGTGAACCCGATAGGACTCGAACCTACCACCTCCCTGCCTTGCGGCCGGGCGCTCTCCCAACTGAGCTACGGGCTCTCTTTTTCGCTGCCGAAGCAGCGGACGCGCATGGTAGCCAGTGCGTGTTTTCGCTGCAAATAAAAATAAAAACCCCCCGCCAGGAGGGTAGCGCGTCTTGGTAGCTAGACGCTTCGGTGCTTCTTCCTGGCGAGGGGCCGCATGGAGGCTCAACCGCATTGGACCACTGTGTTCTCTGTGGGTCCGCGGGAGCCTCTTTATCCGTTCCTGTACGAGTACAGGACGGTGATCCTAGCACTCGGTTTTGGCGTCGCAAGTGCTACCATGCCGTCGTGCCCGCAAAGCGCCCACCGAAGGCTTCCATTGAACAGACCCGTACCCGTACGGAAGAGGCCTTTCAGCTCGAATACGTCAAATTGAACGACGAACAGCGCGCCGCGGTGGACGCCATCGAAGGCCCGGTGTTGGTCATCGCGGGCCCGGGAACCGGTAAAACGCAGGTGTTGGCGATGCGGACGGCGAATATCTTGAGAAAGACCCAGGTCAATCCGGGTAACATCCTCTGCCTCACCTTTTCGACGGCAGGCGTGAAAGCCATGCGCGATCGTTTGCGCAGTCTGATCGGCCCGGACGCGTACGGCATCGTGGTGAATACGATCCACGGTTTCTGTAACGACGTGATTCAGCAGCATCCGGGTCTTTTCCAGGATCTTTCCGCCGGCGAACAGCTGAGCGACTTGGAGCGCCTGCGATTGGTGCGAAAGCTTCTACATGCCCTGCCCGTTGATTCCATCCTCGGCCGCGTGACGCCCGGCAGTGATCGCAGCGGAGACGTCCTCTCGCGTATTTCGCAGCTCAGGAAAGAAAACGTCTCGCCGGAAGAAGTTCGCCTCTCGGCCGATGCGTGGGAAGAGGAGCTGCAGACGACGAAAACCGGCAAGGCGCGTGACCCGGAGAGCGCCGCGTACAAGGGGGATATGCGCAGGTGCCGCCAGACGCGCGAATTCGCCGACGTGTACGAAGGGTACGTCTCGGCCCTCCGCGAGAAGCACGTCTACGACTACGACGACATGATCCTCCTCGTCATCCAGGCGTTGAAGGAGAATGACTGGATGCTCGAGCCGATCCAGGAGCGGTATCAGTACGTCCTCGTCGATGAATTCCAGGACTTGAACGGCTCGCAGCACGCGTTGTTGGAAGTGCTCACGACGTACGTGAACGCCGACCAGGCGCCGAACATCTTCGTCGTCGGTGACGACGATCAGGCCATCTACCGCTTCCAGGGAGCGAGCATCGCGAACATGCTCGCCTTCACGAAGAAGTATCCGGGCGCCCAACGCGTCGCCCTTACGCGCAATTACCGCTCGACACAGCCAGTCCTCGCCGCCGCGTCCGCCGTCATCGAGCGTAATGCGGAGCGCCTCGCGACGATTGAAAATATCTCGAAAGACCTTGTTTCAGCCTCCGGTATCGCCGGCTCCAAGCCTCGTTTTCTCCGCTTCGCGGACACCTCGCTCGAACGTGCGGGAGTCGTCGACATCCTAACGAAGGCGCACGATGCCGGCACACCCTGGAAACATATGGCCGTGCTCTGCCGCACGAACGGGAACGTGACGGAACTCGCCGACGTGCTCGCGGTCGCGGGCATCCCCGCGGTCGTGGGAGCGAAGCAGGACTTGCTGGCTGCGCCGTCCGTGCAACGCCTGCTGGCCGTGCTGCGCGCCGTCCTGACGATCGATGCGAACGATCTGCTTTGCACCGCGCTGCGCGTCATGGGCTGTCATCCCGCCGATCTTGGCGCGGTATTCGTGGCGCATCGCGACGACGCCGGACCGCGGCGCGAAAAAGGGGAGCGAGGGGACTCACTCCGATCCCACATGCATCGGAACATCGACACGTTGCCCGCTGCGGTGAAGGACGCATTCTTGCGCCTCGAAACGTTGCACCTCGAGAGCGGCGCGATGACGCTGACGGAACTCGTCGAAACGGCGATTCGCCATGCGCGCCTCCTGCCCCTGCCGGAAGACGCTGTCGCTGATCCTCGGGGCTTGGCCGCGCTGCAGTCGTTTTTCGATTTCGTGAAGGCCAGGGCCCTTGAAAACATCGGGGCGTCGCTTGAAGGATTGCTTGCCGACATCGACCAGTACCTCGGCGAGAAAACACTCACACTGCAGTACGACGTGCCGCATTTGACATCCGACGGCGTGGAACTGCGGACGGCGCACGGTTCCAAAGGCCTGGAGTTCAAGCTCGTGATCGTGAGCGACGTGCGCGACAAGCATTGGGGAAACCGCCGCAAGCAGGTCGGCGTATCGTTGCCCGACCATTTGCTTTTCAACACCGACGTGGAAGACGACAAAATCGCCGACATGGAAGACGAGCGAAGGCTCTTCTTCGTCGCCATGACGCGTGCGAAACGCGACTTGGTGCTCACGTTCCCCGAGGTGACGCGCGGCGGCGCGGAATTGAAAGACGCCGTGCCGAGCGCGTTCATCGCCGATGCGGGCGCGACGCTCGACGAATCGAAGGAGGCTGGCGCGGGGCTTAGCCCGATCCTCACCGTCGCCGGGTCGACGCTCGACATCGATGAGGCGTTCGAAGCGTATCTGCGCAAGCGCCTGGAATCGTTCGAATTGTCCGTGACCGCGCTGACGGCGTTTTTGAACGATCCGCAGGATTTTCTGTGGAATCATCTGCTCCTCATGCCCCGGTCCAAGGTTGCGCACCAAGCGTATGGTTCGGCCGTCCACAGCGCGCTCGAGACGCAGAACCTGGCATGGAAAAACAGGGAGGAGTTCACTGATCGCGATCTCATCGCCGCATTCGAAAAACATCTCGATTCCAAAGAGATTCTCACGAGCCGCGAGATGGAGCACTACCGACGCGTCGGCATCATCGTGCTTGAGCGTTACGCCGCCAGGCACCCCATTCCGCCCATCGTGTACTCCGCCGAGAAGACGCTCAAAGCGATGCTGCCCGATCCCGTGGATCCGCTACTCCTCGGCATTCCGCTGACGGGCAAAGTCGACCGTATCGATCTCTTCGAATTGGACGGTCGTCGCTGCCGTATCCTCGATTACAAAACGGGCGCGCCCAAGCGCACGGTGGAAGCCGTCCGTTCCGAAGAGTCGCTCCTGCATCAGCTTGTGTTTTACAAAATCCTCGCCGACCGCGCGGCAGGGTTCGCGCACGATGCCGTGCTCTTCACCTTTGATTTCCTCGGTTCCGACAACGACGAACCCGCGACGATCGACGTCGAAGTGACCCAGGACGACGTCCGTGTGCTCGAAGATCTCATCCGAAAGGTGTGGGCGAAGATTATCGCGCTCGATTTCACGCCGCTCAAAGAGGTGGAATAAGCGCGGATTGTCGCGTTGATTCGATGAAATTCTGAAGCGCGCGCCCGCGGTGGCTGATCGCGTTTTTCTCGTCGTGCGTGAGATCTGCAAAGACGCGGTCAAAGCCTTCCGGCAGGAATACGCTCGATAACGGCAAGTTCGGCAGACGCGTACACGATGCTTCGCGCGTAATACTGCCCGCACAAACACCCTCGAATATCGATGCGTTACCATCCTCGTCGATGTACGCCATTACGCACATAAATTTCGCGTCGCGGTTTTCTTCGAGCCTCATTCTCTGCACGAAATAATCCAGCCACTCGTCGTCCGTCGCCGTCGGCCCCGCGCCCCATCGCCGCGTCATGACGCCGAGCTCGCCTTGCAGTGCATCGATGAACAAGCCCGTGTCTTCCGCGAGCGTGGGAATGCCGCCGGATTTCTGACAATAAAAGCGCGCCTTCGAGATGGCGTTTTCTTGGAGCGTCGGAAACGACTCATCGGGCTCGCCCTCGATTCCGAGGTCCTTTGGCGTGACGATTTCGAGATCAAATATGGTCAACGCTGACGACATTTCTATCACTTTCCCTGCGTTGGTCGTTCCGAGGAGGAGTTTCATGGTGGGCCAATTCTACAGTTTCTTCGAGCGCCGTATCGTCAGAATCCGCTCTTGCAGGCAATGCTGGAACCGCGTCCGTATCGTCGATGGGATCGATGGCAACGGCACGTCGGAATTTTCCGCGATAGGCGCCTGCGAGGGATGCCAGCTTGCCGTCGATCAGGATGGCGATCGCCAGTTTCTGCAATTCCGTTTGCCCTCGAAGATGCATACGGAAGGTCACGCCGAAACGCGCGATATTCTTATCCTGGGGCATTTCAGGGCGCTGCGAGACATCGAATGTTGTTCGAGCCCTCATGCCGGGGAAGGTGCGGATGAGGCTTGCGATTTCCTCGCAGCGATTGTCGAGCAGCTTCAGAAATGGACTTGTTGCCTCTCCGCGCGACGGGAACGAAACCGTGCGCCACTCTTCATAGCGATCGGTGGACGGTTGATCCTGTGTGATGAGGTCGGGGGTCGTGTGTAGCAGCCGATCGTTGTCCCAACCGGGAGGTTCTCCGCGTTTCATGAGAAAGCGAAGTGTAGTACCTCGTTTCTCGAACGCAATATTATTTTTTTCACATGTCGTACCGATCGCCGTTGGGCTTCGCGTTCGCATCAGGAGCGGCGTAGACCCTGCGGGGCTTGGCGCCGTCGGCCGGGCCCACGAGGCCCTTTTCTTCCATAATATCGAGGAGGCGCGCGGCGCGGGCGTAACCGACTTTCAGCTGGCGCTGGAGCAAGCTGGCCGACGCCTTACCGCTCGCGGTCACGACGCGCACGGCGTCGAAGAAGAGGTCGTCGCCGCCGTTGTCGTCGGCGTTGAGGTCGATGCTCTGGTACGGGTTCGGCATCGCGAGCGATCCACCCCCGCCGCCCGGTCGCATCTCCGATTCGTCGCCCGGCGTGTTTTCGTCGTCTTCGGCCAAACCGATTTGTTCCGTGATGCGTCCGCCGCCGGCGATCTTCACCGCGTTGATCACGCGCTCGACTTCCTTCGTGTTCACGTAGATGCCCTGGATGCGCACGGGCTTCGCCGTCGAAGCCGTCATGTACAACATGTCGCCTTTACCGAGGAGGTCTTCGGAGCCGATCGCATCGAGGATCGTGCGGCTGTCGACCGAGCTTACGGTGCGGAACGCGATGCGCGTCGGGATGTTGGCCTTGATGAGGCCGGTGATGACGTCGACCGACGGGCGCTGCGTGGCGATGATGAGGTGCATGCCTGTGGCGCGCGCCATCTGGGCGATGCGGACGATCATCGTTTCCGTGTCGCGGCGGAACTGGCGCATCATGAGGTCGGCGAGTTCGTCGACCACGATGACGATGCGCGGAAGGAGAAGAGCTTCGTCCTGCTGCTTCTCGTTGTATTCGGCGATGTTGCGCACGCCCATGTCCGAGAACCTGTGCAGGCGGCGGCCCATCTCCGCGACGGCCCAGCGCAGGGCTTGCAGGGCTTTCTCGGCCTCGGTGATGACGGGAGTGAGTAGGTGGGGGATGCCGTTGTAGGGCATGAGCTCGACGCGCTTCGGGTCGATGAGGATGAACTTCAGTTCATGCGGCGCGTTTTGGTAGAGCAGCGCCGTGAGGAAGACGTTCATGGAGACGGACTTGCCCGAGCCGGTCGCGCCGGCGATGAG
This sequence comes from uncultured Candidatus Peribacteria bacterium, assembly GCA_964348685.1. Taxonomy (GTDB): domain Bacteria; phylum Patescibacteriota; class Gracilibacteria; order Peribacterales; family Peribacteraceae; genus DALYDP01. The sequence continues at coordinate 5,209 of CAYGDM010000036.1, read as the reverse complement.
CAAGTGAGGCATCTCGTCGAGCGCCGCGACCACCGATTCTCCCGAGACATCGCGGCCGAGCGGGAAGGTGAGGGTCGATTCGCTGTCGTTGAAGGCGGGGCTCTCGAGGATCTCGCGCAGGCGGACCATCGTGCGTTCCGAGTTCGGCATCTCGATGCCCACCAAGTCTTTGCCCGGGATCGGGGCTTCTATGCGCAGGCTTTGGGCTGCCAGCGCGAGCGATAGATCGTCTTTCAGGCTGGCGATCTTGCTGAGTTTGACCCCCTCCGCAGGTTTGACGGTGAATTGCGTGACGGTCGGGCCCGGGCGCGCGTCCTTCACCACGACGTCGATGTCGAACTCGGCGAGTTTGTCTTCTATCAGTTTTGCCTGCTTGCGGAGTTCCTCGTCATTCACTTTCAGTTCGCTCTCCGCTGCTTCGAGCAGGTCCAGGCCCGGGAACGTCCACTCTTCGAAGCGCGTGTCTTTCATCTCCATGACGTCTTTGCGCAGTGGGCGCGCCTTCGGTTTTTCCACCATGCCTATGCCGCGTTTCTGCTTCGCGTTGGCGAAGGCAGGGCGCACGATGTTCAGTTCGGGTGCTTCGCCGTCCTCTTCCACAAGATCTTCATCGTCTTCGTCGGTCTCTCCGTCCTCTTCCTCCTCCTCATCCTCATCATTTTCATCGTGTTCTTGCTTTGCTGCTTTGCGTTCGGCTTTGATCTGTTTCATCGTCAACGGTTGCTTGCTCGAGAGCAGTCTGATCATTGCGCCGAGATCGGGTTCGAAGACGAGAAAGATGCCGATGAGGAACAACGCGGAAAGAAGGATGTAGCCCGCCATGTCGCTCAGGTAGAGCTTGAACGGGAGGCTGACCATGAATCCGAGCGCTCCGCCGAGTTCCGGCGATCGCCTGGCCATTTCGCTCAGCTCCGCGCTCATGTGCGTGAGGCCGAGGAACGTGAGGAGGCAGAGGAGGAGGCCGGCAGATCGTTTGAGGTCGAGGAAGCGTTCGCCGGAGGCCTGCATGATGCCGGAGCCAAGCAATGCGATAGCGAAAAAGATGCCCCACGCGCCGAACACGAACTGCAGGCCGGTCTTGATCGTGAGCCCCGTCGGTCCCGCCGCGTCGAATAACGCCAAAAGAAGAAGCGCGCTTACGGCGACCTGCACGATGCCGCCGATCATCCTCCGCGTCCCCGGTTCCAGGGTCGCGGCGGTTCGTTTTCGTTTGGTGGATGCTTTCTTTCGGCGTCGGGCCATCGGTCGGCAGTATACGCCCACTTCGCTCCGTCCCATAGCCATTTTCACCGCTCTAAAGCGGGGCATTGCTAAAAGTAACTTATGTATTGACGTACAATTTTGAGGGACGTATAATTAATGTATCTAACAATTATATGACACCTTCCCGTGATACGCCGGCCAGGATCATCCAGCTCTGGATGGAAATCAGCCGTCTGCTTCGTCGGAAAATGGTGAAAGGCAAACATGACGATGCTTCGTGCATGAACCCGATGCAGATGCACGGTATGGTCGTCATCGCCGATCATCCGAATATCACGATGAAGGAATTCGCCGATCATCTGCATATTTCTTCGCCATCCGCGACGTCGTTTGTCGACCGTCTCGTGAAACTGCGGCTCGTTGCCCGCAGCGCCGACGAGAAGAACCGTAAACTCGTGCATTTGTCGCTCTTGCCCGAAGGCCGCGTCGCACTCGAACGCGCGATGAAAGAGCATTCCGAGGTCATGCATGACCTCTTCTCCCTCCTCCAACCGAACGATCAGGAACAGCTTGAACGCGTGCTGCAGAATCTCAAGGAAGCGCTCGCTCGCGGCATTCCTTCTCGCTAACATCCCGCACTTCCCGCCCCACCTATGAACACCGTCTTACGCATCATCGCCGCACTGCGCAGAGTTCCCGGATATCTCTGGCGACACAAGATTGCGACGATCGTCACCGTTGCCATTGCGCTGCCGATCCTGGGGGTTGTTTGGTTCGCGTTGAGTCCCACGCAGCCCGAATACATAACGGACGTGGCGAAGCGAGGAGATCTCCGCCAGACGGTCGAAGCTGTCGGTACCGTCACGTCCGAGCGCGATCTTAACCTGCAATTCGGTATTTCCGGCATCGTGTCGAATGTATATGTGAAAGAAGGAGATGTCGTACGTGCCGGCCAGAAACTCGCGCAACTGCGCGCGGGCGGACTCGGAGCGGACATCGCATCCGCTCAGGCGCGCGTCGCCCAGGCCGAAGCCGATCTGCGTGAAATGGAAGCGGGCGCCCGCGTCGAAGACGTGGCCGTGACCGAAGCCGAAGTAGCAAACAAGCGCGCGTCGCTCGATGCGGCCAAAGAGTCGCTTCGCACAGCCGAAACAGCAGTTCTTACCGCGGAGGCCCAGCTCCAGACGCTTCGCACCGAAATCGACGTCAGCCTCGCGGGGTATGTGTCGACCGTGAACGCGGCCGTGACCCAGAAACTCACGACCGCGCAGAACTCGCTCTCCACGATCGATGATGTATTCAACAATAACGACCTCCTTGACGCCGTCATCAAGAGCGATGCCGGGGAATATGATGACATCAGGTCCGCGATCGGCCGCACGCGCACGGACATCACGTCCACGTATGCAGCCGCAGCCGCAGCAATGACCCCGAGCCAGACGCTCGCCGCGGTCGATGCCGGAACACTCGCCGTCACGAGCGCGTGGAACGTCGCAAGTCGGGCGTTTTCATTCGTGAGCTCCGTTCCGGAATCGAGCTCGTTTACGAACTCTGCGCGCGAAACATACAAGATACAGCTCATCGCGGAGCGCGACAGCCTGCAGTCCGCGTTGAACAGCCTCGCCTCCGAAACGAAGTCGCTCCGCGATGCGGGCGCAAGTTATGCCTCGCAGATCGCCACGCAAGAAGCGTCGCTCTCGTCTTCCAAGGGCGCGCGCGACAAGGCCATCGCGGATATCGGAACGTACGAAGCGTCGCTCCGCATTTCCGAAGCCCAGCTCGCGCTGAAGAAAGCTCCGCCGCGAGAGACCGATATCGCATCCGCACGCGCCGTGCTTAACCAGTACCGCGCCGCACTCGCGCGTTCCAGTGCTGATTTCGCCAATACGATGATCGTCGCTCCCGTCGCGGGCACCGTGACGAAGGTTCCGATCAAGGTCGGTGAATTCACACCCTCCGGTTCGGCCATCACGATGCTTGGCGACGCGCCGTACCGCATCGAAATGTACGTGTCCGAGATCGACATCCCGAAGATCCAAATGAGCCAGAGCGGTTCGGTGAAGCTCGACGCTTTCCCCGGCGAGTTCTTTACCCTCAAAACGAGCCAGATCGATGCGTCTTCCACCGACCGAGACGGCGTCTCGAAGTACCGCGTCCGCCTCGATTTCCTCGACCTGAAAGAAAGCCAGCGCGTGAAGCTCGGTATGACCGGCGACGCGATGATCATCACGGGTTTCAGCACGGATGTCATCTACGTGCCGATCCGCGCGGTTCTGGAAAACGACGACGACGGCGGCGAATACGTCCGCATTCTCAAGGATGACGGCACGATCGAGGAGCGCGATGTCCAGACGGGTATGGAAGGGGAAGCGAGTACGGTCGAAGTGCTCGGCGTCGATGAAGGGGAAACAGTCGTCGTCCTCGTCAAAGAGTAACCGCACCTCCATATGCAGCACGACGCACCACTCATCTCGCTCCAGAAGCTTACGAAGTCGTACGACAACGACGGCGTCGTGACGCCCGTGCTCTTCGACATTAATTTGGATATCAGGAAAGGGGAGTTCGTCGCGATCATGGGCCCGTCCGGCTCCGGCAAGTCGACCCTCATGCACATCATCGGGTTCCTCGACAGTCAGACGACGGGCGAATATCTCTTCCAGGGTGAGCCGACACTCGCGTTCAATGACGATGAACTCGCGAAGATCCGTGCCACCCGCGTGAGCTTCGTGTTCCAGGCGTTCAACCTGCTGCCGCGCACGACGGTCTTGCAGAACGTGCTGCTGCCGCTTTTGTACCACCCGACGATTCCAGCCAAAGAACGCCAAAAGCGCGCTCTGGAAGCCATTGAAACCGTTGGTCTGACGTATCGTAAAGATTACCTCACGAGCCAGCTCTCCGGTGGTCAGAAACAGCGCGTGGCAATCGCTCGTGCGCTTGTGACGGATCCTGATGTCATTTTCGCCGATGAACCGACGGGCAACCTCGACTCCACGTCGGGTGTTGCCGTCATGGAAGCTCTCCAGAAGCTGCACAAAGACGGTCACACGATTATTCTTGTGACGCATGAACGCACGACGGCCGAACACGCCGAACGTATCATTCATATCCGTGACGGGCGGATCGAATCCGACTCGCGCGAGTTCAAGCGCATCATCGCCACTGAAAAAGAAGCTAATACACTCAAATAGTCCATGAAGATCGCCGATACCCTCACCGCCGCAGCAAGGGGAGTGTCGGGCAACCCGACGCGATCGCTCCTGACGATGCTTGGCATCATCATCGGTGTCGGCGCGGTCGTGCTCATGAGCTCCGTCGGTCAGAGCATGACCGGCGTGATCCTCAGCCAGATCAGCAGCCTCGGCCCGAAGAGCATGGTCATTTTCCCGGGGCGCGAGGAAGGCGGTGCAGGTCAAATCATGGCGGGTTTCGATAGTCTTACATTCGATGATCTGAACGAACTCGAGAAACTCTCGTCCATCGAGAGCATCGCCCCACTTATCTTCGTCGCTGGCCGCGTGAGTTACGGCCGTGAAGAAGCATCTCCTCAAGTCATGGGTGTAACCACGCAGTTCTTCGAAAATCAGACGATCGTCGCCGCCCAGGGGCGCCTCATCACGCAGGAAGACAATGACGCGGCCGCGTCGGTCGCCGTCCTCGGGCCGGACGCGTACGAGAAATTGTTTGGGCAGCAGGATCCGATCGGCAAGCGCATCAAGATCGGCGAAAATCACTATGCTGTCATCGGCGTCACGAAAGCCCTGGGTTCGCAGTTCTTCCAGAATGCCGACGATCGCATTTACGTGCCGTTTACGAAAGCGCGCCAAACGTCTGGCCAGAAATATTTGAACCAGATCACCATGCTCGCGACCGATTCGTTCGATCTTGCGTTCGCGGACGTAAAGTTCCTTCTCCGGCGTCAGCACGGCATCGATAATCCCGAGGACGATCCGAAGAAAGATGACTTCATTACGCATTCTTCTGCCGAAGCGGCGACGATCCTCGGCTC
>CAYGDM010000035.1:0-11632 GCA_964348685.1 uncultured Candidatus Peribacteria bacterium | reverse complement strand
GACTTATTCTAATAATATACTATATTCATAAAGGTTGTTTCTGCTTTTTTCCACCACGGATTTGAAAGGGTTTGCTGATGACTAGTAGCAGTACCGCGTCGAAAGACGCACCGGTTCCCACGTATGAGGAGCTTCAGCGACAGAACGAAACGTTGCTTCGCGAGAAGAAACGACTCTCTCTGTGCGTCTGGTTGTTGTGCGTGTTCTGTCCCTTGGCATTCGGGATTTTGTACTATTTCAATTGGAATCTCGCCACGGAGCGCGACAAGATCGCCGCGATGAACGAGACGTACAGTGATCAAGCGAAGAAGGAAGCCATCGCGGCCATCAAGGGCCCGATCGGCGGAGAGAATCTCGAAGTGCTGCGGAAGGATGCGGAAGAGTTGATCAAAGAGCCTCCGCCCGGCGTTCCGGCCGCGGGCTACGCGATCCGCGCGTACACGAACGTCTTGGGCCGCGACTTCGACGCAGCGAGAACCGATCTGGCAGAAGTTCGTCGTATCCAGCCCAAGGAATACGCCGCGAACATGTACTACACCAAGGCCATCTTCGCGTTCTCGCACATGAAGCGGTACGACGACGCGACGGAAGAAGTGGAGCGCTTGCTCGAGGACTTTCCGAACGAACCGTACGTCTTGCAGGTGGGTGCGCAGTACTTCTCGCTTACGCCGGTCGAAGGCGTGCTGGACATGAAGCGCGCGCAGCTCTTGATGGAAAGAATCGTGCACAGTCGTCCCAGCGGTCTCATGCGCGGCGAAATGCTGTTGTATGCGCACACGCTTGCCGGAGACGGCAAACACACGGAAGCGTTGGAGGCGTTCAAGAAAGGTATGGCACTTCCGTCTGCGCGTTCCCCCGAGGAAACCGAAAAGGAGAACGTCAAAATCCAGCGCCTGATCGAGGGTCTCGAGAAAGGTACCTATAAGTTCCCGTCCATTAGCCCCCTTCAACTCTTGTAAGGGAAAACGCCGAAAGGCAATCACGAGTGCCCCGTCCGCAAGGATAGGGCGCTTTTGCTATGTGCGTAGATCAGACTGCGGCAAGGATCCGCGCCGCCGTCTCCTCTGCCGTTTCATCGCTGTTATCGATGATGTTTTCTTTTCCGATCAACGGTTCGTCTCGATGGAAAAAACCGTACAGTTCTTCGATGTGTTTCTTTCCGACCGTCCACGACGCGCGCGCGGCATCCCGTTCGATGGCCATCTCCATGCGAGGAAGGAGCGCGCGGAACACGAGATCGTCGCCGAAGGTTTCTTTGAAGACGTTGATGTATTCGCCGAGCACGACGAAATCGATGACGACGGTTGTGCCTGCGTCGTGAAGATCCTTCGCGCGACGAATAACTTCGTCTTTGAGCTCCTGCATTTTCTCGGGATGCTTGTAGATGGTTTTCAATCCCGGAAACAATTCTTCGGTCACGTCATCGGCTTTCAGGAGTGCCGCCCCCAGTTTCTTCGCCACGATCTCCGCGACCGTCGTTTTGCCTGCTCCGCAAGGGCCGGTGATGACGATGACCTGCTGCATGGATGCAGTATAGAGAAAACCCCCGCGACTCGCGTCGCGGGTGGTAGGGAACGTGGCGTCCTAGTGGTCGGTGCAGATCCACTCGACTGACGGTGCCTCGTTCGAGATGAGCAGCGCTTGGCCGTTCACCATTCTTTCTTTGCCTCTCAGAGCCTTTCCCCCGAGGAATTCCTTGCCGTAGATAGGCGGGTAGTACTCGGCGACGAAGCAGTGGGCGATGATGACGATCACGTCGGCGCGTTCGCCATTCGAACGCAGCAGCATCGTGATGACCCCGAGGTCCAGGGAACGTGCGGTCAATGCGTCGGTCGGTTCGGCCGATGCCGAGAGAAGTTCTCCCAACGCGGCGCCGCACTGTTTTTCATGATCGGACGTACCGGTGAGAATCAGCGTACTCGCACAACCGAGTTCGCGGACTCTTTTCAGCAGCCGCGACATTTGCTGTTTCGGTGCGCCTTTCTGCGTGTCTCCGGGCGTTGCAATGAACAAATACTTCACGTGATAATCCTTTCATTCTAACGTGTGTCCTCCGGTTCGAACGTCGAACCGGCCGATCATTACAGCACCCGCAATCGACCTACGCAATGCGTGGACGCTCTAAAAAAGCCTGGAATGTTTGCGAACACTCCAGGCTCAGATCGTTTTGGCACCGCACATGAACAGTGGGGTGAAGTGCACTCTCCGTTGATGCCATCAAGCATCAAAGCGTTTCCCGCGGAGTTACACGGGTGCGCGGAGGAGTGTCGTGCTTGCGGGCCGTCCGGGCCTGCACGAACCAAAGGATCTGCGAACATCGTACGATGTTCGTGCCGTCAGTCAAATACTGTCCATAGCGCAAAATGACGCCAAAAAAACCCGGAGGCACCACGAGGGCGCATCCGGGTCAGTCACGCTTCAGCGTTCCTAGCTTGGTTTATTCGGGCGACACTGCGCACATGCGCAGAAGCGAATGAAGCTCAAAGGCTCCACGACTTCCCAGAAATGGGTATCTCCGTTACTGCCGAGCATTGTGTCTTGGCAGAGCTCATGCAGCAGCTCTGAAGACGTACGCTGAAGGAACTAAGAACACTTTTCTTCTTTCCATCGCGTATGTCAAGTTTTTGTCTTCGTACATCAAAAAGACCGCAGCGCCGGTGGGCGCTGCGGAAGATGGTTTCGACACGACCCCGTTGGAGCTAGAAGCGGTACGACGTGCGATCGGCGAGATAGATGATCACGCCGCAGCCTTCGTCATGATCCGCTTCGGCGACGTTTTTACGGAACTTCCAGCTTTGAAAATGAGGAGGAAATGCCTTCACGATCTCACGATGCGCCACGAGCAGAAGCGTTTTGACGTCGTTCGCGTGGCCATCCACGAGCTGCTCGAGGCCGGCAAGATCGAGCAATTGGCTCTTGTTTTTCGTTCCGTGTGCGTCGGTGCGCAACAGGTCGTCGTATTGCAGAGACTGCACGGGCAAACTTTTCGCTAGGTTTTGTGCGAAAACTTGCGCATGTTCTTCCTGCGACGCGATCATGCGCAATGGAGCCTCGATCTTCTCCGTTGTGAGGCACTTCCGCGCATACTCGAACGCTTTCACGTTTCCGATCATTCCGTTTCTGACAACGATCAACTTTTCCAACATGGTTCTTCTCCGTGGTGAAACCATGCACTCCGACAATCGGAATGCTGGTACTACCGTAGCATAGAAATTGAATGTGGCAATGCATGAAAAAGCCCTATTTCTAGGGCTCTTCTTGATTCAAAGAAGTTAGCGCACGTCCGCCACGAGATCCGCGGCGCCGTGCATCTGGGGCGTGAATTCGAGCGCGACGGACTTGGGGAGGCCCGAGTACTGCGCCACCTGGAGCTGCTCGCGCACCGTGCCGTCGGGCATGATCACGCGCTGCACCCACGCAACCTCACGGCTCGTGAGCTTCCTGCCCAGGACCGGTTCCGTATGCGTGTAGCCGAAGTATGGGCCGTCGAGGGCGACCTGGCGGCCGTCGTCGATGCCGTAGATGGTCGAGTAGGCGTTGTCGGCGGCGTCCGTCATGCCGAGCAGCACGAGCGGGCCCTGCGTGTCGTTCTCGAACGTCATGTCCTGCTTGCCGGGGAAGACCGTCGCGTCCATGCCCACGCCGTACTGCTTGTAGTACGTCACGTACAGGCTGTGACTCTTGCGCTTCACGATCGGGAGTCCGGCTGCCATCGCGGCGCGGTAGACCGTCGTGGCGCTCTGGCAGATGCCGCCGCCCGGGGCGGGCTCGAGGTCTTTTCCGTTCACGATGATGAGCGAGTCGTACCAACCGCGGCTGTAGGTGATGGGACCACCGAGGGTGTCGTTGTACGAGAAGACCGAGCCCTGCGGGATTACGACGCCGTTTGCTTTTTCGTTCATCGCCTTGCGGACGTTCTGCTTGCGGCCCCACGGAGACGACGCGAATTCGGAGCGGCCGACGCCAAGCTCATGGAGCACGAACGTCTGGGTGCCGTCGTCGTACAGCACGGCGCCGCGCACGTCTTGCACGGAGACGATCGCGAGTTGTTCGTTGCGCTTGAATGCATCGACGATCGCGTTCGCGACGTCGCTGTTCTTGTAGATTTGGCCATCGGCGACGGAGCCGTCGATCGTCGCGCGGACGATTTTACCTTCGGCTTTCGTTTCGGTCACCGTCGCGAACGACGGCGTGCTGAGTCCGTCCGGTGCGGTCGTCGCGATGTGGGCGGCGATGGCGCGTTCGTCGATCGTGAAGCGCGGTGTTGATCCCTGTAACGAGAACGCCATCCACTCGGGGTAGCGGCTCAGGGAGACACTCCATTGCGACACGTCGGCGCCGGTTGTTTCATCCTGGAATGCAATGGTGATGGTGCGCGTGAACATCGCGCGGCGAACTTCAAGCGCGTCGCGGAGTGCGGAGAGGGTGGGGCTCTGGTTGAAGCGGCGTTCTATGCGCACCTGCAAGCGCTCGGCCGTGCGCGTCAGCGAGTCGTGCTGCACGAGTACCGGCTTATCCGCGATGCTCGCTTTCGCGCTGGCATGAGCGAAGAAGGCTCCGCCCGAACCGAGCGTGCCGACGATACCGAGAACCGCGAGTATTTTTGTGTGTGTCATCGCGTTTATTATAGCATATTTCTTAATATTTGCAAATATCCGGAAAAGAGGACGCTTCGTTGGCTGTTTCTTCGCGCGTGGCATGATGAGGAGGAATGCCACTATGACGCCCGTAGTCGGTATTTCTTACGGTCGGTCTTTACAGAAGCGAGTGGGAAGGGGAATGTGTGTCACCATCATCTATGAGTAGTTACTTCAACAGAGATCCGTTGGCGTGGGCGCAGCACAAAGACCCCGACCTCGTGGAGATGGTCGCCGAAGCGCGTGATGATCCAGCGCGCAGCGGCGTGGCGGCGAACATCGCGTACGGTATCGAAACGATGCAGTGGATGACGAGCTTCGCATTGAACAAGGGCATCACGGTCGAGCACGCGAATGCGGCGAAGCTGTGTGCAGAAAAACTTCAGGCGATGAGGGGATTCCTCGTGTATCTGTACCGCAACGAGCCGCTTTCGACACTCGACGAAAAAACGGTACAGCAGCTCACGACGTTTTTGGATTCCTATCCGTCGCTCGAAACACTGACACAATTCTATTCCACAGCCCTCAAGCCAGGCGGGCTCGAACGATGTGCGGTTCTATTCGAATGTTATGGCGTGCTCGCGACCGATGCCGGAACCAGCGAGGATGCGTGCAATGAAATGGCCGCCCATTTCAGGGCGTTGGCCAGGTATAAAAAATAATATTTCTGACGACGAGGTGTAGGATATCGTAATGGATCTACGCTTCATCATCGGACTTCTCGGTTCGCTTCTTCTTATTATCGGCGTCGCGACGCCAACGCAGAAAACCAAAAACATACTCTTCGCTGCAGGAAACACATGCATGTTCGCGTACGCGCTCCTCGGGTACCTGGCGGGAGGCCCGGTCTTCTTCTTGATCCTGCAAATTTTCGTCGCGATCTCGACCGTGTCGATGCTCCTAAAAATCCGCGATGCGTACGACACGCCGCTCTTGGCGATCACCGGATTCGCGCTCGTGTTGTGGTCACTTTCGCTCTTCGAAGGCTACAGCACGGCGTTGTTCGTCGTAGGGCTCGCATTGCTCGGCATCGGCTTCGCGATGGATACGGGCACTTTAAAGCGCGAGGTGGCGCTCATGATCGGCAGCGTCGTCATCGCGGTGTTTTCCTTCCTTATGAGTGATTGGATCTTCGTGGGGCTCAATACGTTGTTCGCGGTGCTGTCGCTGGTGAATATCGCGAGGATGCAAAGGAAATAGAATGGTGGAGCTGAAGAGATTCGAACTCTCGACCTCTACAATGCGAATGTAGCGCTCTACCAACTGAGCTACAGCCCCAAACGGTATCCGTGATGATGTTAACGGCGGGGATCGAGCGACGTATTTTATCGACTCGCGGCGAGCGCTCGTCGGCAACTGAGCTACAGCCCCATGTGGTTTACCACCTCTCGACCGTGAGCTCGAGGTCGAACGGTGAGCGAGTCCGCCGAAGCGGACGAGTCGAATGGTGGCCCAGACCAGATTCGAACTGGTGACACCTCCCTCTTCAGGGGAGTGCTCTACCAACTGAGCTACCGGGCCAGCCCGTGCATTGTACGGAATCCAAACCGGAAATCCACCCCTTGAAAGGGCTACTTCACCGTACAGACGACCTCTCCGGGCATATCGCCGGCAAAGAGGGGTGCGGTCATATACGAGAAAGTGCCGCCCGTTTCCACGGCATCGCGGGCCGCGGGGCAGGTGAACGAGAATTCCGCGACATCGTCGGCGATCGCCGAAGCGAGAGCGTCGTTGTACGTGCAGGGGATTCCGTGACCGAGCGCACGGCTGCCTTCGCACACGCGGAGGACCTGCGGCGACGCACCAGACGCTCTGCAGGAGAGCTGCACGGTTTTTCCAGGCACGCATTCCGTCAGCCTTTTTTGATTCTTGAAGCCGCAGTTGCGCAGTTCGCCCGAAACACCTTCTGCGCACGCGCTCGTCACGTAACTTTCACCTGCCTGAGGAATCGTCACGTCGTACGCGTCGCCATTATTGTCGCGCCAACCGGGAGCGAAGTCGCACTGCGCGCGATCGACGGGTGTTCCTTTCGTCGTGGTGAATGCCGTCGGCTCGAACAACTGTTCGCCGTTTTCATCGCGTAGTAACGTTCCTTCGCAGAGCATGCCGTCGGGGTTCGTGATGAACGACAGTTCCGCGGTTTTCTCCGCGACGCCCGTGACGTCGAGCCACTGGCACTCGAGGCCCATTTTGTACTCGTCGATCCACCCCGGCGCGACCCCTTGGTCGATGCAATCGACGTATCGGTGATGCAGCGGGCTCGCTTCATTGTTCCAGCGGCGTGCAGTTGGCTGCATGCAGAAGCCATTTTTACGCGTGAGAGCTTCTTCAACCTCAAGCGCGAACGTTCCGTAGTGTGAGAAATGGTAATGGCCGTGGCATTCGCTCAGCTCGAACATGCCGTGCTCCGAGAGGGTCGTGCCTCCTTCTTTGTGGAAGTAATCGACCAAGCCAATATCGAGCGGTTTCACACCACGATTGAGGTCGGCGGTCGGAAACATGAGGAGCTTCCTCCAACCCGGTCCGCCGACGCACTGCTCTTCGATGGTGCACGAATTCGACGGGATGTAGCGGTACGTGAAACGATGCTTGCGGAATTCCTCGTGATCGGGCTCCAGGTCGGGCCCGTTGATGTTCGTGGGTTCGCCCGTGCGGATTTTTTCCGCGAGAACGGGATCCCACGGCAGGCGCTCGAAACGCACGACGGTTCGCACCGTGCCGACATGTTTCTTCAGCGCCTCGACGCACGACATCGTCGGCATTTCGGTCTGGTGGCAGCCGGTATTCGAGAGTCGGCTTTCGACCTTGCAGCCGTGATCGTAAAAGAGATCCGATTCTTCGGCATCAGAACTGTTGGGTGGAAACTGCGCTTCATTGATGCATGCGAAGCCCGTCCGCTGGAAAATAAAATGCGGGTCGATCGGAAACACGAACGGCTCTTCCCACACGCCGCCGATGTTCCCAAGCGCGGGCTCGGCGATACCGGGCGAGGCAACGTCGGTCAGGATCGTCGTCTCGAACGTATAGTCTTGCGCCACATAATCGTGCCCTTCGATCGTTCGCCGCTCGAGAAGATTCGTCCACAGTACTTCCCACTGCGACTCGGGCGGGAGCGGCAGCTGCCACTTCGTTCCTTTGGGGTAAAAACCATTGCGGAAATTCAATCGCATGTTCGTGAGTCGGATCTGGGGCTTCGCAAGATGCTCGATTCCGTCGATGCTCGACAATGCGATCATCGTATCGTTCGCAAACTTCTCACGATGCTCCTCCGGGATTTCATCGAGCAGAACGCCCGCCGTGCTCCGCATCGTCACCCGAATCAACGCGCCGGAATGCGCAGACCAGTCGATTTCTACTTCTTGTGGCGGCAATGGGGTGATTGGCTCAGTTTGGACAACGGGAGTCGTGCATGCCGCTAGGAGCACGCAGAGGCATGGAAGGGTGAAACGTGCGGAAGAATGCATAGGAATCCATCGTACCGTGTGGCATGGAAGAGGTATAATTGTTCCGTGCAGCAACCTGTCACCATTCTGGCCTTCTACGCATTCGCGCCTCTGAGCGAAGAACGTGTTCTCGAATTGCGCGAACAGTTATTTTCGTTTGGCGAAACTCATGACATGCGCGGGTTGGTATTGCTCGCGACAGAAGGCATCAACGGAACGGTGTGCGGCAGCCCGGATGCGATAGGGGAATGGCGCACGCTGATTGGCGAAACGTTCGCAGACGTCACATGGAACGACAGTGCGGCGGGGGAGTACGTCTTCCCGCGATGGCTCGTGAAGATCCGCGAGGAAATCGTCGCGCTCAACATGCCCGGCAGCGCGAAGCAGGGTGGCACACATCTCTCGCCCGAAGCATGGAACGCGATGATGAACGAAGACGACGTCGTTATCGTCGACACGCGTAACACCTACGAAACATCGATCGGCATGTTTGAGAACGCAATCGATCCCGCGATCAAAAATTTCCAGGAATTCACGGATTTCGCGCAGTCGTCGGTTATTCCGAAAGAAAAGAAAGTGATGCTCTACTGCACCGGCGGCATCCGCTGCGAGAAAGCGGTAACCGCGATGAAGGAAGCGGGGTACGACAACGTCTTCCAGCTCCAAGGAGGAATTCTTGGTTACCTCAAGCAATTTCCCGATGCGAAGTTCAAAGGCGAGTGTTTCGTCTTTGATCACCGCGTCGCGGTCGACCAACGCTTGCAGCCGTCGCAAACCTACAAGCTCTGCCCGAGCTGCGGCGATCCGGGAACGGAGGCGATGAACTGCGCACACTGCAAGTCACCGTTCACAATGTGCGGCGCATGCATCGCAAAAGGCGCGGCGGTCACATGCAGCAAGAACTGTCGGCATCACTTCGCTTCTTTGCGTTCGTGAAGCCACGTACAATAAAGTTGACATTTTAGAATAGAGGGATATAGTACAGACGTACTCCTTCCCCCATACTTCTATGAGTAACCTCGATAGCATGGAAGCCACGGACGAAGCGTTGGTAAATGCATTGAAGGATCTTCGTGTGCATGGAGCTCCAATGGAGCATTTCGTCGAAGATGACATTCTCGTCGTCGAGAAAGGTGAATGGACATCGCCAGACGGAAAATTCAAGCTGACCAAGCACAAAGAAGGAAGTTACAACGCTGAGTTCGGAGAAGACTAAATCTTCGGCTTACTAAAAATACGTCGCATGGAGCGGCGTATTTTTTATAAGTGCTCATCCACTCTAATCTTCCCGATGAAGACCGGCAGATCGGGTTCGTCTTTGCGCGCGCGCTTGATCGCGCGCATGAGGCCTGTGCGCTCCGCAACGTCGCGGAAGCGGTTCACGGCACCGCCGTTTTCGAAGTTCGTCATGACGGTGAACTGCTCCAGGCGCTTGCCGCGAATCACGATGCCCGCCTCTGTTTTTTCCAGGCGGTACGCGCCCATGCGTGCCGATTGCAGGTGCGGCTTGATGATGGGCAATTCGGCGGCGTTCAGCTCTTCCTCTTCCTGCAAGGCCGCGCGTTTCACGCGTTCCTCGAGGACGATCGGGAGCAGTTTCTTCGTCAGCGCGTCGGTGCCCTTCTTCGTGGCGGCCGAAATCGAGAGGAAGAGGTCGATGCCTTTCTTCTTCAGCTCTTTCTCGACGTGTGATGCGTCTTCGAGGAGGTCGATTTTGTTGAGTACGACGAGCTCGCGCTTTTTGCCGAGTTCCGGCGAATAGAGCTCGAGTTCTTTGCGGATCATCTGATAGTCGGCGATGAGCGCGTCGATGTCGACTTCGTTGCCCTCGCGAAGCGCTCTGGAAAGATCGAGCACGTGCACCAGTACGCCGCAGCGTTCGATGTGCTTCAAGAATTTGTCGCCGAGGCCTTTGCCTTCGCTCGCGCCTTCGATAAGACCTGGTACATCGGCTACGACGTACCCACGATCGCCGACCGCGACGACGCCGAGGTTGGGGATGAGCGTCGTGAAGTGATACGCCGCGATTTTCGGACGCGCGGCGCTGATGACCGAAATGAGCGTCGATTTGCCCACGCTCGGGTACCCGATGATGCCGACGTCGGCGACGAGTTTCAGTTCGAGCTTGATGGCGCGGTGTTCGCCCGGTTCGCCGAGCTCCGCGAAGTCGGGCCGCTGGCGCGTGGAGGTCGCGAAGTGCGCGTTGCCGAACCCTCCGCGGCCGCCGCGCGCGATGACGACCGTGTCGCCGTGATGGCGCAGGTCGGCGACGAGTTCGTCGACGCCTTCGGTTTTATCGGTGACGGTGGTGCCCGGCGGAACGAACAGCACGAGATCTTCCCCGTCTTTGCCTCCGCGGTTGTTGCCGCCGCCCGCCGTGCCCGCATCGGCTTCGAAGCGTTTGCGCGAAGCGAAGTCGCTCAGGGTGTCGGTATTCGAGTTCGCCATGAGCACCACGTGGCCGCCTAGCCCGCCGTCGCCGCCGCTCGGTCCGCCTTTCGCCACGTATTTCTCCCGGCGCCAGGCCAAACAGCCTTTGCCACCGGATCCGCCGCGCACGTCGATGTTGGCCTCGTCGAGGAACATAGGCGCATAGCATAGCAGAAAACTTACGATTGACTGCCCCCGAATGTCTGGCAGGCTGCCCGAAATGGAAAATACCGAATATACGCCATTAGGAGTGTTCCATGAGTCCTATTCGATGCTTCGTATGGCAGCGGAGTTGAGGCGCATCGAAGCGGCGGACGACGATTTTCTGGCCATTATTCACTCCCGGCTGCGTCAGGCGATGCGTGTGCGGAAAATGTCACTTGAGAGGAGGGGGCAGATCCGGATACTTCTCACTCAAACAAATTCGTTCATGTTCTCTCTGCTATCCGACGACGCGCCTGATCGGACGGAGGAGCGCATGGAGGCGCTCCAAGACGGAATGGCATTGCACGTGGCGGCTTGGGCGATCTCACGCACCGTGGAAGCATTGCACGGCGACGTCGACCATCCCATGACGATCGTCGATATTGCGTCGCGATACGTTCAGTCGCCGGAAGGGAAGCAAGAAGCCGAACAGCAAATGATGATGTACCTCGAAGGAACGATGCTGCACGAACCGTGCTGCCTGCCGGATTGCGACGTTGTTCTCGAATTCGTGCACGATGAACTTGCGACGGTGTGCGGGGATATTCTCGATGCGGAACTGTCCGAAACGTCTCCATCGGATGGGACGGTTGACTAAGCGAATTTAGCACTCTATAATAGCGAGTGATAACGGCAGTTTTGCCTTTCAACTAGCCACTTTTCCACACTTTCTATGTCAAAGATCATCGGTATCGACCTCGGCACCACCAACTCCTGCGTTTCCGTCGTGGAAGGCGGGGAACCCGTCGTGATCCCCAACAGCGAGGGGGCCCGCACCACGCCCAGCGTGGTCGCGTTCACCGACAAGGACGTCCTCGTCGGCGTGTCAGCGAAGCGCCAGGCCGTCACGAACCCCAAGAACACGATTTTCTCCGCGAAGCGTTTCATCGGCCATCGCTACGCCGAAGTGAAGAAAGA
>CAYGDM010000034.1:0-12726 GCA_964348685.1 uncultured Candidatus Peribacteria bacterium | reverse complement strand
GCTATCTTGGGCCGAAATCGTGGCTACCGCGGCGTACTCGGATTTCTTCGTCACGTCCTTCTTGAACTTCTCGAGGAATTTCGTGACCTCCGCCGTCGCCATCTCCATGCCCTTCTTGATGAGGATCGGGTTGCTGCCCGACTTCAGGTGTTTCATGCCTTCTTCCATCATCGCGTGCGCCAAGACCGTCGCGGTCGTCGTGCCATCGCCGGCTGCATCGTTCGTCTTCGTCGCGGCTTCCTTCACGAGCTGCGCGCCCATGTTCTCGAACGGATCGTCGAGGTCGATTTCCTTCGCCACGGTGACGCCGTCTTTCGTGACGGTCGGTCCGCCGTATTTCTTATCGAGTACGACGTTGCGGCCTTTGGGGCCCATTGTGGCGCGCACCGCGGCCGCGAGTTTGCTCACGCCGAGAAGGACTTTCTGTCGCGCTTGGTCGCCGTAGAGGAGTTGCTTAGCCATAGGACGAGGGGTTAGGGGATAGTAATTAGTAATTAGTTCGTCGTGAAGGTTTTAGCAGCGGCCATTCTTGGCCGCGGATGCCATAGGGTTATTTCACCAACCCCAGCACCGCATCGAGGTGCAAAATCTTCACTTCGACATCTTTATTGTCCTTGTCCTTCAGTTTTACTTCGTCGCCGGCGTATTTGCCGAAAAGAACTTTGTCGCCGACTTTGAGGAAATCGCGCGGGTCGACTTTGTCTTCGCCGATGCCGCCCGTGCCGAGCGCCAGCACGACGCCTTGTTGCGGTTTTTCACCTTTGGCCGTGTCGGGGATGATAATGCCGAACGACGTGACTTGCTCGGCTTCGATTGGCATGACGACCACACGGTCACCGAGCGGTTCAATGGAGACGGATAACTTCGGAAGCGATGAAGCCATGGGGGAATGGGGGAGGACTAGCAGTCGGTATTGTAGAGTGATAATCCGTACCGTCAAGAATCGCAGTGGATTGCTTGCTGCGGAAAAGGCGATGTCGTATACCGACACACTCATGACGAAAACCCTCGTCGCCATCGGCCTCGTTCTCTCGCTCGGCCTTGCCCCGGTCACCGCCTCCGCACAGCTCTATGGAGGCAAACGTGCGACGTTCCTCGAGATGTTCCCGGAGGACCAAATGACCTGCGGCAAGCGCGGGTGGAAGTTCCCGGGCCTCATAAACGGCCATATCCCGCTTTCGGCCTGCATTTTAAAGTTTCGCGGAAATAGGGGTTCAAGCCCGTTTGGGCCATTGTAATGTTGTCAAATTAACATAAATATTGTATAATAGTTTATTCATGGTTTTACCTCCATATCATTCGCCGGAAGTCTCGTTGTATGCGGATACGGTGGCGTTGACGATCGATAAACGCCGTGTGCAGCTTACGTCGGTCTTGCGCGATTTGCCGGTCGGTGCGTTTGCTATCGCCGCGGAATTGGCCGAGCTGACGGGCATGTGGAATCCGGTCGAGTTGTACACCGCCGATAATTTCGAAGCGGAGCGTGAAAAGTTTTTGGCCGCGTTCCGGCAGGGGAGTGACTACCAGCCCGTTTTCCGTTACGGCGCCGCCGAGCATTTCGACGCTGCGTCGGCCCGCGTGTTGCTCGAGATCCTGCGGAAGCGTGCGAATGCGTTGCCGAAGCGATCGAATCGCGATCGCTTGGTGCGCGCCACGCTGCTCGGAAAGATCGACGATGATCTCGCGACATGCGACATCGCGCAGGGCATCGCGGCGAAGGACGACGCACTCGTGAAACGCGGATGCGAAGCGAAGTATCCGGGAGGAGATCCGTCACTCATGGTGTTCGCCAAGCAAACGTTCGAGCGCGGCCTCACGCACGCAAACGAACCTCATGCTGTTCGGGGTGAGCTCAGCGACGCGGATAGGCAGTACCTCTCGACGCTGCGGGTCTCGCCGCGCGAACAGGCGGATGCCTTCGCATGGGCGTTGAAGCAATACGGTATCTTCCGCGCGGATGATGATGTGAAGGGCGACGGGTTCCGCGTCGTGCTCGATGCGCGTGCGACCGCGCTCGACGTGCGCGACAAATCCGCGATGGGGCCGGTGGTCGTGGTGCCGACGATGCGCGACGGCTCGATGACCGCGAAAGAATTGTGCGCGCTCGTCGCCCACGAGATCGAAGGTCACGCGCGCCAGGCCGTGAACGGCATGCGTCTCTTCAAGGCCGCCGGCGGAGCGCTGCGTACCGACGATGAAACCCTCTACGAAGGCCTTGCTACGCGCTACGAGTGGGATTTCATGGAGAAGCACTTCGGCGAAGTCCGCCACGACATGTACCTGAGCACGCTGTACGTGTTCGCGGTCGACGTCGCGGAGAACGGCGGTTCGTTCGCGGACGTGTTCGTCGACCAGGTGCAGCGCCGCATGAGGGTCGCGCTGAAACTGTCGGCGGAGTCCCCGTTGCCGGAGGCGTCGTCCGTCGATCCCGACGCGTACGACATGTGCCTGCAGAAAGCCTGGCGAACGACGTACCGCGTGATGCGCGGCCATACTGACACGTCCAATGCGAGGGCCTTCGCGATGTCGAAAGACCTCGCGTACCTGCGCGGATGGCTGATGGACCGCGAGTTGCTGAAGAACAACCTAGGCCACGCGAACGAAGCGGCGATCATGTCGGCCGCGGGGTTGCAGGCGCTTGGCAGGGTCGCGATCGGTCCGGACGATCTTCCGCTGAAATTCAAGGACGTTGCGCCGCAGTACATGCGCATGCTGCTCGCGAAGCGCGGAGCGTGAGTCTCAACCGTGCGGCAGGAGCGTTGTATCGCTCGGTTTTTCCGCGTTCCAAAGAAAATCAGCGAGAATCTTGAGTTGAGTGCCGGTTTCCTCTTCGTGCTGTGGCAGGCCGGGTGGCGAATTCAGTTCGATGAGCTTCCACGTGCCGTCGGAGTCGAGGCCCATGTCCGCCGAGTAGATGCGGTCGGGGAAATTCGAGAACGCGGCGTCGATCTTCGTGGCCAATTGCTTCGCCGCTTCGGGGACCGCATCCAACGGCACTTGCTTGATCGAGCCGCCCTGGGCGACGTTCGAGAGGTATCCGTCTTTCGCGGGGCGGCGGACGTAGCAGTCCACAAGGCGACCGCCGAGCGTGATGAGCCGCAGGTCGTGGCGGCTCTCGCAGACGCCCGGAATGCCGCCGGATGTATCGATGAATTCCTGGATGACGACGGGGAACGTAGCGGGCGTCGGCATGTCGGAGCGCGGTCCGATCCACACGCCGTCGCCGCCGTAGGAGGACGTCGGCTTCATGACGATCGTGTCGGTGCGGAGCGTCTCGAGAGCGGGGTGTAGCGCGTCCGCGGATCCGACGATCGTCGAGCGCGGACAGAACGCGGCGAAGAGTGCGGCAGTGTCGTCTTTGTCGCATGCGGCGTCGAGCACGGGGTGGTTGATGATCCAGCCGTCTTCCGGCTTGAACGGCGAGAGGCTTTTATTGAAGATCGCGTCGACCGCTATAGGTCCTTCGACGCGGGTCCATCCGTCCGCGATGCGCAGCGCGCCGCTGAACGTCGACGGAGCGATGAGCATATCCGGCGGCATCGCGAACAGCATCTCGCCCCCGCCGCGGGCGAATTCCTTCGCGAGGATCTCGTAGTACGGTTTGTAGTCGTCTTCGAGCGTCGTGGAGTAGATGAGGAGTGTGCGCATGTGGGATCAGGAAGCGAGTACGTCGGCGAGGGCTTCCATGAAACGGGCGCTGTTTGGTCCTTCGGATTTGCAGGTGCACCCGGGTTTCGAGTTGAGCTCGATGATTTTCCACGCGCCGGTTTTCGTGCGGCCCATGTCGACCGAATAGACGCGCCGAGGAAATCGTGAGAATTCTTTTTCCACGTCCGTCCAGATCGCTTTCGCTTCCGCGGGAATCTTGTCGAGCGGCACTTCGATTTTTTTGCCGCCTTGAGCGACGTTCGCGAGGAGCGAATTCGGCGGTGGCGTGCGGATGAAGCACAGGATGATTTCGCCGTTGATGCTCGTGATGCGCATGTCGTGCGTGCTTTCGATGAGGCCGGGGATGCCATCGGACAAGTCGAGGAATTCCTGCGCGATGTACGGATACGACGGAATGCTCGCCGTTGCTTCGGTTCGGCCCATTACCATCACGCCGTGTCCTTCCTCGCCGTCGAGGGGTTTCAGCACGATGCGGTCGGAGGGAATCGCGGCGATTGCGGTATCGGCGTCCGCGGCGGAACGGATGACGCGGGACACGGGCGAGTGCTGCGGGAAGAGGTCGTACGTGAGTGATTTATCCGTGCAGATGCGGTCCATCTCCGGATCATTGAGCGTGACGGTTTTTTCGTCCGGTACGAAATCACTTCCTTTGTCGTATACGATGTCGGCATCCAGACGTGTCGTTTGTTCGACGATGTCGCTTTCTGTCATCTCCCATGCCCGTGAGAATGAATTTCCCCCAAGGAAGCTCCCCATGCCGCGCACGAAGAACAGCCGCGCGCCGTGCCGGAGAAGGTTTTCTCGGAGTTCGCCGTACGCCGTCACGTAGTATTCCTTGTTCAACGGATATCCGTCCGCCTCCGGATCGGTGAAATAGACGGCGATAGTCTTCCCTCCGGATGCATCGTTCGTCATGCACTCATTCTACCTCCTCCCAGCTCGTCTTGCATTAACGCGTTTAATGCCGTGCGATTGCCTGAAAGGTCCCTACACTTCATTTGATGATTTTCCAGTACGGCACCCTCCTCGCAACGTCCCTCTCGCTCTTCGCCTTTCCGACCGTGGCGATGGCTCAGGAATCGTGCACCACGATCAACGTGCAGGAACCGCCGGCGACGGTCGACATGCAGCGTGTCCGAGACACGTGGCTCGGGTGGTACAACGACTATCGCGCGTCGCTTGATCTTTCTCCGTACACGTCCAATGAAACCCTCGAGCGTACCGCGTCGAACTGGTCGTACTACTCCGTGAAGCGTGGGACGATCGATCACAAACGCGCGTGGCAGGCGCCCTACTACGACTACAAAGGAATAGAATCCTGGTTCGGCGACAAGGGCATCACGTTCAAGAACGTCTCCGGCAAAACCTACACCGAGAACATCGGTTGGGGTGTGTACTCCTGCGCGGAGGACGATTGCACCGACGAGCTTATCGCGACGATCCGCTCGACGTTCGATTTCTTCATGAGCGAGAAAGGGTTGGCGTATCGCCCACACTACAATGCGATCGTGAGCCCGTCGTTCACGAAGATGGGCATGGGCATCGGTCTCAACGAAAAAACGAAGCGCTATTACCTGACTGCGCATTTCGCGACGGAATTAACGAGCGAGCCGGTCGTTTGCCAATAGTGGACGGCAAGGTGGGCTCTGCTACCATTCCCGGGCCGTTCTTTTGACGAAAAATGTGCCTTAGCCCAGGTGGCGAAATTGGTAGACGCGCACGCTTCAGGAGCGTGTGGGAGCAATCCCTTGGAAGTTCGAGTCTTCTCCTGGGCACCATTCACCAACGATTACTTCTTCGGCGCATCTTCCCACAACCCGATCATGTTGCCGAAGGGGTCTTTCACGTACGCGTAGAAACCCATGCCCATCATGTCCATTTTCGGCATCGTTACCGTCGCACCTTTCTCTTCCATCTGTTTCACGCGCTCGTCGATCGAGTCGACCTTGATGGCGAAGACCGGCATCTGCACTTTATCGTTTTTGAGGATGATGCCTCCGTTGATCGAACCGGGTGTCAGTGGCATGCGTGTTTGCTCGTCGATGGGTGCCGTGTGCACGCCGACCATCGTTGAGCCGTCGGGCATCGGCCAGTCCTGCAGCTTCCAGCCGAAAATCGGGCCGTAGAACTCGCGGGCTTTCTGGAGGTCGTCGACGGGGAGTTCGAAGTGCACGATGGGGTCCATGGAGGTTGGGGGAATGGGTTTACTGTAGGGAAGAGACGGGCACGATGTCGAATCCTGACCGCTCGATGCACCCCGAATTGATGATCGCGATCGCGGCCTCGACGTCGCGCACGCGCATGTCTGCCGAGAAGAGCATGTCCAGGTCGGCGTCGCCGGGTTCGGGCAGCGCGGGGTGCAGAACGAATTCGACGACGTCGGACGTTTGTTCGCGCAGAAGATTTTCGAACTCGTCGGGCGTCAGCGGTTCGCGCGCAGTTCCCGGCAAGTTCCAGCTGAACTTGTTGTGACGCATGATCGGGTGCGTCCACTGCATCGGCGGAACGTCACCGTCGAAGAGATTGTTCATGAGATCGATCCACCATGGCATCACCGCGCCCGATACATCGATGTTGAAATCGCCGTGCGTGCTGATGTGCGCGGGATCGCGACCGAGCGCCTGGCGGAAGATAGTGAGTTGGTTCGAGGCGTCGCGCGTTGCTTGTTCCTGAATGTCAGACTGTTCGCCGAGTGTCGTTCCTCTCGTTTTCAATTCTTTCGACAGTTCGACGCGCTTTCTATCGGGAATCGATGAGAGTTCGAAGTGCAGCCCGATCGAGACGAGTGGGTGGCTAGACATCTCTTTTGCGCGTTTCGCGGCGTCAGGCTGCGAGATCAGGTATTCGGCGCAGAGTGGCTTGCTCGTGGCTTCGGCCAATCGGAGGATGCCGCGCTGTACGCTCGCGAACCCGGCGTCGTCGCACACGAGAAGGAGGGATTTCGTCATAGGGGCGAAGATGTAGACGAGTGTACACGCCGTAACTTTTCGCCGCTTCGAACGTTATTTGTATGCATTCCTCTTCCCATCAACACCATGAACGCAAAGCTTCTCCCTATCCTCGCGCTTTCCCTGTTGATCGCTGCCTGCGCGCCCGCCACCGGCATGAACGGCGACCCGAACAGCGGTTCCGGCACGGTCGCCGAACAGTATATTTCGCCCGATTGCCAGCTCGCCGGCTGCAGCGCGCAGATCTGCCAAAGCGTCGACGACGAACCCATGGCCAGCGACTGCATGTTCCGCCCGGCGTACGAGTGCTACAAAACCGGCCGCTGCGAAAAGCAGGCGACCGGCGAATGTGGATGGACGATGACCGATGAATTGAGCGCATGTTTGATGGATCCTCCGACCGAGGACCCGTCGTTGGTCAGCGCGTAACCGTCTCACGCTTTCGGCACCGACGGCCACCGGATCGCGATCGTCACCGTGTCTTCGAGCGATTCATACGTGTGCGTCGCGTTCGTCCACGTGACGTAATCGCCTTCCTTCGACATCTCCACGTTCTTGTCTGGGAACCTGTGTACGATTCGGCCCTTCAGGAGGATCGTCAGCGTCGGCCGATCGCTCGCGGGTGCCCATTCTTTCCGGACATCGCCTTTCGGATGGTCGCCCCATTTCACTTCCACGTCTCCGGTGGATCGCACGGAAGATGCGTCGATGAAATGCCCGATGAACCATCCGCGCGAATTGTCCTCGCCTGCGTTGCCGGTTTCGACGCGCGGTGTGGCGCTCGCCTCGGAGTGTCGCGGCGCAGCGGCGGACGGCCAGCGGATCGTGAGGACCACGCTGTCTTCCACGGCGCTGAACGAATGGGGGACGTCCTGCCAGATGACGTAATCACCGGGGCGCGATAGTTCGGCTTCCGCATCGGGGAACGACGTGACGGTCTGGCCTTTCACGAGGAGGTTGATGCACGGGCACGGCGTCGCATGAGCCCATGACGCGCGGACGTCGCCTTTCGGATGGAACGCCCATTTTACTTCCACGTCGTGCGTGGAGCGGAGGGACGACGGATCGACGAAGTGCCCCACGAACCAGCCCGTGCCGGTATGGTCGATCGCGGCGTTGCCGGATTCGATGCGTGCTTCGGTCATACCGCAGCTGGTAGAAATTTGATCGACAGCGAATTCACGCAGTGCCGCGTGTCTTTCTCCGTCAGTCTTTCGCCGCGGTACACGTGGCCAAGGTGGCCACCGCAGTTGGCGCACGTGATCTCGTAGCCGAAGTGCGGGTCGCCGTTCGGGCTTTCCTGCACCGAGCCGGAGACGAACTCGTCGAACGCGGGCCAACCGCAGCCGGCGTCGAACTTCGCTTTCGAGGAGTAGAGCGGTTGGTCGCAGCGTCGGCAGACATACATGCCTTCCTTATAGAAGTTGTCGTACTCGCCGGTGAACGGCGCTTCGGTTCCTTTGTGCGCGATGACGCGTTCTTCGTCGGGCGTGAGCGGATTGAGTTTCACGTTGCGCATTCTATCATATGACATTTTTAAGCGGGCCGAACGTCTACAGTGTTGCTATGCCCATCCTCCTTCTTCTATTCGCGCTGTTTATCCCGCGTGTCGTCATCGTTTTGCTATGGATGTTCAGCGATTGGTTCTCCGGCGTTTTTGATACGTTCATCATCCCTGTGCTCGGATTTGTTTTCCTGCCCTACACGCTGCTCTGGTACACGGTCGTGATGCAGTGGTTCGGCGGCGAGTGGGGGCTGTGGCAGATGTTGTTCCTCGGTATCGCGCTCGTTTTCGACATTTTCCCCGCGGGAAAAAAGTACCACCGCGCATGATCGCTTCACGTCATTTTGCCCATCACTCTTCGTCTCTTATGCGCATGCTCGTCTCCGCACTCCTTCCGTTGTCACTCGTCGCCTGCATGGCCGCTACCGGTTTCTCGCAGCCGATGGAGCACGCGACGAACCGTCCGACTCCGCTGCACTTTGGCGTGCACGTGACACCCGACCCCGCAACCAACCCCATCGATCCGCCCGAACGTTTTTCCGGTTTCCATGCAGCGGTCGACTTTGAAGTATCGCAAGAAGAGTTGGAAATGCCCGTATCCGTCTTCGCCATTTGCCGCGGTAAGGTCGTCTACAGCGGCTACGCGGAAGGCTACGGCGGCTTGCTGATCCAGCGATGCACGCTCGACGGCGAGCCCATTTCGGTGATCTACGGGCATCTCTCGCGAAACGGTTTGATCGAAGACGGCGTGACGCTTCGTTCCGGCGCGCAGCTCGGCTACTTGGCCGACGCGCGCAGCACCGATAGCGACGGCAACCGCAAACATCTGCACCTGGGCATCCATAAGGGAAAAGCTCTCGATATGCGCGGTTACGTGCCGACGGAGGAGGAATTGGCTGAGTACATTGACCCTGCGGCCGTCTTGCAGCAATTGGACGTCGAAGGCGTGCTTCCGAATATGAAAGCCTATTGGCAGACGGGAACGGGTGCCGTCGCCGAATAAGTAGAGCTGGCTTGTCTCAGACGTCGAATGCACCCTACACTGGGTGTGATGTCCAGGTTTCCCCATGCACAGCGCATCGCCGAATTCATCCTGCTACTCTTTGTCGCAGGGGCGATTCTTTGGCGCGGCGGCAAGAGCGTCGACGCCACGTGGATGCTCGGCGTCGTGACGATCTTCGTGCTGTGCACGGGGTTGTGGTTTCCGGTGTTGCGCAGGCTCGGATTCCCGAAAGACGACGCGCGCCCGCAGGTGATGACGGTGCCGCTAGTACTCTGGGGGATCCTCCTATTTTTTATCGCCTGGAGTACATTCAGTTTTTTCGTATCGAGCACGCGTACGTATGGTCTCGACGAACTCGTGCGCGACGCGTCGTGCGTGCTTCTTTTCTTGTGGATCGTCCGCCGAGCGGGCAATACGCGCGTGAGCGTCCTACTCGAAGGTTGCCTCTGGACCATCACGCTCGCCGCAGGCATCGCAGTCCTTTTCGGCTTGGCGGTCTACGTCTTCCAGCCGGTGAACCGCTTCGTAGGAACGTTCCTCGATTGGCGTTTTCATACCGACTACTGGCCCAACGCCTGGGCTCAGTTCGCGCTTCTGGCCTGGCCGATGGCTGCGTTGCTCGCCTCTCGCAGGATGACGCAGTTGAAGCGATGGACGTTCGCCGGCATCACGGGTCTTCTCGTCGGATCACTTTTTCTCAGTTTTTCGCGTGGCGGACTCATCGCGTTTACGGGTCAGATCGCGTGTCTCGTCCTCGTGTGGGGCGGTTTGACGCTGCGCGACGTGCGCGTGGCCAAGGCGGCGCTCCAGCGCTGGAAACAAGTGATCATCGGTGCGATTGGTGCATTGCTCATCGCGTTGATCCTTTTCGGTGGCGCCAACGCCCTGCGGTCGCAGCGCTACGACGTGGAGTCGGTCGGAGACAAGGTCTCGTTCCAAGCAGCGGAGGGCACGTCGTCGATCGACGAGCGTGCGCAGTTCTGGAGCCAAGCGTTGACGCTCTCATTCGAGCGGCCGCTCTTCGGGTACGGGCCGTACAGCTTCCGTTTCGCGCAGCCGCATCTCATGGAGCACGTTCTTGCGACATCGGACCACCCGCACAACGTCTTCCTGAAGTACGCGGCCGAACGCGGGTGGCCCGCGGCGTTGGCGTTCGTCGCGTTTCTCGCGTACGTGCTCGGCCTCTCGGTCCGTCATCTCTTTCTCGATCGCAAGAACGACTGGTCGCTCGGTAATGATGCCCGCACCATTGCGCTCTTGGTCGCAGCCCTCGGAGTGCTCGCGCATAACCTCATCGACTACAATCTCCAGTTCGTCGGGATCACTCTCCCTCTCTGGATCGCTCTCGCATTGCTCTCCACGCACCTCGCCGAAAAGCGTCCCGTGAGCAGGGCATCCTTCGCACACTGGAGGGTGAGCCGTTCATTCTCGCGCATCGAGTCGGTCATTGTCCTCCTGCTGTTCGTGACGGTTGCGTGGGAGGGGGCCTTCCTTATCGCGTCGTCGCTCGGTCGTAGGGCGGATGCCGCAGGCGACGATCGGACGGCGCTCCTGTGGTATGAACGCTCCGCCCCCGAGTGGTTCAGCCGTGACGTGCTCCTTGCCCGGGCCAGCTTGCTGGAGCAGGGGGGGTTGCTCGACGAGGCGGACGCCGTTCTGGCTCAATCCATCGAGGAGAACGCGGTCGATGCCCGTGCCTGGAGGATCCGCGCAGAGCTGTCGCTGCGCCGCAATGAGCCCGATCTGGCCGTGCGCTACGCTGACCATGCCTATCGGCTTGGGCGCTATACGGATATTGGCATCCTGCGCGTCCTGATCGACGCAGGGGTCAAGGCGGGGCAGCAGGACAGCCTGAAAACCCGGAAGCAGGAGTTCGATACGCTGTTTGCGGCTTATGCCGAGGCCATTGAACGCAATACCCATCACATCGCCCTGGGCGGAAGCGTCGAGGAGCTGCATACGATCGCGGCGCAACTCTCCCGTCTCTTCCCGAACGACGCCGAACGCTATTTGGATATCTCCAGCGACGCCGCCGCTCATGCGGAGCTCGAGAGGGCACTCTATGCCGCTCGCCCGGCCGGTTTGCTGTGGTGAGTGTTTTTATGGCTTGTATTAGCGGAAAAGTCACAGTCATTTTCGGTCATTTTTTACGTCGTTGACCGTCACAGCCCGATCGTGATTTTAGAATTTTGGCCCCATAGGCCTGTTTGAACGGTCAATAGGCCATTTTGTACATACAAAAGCACCTCATCGTCCCGCTCCCTGGTCGTCGTTCCCCGATGAGTTGTGGTGGTGCACTCCCCGGTGGGAGTGTCGATAGCTTCTTTCACTGACCTTCCGAGATCCGCTTAGTGGATCGTCGGGAGCGAGATCACCATGCTCAGAGAGAGGATGGTGATGCACGCTACGTGCATGAGCACGAGGGGCAGCGAAGCAGCACGGTGAGTCGTGAACTTCACGGTATCCATAGTAGTTCCCCGGAGGGACGCGCAGGAGTGTACGGAGGGTGTTTTTGTTGTCGAGTTATACTTGATCTACTCTTGTGAACAAGGTTTGGACGCCGAAAACCCGCGAAACCTATGATCCGAGGACAGTATCAACGCTTCACGGCGATGTTCGTTACACCATACTTGTATAAAATTTGTATACAACATGGGGGTAAAACAGGTGGGTAGGGGTCTTCACAAAGTAGGTAAATATGTCGGAATAGACACCATGGGTGCGTTCGGGCGGAGCCGGAGGGGGTCTTGTTTTCGTCTGGTTTCGTCCCCAGAATGCAGGTCCTTTCGGCGCCGTTGCCGATAGGAATTCCCTTTGTTCTTTCATAGGAGAGCTTCCGTTATGGAAGTCATTGCCAAGCACGGTACGCCTTCCAGCGGAAGTAAGCCGCCCTGGAAGACCTTCGAACCCCCGCAGCGTAAGCCGCGACACGTGTTACTGCCGCCAATCGACAACGACGTGTATTGCGTGGATGCCATCGGGGATGACATCGTCATCCGTGTGAAGCTTCCTCCGAAATCCCCAGACGGAGAAGCGAGGCTGGTCGACCTGTGGAAGTTTCAGCATTACTTTCAGCCTCACCCGTTCTCTTTACCGGTTCGGTATGGATGGACGTTGACCATCGAGGTTCCGTGTCCGTATGACTACATCGTCATCATGAAGAAGGGTCAGTACACGATCCGCCTTCACTTCCACGTTGATAGTCCTCGGGGCGAGGTATGTGAGGTTGCTGTTGCAGTCTCGTAATACCGGAACGAACAATCATGGGGCGGTCGGTACTCCGATCGCCCCTGTTTTTTACAGGGCTCTAGCTTTCACATTCGCCCGTCAGTACCATCCTCGGGCACCGGTTCAGTCGGGACCCTTCGTTGCGGCTCAGGACAGGCTCCGCTCAGTTGGATTTTCATTCTTAGCATCGTGGTCCATTCGTCGGGACGTAGCTCAGTTGGTAGAGCGTACGGTTCGGGACCGTAAGGCCGCAGGTTCGAGTCCTGTCATCCCGACCATCTAGGGTTTCATCGCTGTTTGCACACTCTTCGAAGGGTTCAACAAGGCTTACGGAAGCCACTTTGTTGCCCTCAATGACCACGTTCGAGATGAGA
>CAYGDM010000033.1:0-13535 GCA_964348685.1 uncultured Candidatus Peribacteria bacterium | reverse complement strand
GCAGAAGTCTGGCACTATTGCCGTCTACGACCTTGGCGGCGGCACCTTCGACGTAACGGTCCTTGAAATCTCCGGCGACGGGCACTTCGAAGTCCTCTCCACGAACGGCGACACGCATCTCGGCGGCGACGACTTCGACCAGGCGATCGTCGACTGGATCGCGTACGAATTCCTCCAGGGCAACGGCATCGATCTCTCGAAGGACAAGATCGCGCTGCAGCGTCTGCGCGATGCCGCCGAAAAAGCAAAGATCGAACTCAGCTCGCAGACCGAAACGGAAATCAACTTGCCGTTCATCACGGCCGACGCCTCGGGCCCGAAGCACCTGCTCCTCAAGCTCTCGCGCGCGAAGCTCGAAGCCCTCACGGCGGAGCTGCTCGCGAAGTCCGTCGAACCATGCCTGAAAGCGCTGAAGGACGCCAAACTTTCGAAATCGGACATTCACGAGGTGGTTCTCGTCGGTGGTATGACGCGCATGCCGTCGGTGATCGCGAAAGTGAAGGAATTGTTCGGCAAGGAACCGCATAAGGGTGTGAACCCCGATGAAGTCGTCGCGATCGGCGCGGCGGTGCAGGCCGGCGTGCTCGGTGGCGATATCGACAAAGACATCGTCCTCGTCGACGTGACCCCTCTCTCGCTCGGTCTCGAAACGCTCGGCGGCGTCGCGACGAAAGTCATTGAACGCAACACGAAGATCCCGACGCAGAAGTCGCAGGTCTTCTCGACCGCGGCCGACAACCAACCGTCCGTTGAGATCCACGTCGTGCAAGGCGAACGCGAAATGGCCGCCGACAACAAATCGCTCGGCCGATTCATCCTCGATGGCATTGCTCCCGCACCGCGCGGCATGCCGCAGGTCGAAGTCACGTTCGATATCGACTCTAACGGCATCCTGAACATCACGGCCAAGGACAAAGGCACGGGCAAGAGCCAACACATCGCGATCCAGGGCTCGACCGGCCTCAGCAAAGAAGAAGTGGAGAAGATGAAGAAAGACGCCGAGCTGCACGCCGACGAAGACAAGAAGAAGCGCGAGCTCATCGACGCGCGCAACACGGCCGACGCGTTCGTGTTCAACATGGAGAAGCAGATCAAAGAGCACGAAGCGAAGATCCCCGCCGAGACGAAGAAAATGATCGAGGAGAAAATGGAAGCCGTCCGCGTCGTCTTGAAGAATGAATCGGCAACGGCGGAAGAGATCAATGCGAAGGTGCAGGAAGCGGGGACCGCCGCGCAGGAGATCGGCAAGATCGTCTACGAAGCGGGCCAGAAGGAGCAGGCCGCCGGCGGTGAAAAGAAAGATGAAAACGTCGTCGACGCGGAAGTGGTGGATGACCCGGCTTCGTCTGCGGACTCCGCCGAGGCGGGGAAGAAAAAAGACGACAAGTAAGAGAGATACGAAAAAGCCTCGGCGTAGCCATCAGGCGAAGCCGGGCTTTTTTCATGATCGATGGGGGGCGATTCAGAGCTTGGAACCCACGAACTCCGCCATTTCGACCAAGCGGTTCGCGTAGCCCCACTCGTTGTCGTACCAACCGAATGCCTTCACAAGGCTGCCTGTGCCAGCAGGCTTCACTTCCGTGAGTTCCGCGTCGATGATGCACGAGTGACTGTCGCCCACGATGTCCCTGGAAACGATCGGGCGGCGCTCGACGCGCAGGATGCCCGGGTTCTTCTTCGCGTAATCGTCGAACGCTGCGAGGACTGCTTCGACCGTCGCGGGCTTCGTCGTCACGATCGTGAGGTCCGTGATCGAACCGGTCGGCGTTGGGACGCGCAGCGCCACGCCGTGCAGCTTGCCGGACAGCTCGGGGATGACTTCGCCGATCGCTTTCGCGGCGCCTGTGCTCGCCGGGATGATGCTCAATGCGGCGGCGCGCGCGCGGCGGAGATCCTTGTGCGGCAGGTCGAGGAGATTCTGGTCGTTCGTGTAGCTGTGGACCGTCGTCATGAGGCCCGATTCGATGCCGAACGTGTCGTTGAGCACCTTTGCCATCGGCGAGAGGCAGTTCGTGGTGCACGACGCGTTGCTGATGACGTGCATCGTGGCGGGATCGTAGAGATCCGCGTTCACGCCGAGGCAGAACGTACCGTCGATTTTGTCCTTGGACGGGGCCGACATAATGACTTTCTTCGCACCGGCCGTGATGTGCTGGGTCGCACCTTCCTTGCTCGCGAAGAAGCCCGTGCACTCGAGCACGACGTCGACTTTCATTTCGCCGTGCGGAAGTTCCGCGGGGTTTTTGATGGCAGTGATGCGGATCGTGTCGGATCCAATCTTGATGCCGTTCTCAACGGCCGTCGCGTCTTCGTGCGCGTTGCCGTACGTCGAGTCGAACGTGTAGAGGTGCGCGAGCGTCGCGGGATCGGTGAGATCGTTGATGAGCACAACCTTCACGTTCGGGTGCTTCTCGCGGATGATGCGGAGCGCTTGGCGACCGATGCGGCCGAAACCGTTAATAGCGAGGTTCATGGGAGTGGGGAAGGGAAATCGAACCGATACTATAGTGCCGTTGGCCGTTTTGTGCATGTCGACTCTTAATCATATTTATGCTATAATACTATCTATATGAACAAACACACACATCTCGAAACTCCTGAAACGATCATCGAAGGAGAACGCGTATTCCAAATTCAACGCAGCCTCAAGCGGCAAAATGGGAAGTTGTTTTTCGATGATCCGGTCGACATGAAAGTGATTGGGGACGTCGCGAAAGACGAAAGCATGCAATTTGTCAGCCCGAAAGGCGGTCCACGGACGACCACGTCGCGGATTGAGCGCATCACTGACGAAGGGAATGAAACGTACTTGGTAGAAACGATGAACTCCGTCTATAGATTGCACATTCCGAAAAAGATTACGCCCGTCGATCACACGACGCAGTACCTCGTGGACGGCGTCCGTAAGGCCGCGGCCGATCTGTGGAATATCATTAAATTATAAATTTTCGTCACCGTACCAGTCCCGAGATACTTTCGTCGCGGTTCCGCGAGTCTGCAGGAATGTCGCCGGTCGCACGCAGGAATGTGTGTGCAAACGCACGGTTTGTCACTTCGAACGATTCGTCCACCAAACTGTCGCCCTTCCTCGTGGTCGAGCCGTACGTTTGCGGTTCAATCGTCGGACCGGCGAGTATTTCGGAGTGAATCGGGAAATGATCGCGCCCCGGCTTGAAAAGACTTGTTCCCTGGAATCTCGGCGTACGGCCGAATTCTCCGCGCGCGGCGATCACAAGCCTGTCGCCGTACCGCGTGATGAGCGCCGCAAGCGCCTGGTCGACGCTTGGCATGACACTCGTTAAGCGTTCTTCCAGGTCCAAATGATGGTCGAACTCGCCGGTTTCGATCACGACCAACCGTGTGTTTCCTTCGTCGGGGTCGGCCATCCGCGCGGCCGCCTCGAACATACCGCCGTACGGATTATCACCGAACTCGTCGACGTGCTTGCGAGGAGATTGCCAAATCGCGCGCATCCGTTTCAGCGAGCTTCCGCGGAGCAGCGACTCCGCCTTTTCATCAAAATCGTGCTTCCGCCCCATCGGTTCGCTGTACGCCGGCAGCGAGTCGAGCGACTTCCGAAGGTCCAAACGTTCGCTTAGTCGCGTAGGGGAGACGTCATGCGTTCCTTGGAGCGACTGCATCACCACTTCGCCGCGGTCCTTGTCCCATTCGAAGCGGAGGGCTTGATGCAACTCCATGCGGTTGCGGTGCTCGGCTTCCATGAGCGGAAACACCCACGGCCCGACCATGTTCACGTACGGAATCTCCGGTGCCTTCCTGCCGAGCGTCGTCACGTAGTGTTCGCCGTTTGCTTTCAGCCAGTTTTCATAGCCACCCAGGTGTGATCCCGCCTCGAACGTCGTACCGGAACGTATGAGCGCGAATCGATCGTTGATCGACGCGAGCGCGGGGCATAATTCGCCGAACACCGCGTCGCCGGTCTTCGTTTTGATCGGTGCGTAGGGCCCACGGATTTCCGAGGGCGCGTCGGGCTTGTAATCCCACGTGTCGAGCTGGCTCGCCCCGCCCCCGAGAACCACGATGATCGCGTTCCTCACCTCCGAACGCGTCGTTTCCGCCGCGGCAAGCTCCGGAATGCCCGGGAGCGTATCGCGAAGAAGCGCCCCAGCCGTCGCGGTACCCGCAAGGCTGAGGAACAGTCTTCGATCGCTTCGCGTGCCGCCCGAGGGGCCCATGCGCATGGACAAGGATTATCCCTCACGCAGGGGAGTGTCAACGCGTTCCAGCCTCACGATCGCTCGTACTGCCGCTTCAGCAGCAGTGTGTCGTCTTCCATCGCGGGCGATTCGCAGACGAGGATCCCTCCAACGCCGCGCTTCTTGAGCACGCGGAGCAATCCTTTCCAGTCGGCATCGCTCTCTTCGAACGTGAGGTGATGTTTCTCGCCTTTCTCGCCGTACGCGATGCCGGAGTAGTGCAGGTGCATGTTTTGGAGCGATTTCTTGCCGAGGACTTTCGCGTATTGATCGAAGAGGTCGTCGAATTCTTGTTCCGTATTCATGCCGCCGTTTGCGCGCGCGTGCATGTGCGCTGTGTCGACGCAGGGGTACAGATCGAATTCCTTGCAGATCTCCAGCGTTTCATCGAGCGTGCCCCATTGGCTATGCTTCCCCATTGTTTCGTAGGCGAGGTTCACATCGGGAAACAGTTTTTGTTTATTCTTCAGAATGCGTTCCGTCGCGCGGCGCACGCTGTCGGTGACTGTTTGTGAATCGGCACCGCCGTTGAACGCCGCGTGCACGCAGACCGATACCGCTCCGCACACCTGTGCCATCGCCAAGGCGTCCGTGATCCGCTTCTCGCTCGCGACGATCTTTTCTTTTTCGGCGGAATTGAGGTTGATAAAGTACGGCGCGTGGATCGTGAGCGCGATAT
The DNA here is from genome assembly GCA_964348685.1 of uncultured Candidatus Peribacteria bacterium. Lineage (GTDB taxonomy): Bacteria > Patescibacteriota > Gracilibacteria > Peribacterales > Peribacteraceae > DALYDP01. The sequence continues at coordinate 8,639 of CAYGDM010000033.1, read as the reverse complement.
CGAGTTCCTGTGCAATTTTTCCGACGGCCGCGACGTGCTCCGCATTCTTCGGCACGCTTTGTACCCATTCGATTTCCATGGCGTCGATGCCGAGCGATTTGGCGTGCTTCAGGCCGGCGAGCGTCCCGCCCGAACCGGGCGTCGATTTCGGTGTGCCGGGACAAGCAAAACGAAGCATGGAGACAGTGTAGTGGATGCGCGCTATTCTTGAGAGGTGAAAGAACTCCCGAAAGCATCCATCGATCGGCTGCTCTCGACGCCCTACGGCGAAGCGGCATATGCAGTCGTTGATCGTTTAACTGAAGCAGGGTTCGAAGCCTGGTGGGTAGGCGGCGGCACGCGCGACCTGGCGCTTGGAAACACACCAAAAGACATCGACATCGCGACCATCGCGACTCCGGAAAAAATGAAGGGCGTATTCGCCGATGCGAAGCAAGATCCTCTCAGTCTCGGCAGCATGCGCGTGAAACAAGGGAAATTTGTCTTTGAAGTCACGACGTTCCGCGAAGAAAGCGATGCGTCGAACGCGCGCCATCCAGAGAATGTGACATTCTCAACGCGCGATAAAGACGTCGTTCGCCGCGATTTCACCGTGAATGCGATCTACTACCAGCCCGTTTCATGCGAGACGTTTGATCCGACCGAAGGACTCAAAGACATTCAAGAAAAACTCGTGCGGTTCATCGGTGATCCCGCCACACGCATGAAGCACGATGCATTGCGCATGCTGCGCGCCGTCCGTTTGCGGGCGATGATGGACGGGCAGTACCACCCTGATACCTATGAGGCTCTCCGCGAGAATGCCGCGCTCATCACGGGACTCTCCGGTTCGCGCCAGCTCGAGGAGCTCGAAAAGATGCTTGCTGGGCCGAAACCGTCGCGTGCGCTCGAAGACCTCTGGGAACTTGGGATTCTCGAAAAGATGGCTTCGGAACTCTACGCATGCAAAGGCGTCGCCCAGCCGGCCGATTACCACCACGAAGGAGATGTGTGGAACCATACATTGCAATGCGCCGATGCATTCCGGCCAGACGACGAAGCGGACGTCCGACTCGCGGCGTTGTTCCACGACATAGGCAAGGTAGAGACCTTCGCCATCAAGGAAAGAATTCGCTTTGACCATCATGCGTCGGTGTCGGCAGACACCGCAACGAAAATATTGCAGCGCTGGCAGGCGCCGAAGAAGCGCGTGGAGAAAATCGATTGGCTCATCCGCCATCACATGACGATGGGGACCTTTGCGGATTTGTCCGACGAACGGAAGGCGCACTGGTACTTCCACCCGTGGTTCGCCGACTTACTGCGCGTGTTCTGGCTTGATATCGCGGGTACGACGCCATCCGAATTCGGAATGTATGACGCGATCGTAAGCGATTACAACGCGTTCCTCGATAGTCATCCGCGCCCGCCAAAGCAGCTTCTCAGCGGCGCCGACGTGATGGACATCCTCGGTATTCGCCCCGGCGAGGAAGTGGGTGAAATCCTGAAAAAACTGCACGATGCGCAGGTGAAGAAGGACGTGACGACGAAGGCGGAGGCGAAGGAATTTGTAGCGGAATTCGCATCGAAAAAATAAAAGGCATCGTTCGCATGAACGACGCCTTTCGATGATGGCATTGATCAAACTTTGCGCTTGTTGAACGCGTTGAGCAGGAGCAAGAGCACCACCGCTCCGATGACGGCCATGACGATGCTGCCGAGCAAGCCGTAGGCGTCGATGCCGAGCGCATTAAAGATGAACCCGCCGATGAACGCTCCGATTACGCCGACGATCAGGTCACCAAGAAGGCCGAACTGACTGCCTTTCACGAGCATGTCTGCGATCCAGCCCGCGATGAGACCAATGATGAGGAAGCTGAGAAGATCCATAAAAAATGGAGGAAGGGGATAATCGCACAAGAAGACGCGCAAGCGGCCCGATCCTTACCACGTGTATGTTTTCTCCGCTTCGTTCGTCTTCAGGGTGTACGACTTCTATTTCTTTCACCTCCTTTTTATGTCGGACAACGGATCCAGCGGTATGACCGCTATCGTCGCGATCATCGCGATCATCGTCGTTCTTGGCATTGGTTACTTCGCCGTTACGCAAATGAACGGCGGCAACGACCAGCCCGGTATCAACGTCGACCTCAACGGAGGCGGCACGGACGGTCAGTAATAGACCTCCAGAAACGCCCGGACGGATCCGGGCGTTTTGTCGTGCTACACTCGCGCGGAATGAAACAGAATGCGTGCATGCGCACCTCTCTCAGCGCATCGGCCGTTGCGGTTCTCTCGATTTTTACAGTCGCCTGTTCTTCCACGCCGGCACGCGAGATGCTTCTTTCGTGTTCCGCTGATCGGGAACAATGTATTACAGCTTCGTTCCTTTTGTACGCAGACGAACATCCGGAGAATGTAAAAGCGTTGTTCGAGGAAACGGTCGATCTACTGAAGAAGCGCGACATTTCGGACGACCCGCGGATATTTTCTCCGATCGTTCACGCAATTGGAATGCAGTTAGCGCAGCAAAGCATTTCACCGACAGATGCCTTCCAATGGTGCGGAACATCGTTCAAACAAGGCTGCATGCACGGTTTCATGATGGAGCACATCGAACTTCATCATGATGACGTGCAAGTTGAACAGCTCTTTTCCCTTTGTGATTTTGCACTCAATGAGCACGTGTCGTACCGAAATTGCGTCCATGCCGTCGGCCATGAAATTGCCGCGAAAATGAGAGGAGATCTGTCGGCGCTCCTGGAATTCTGCGATGACAGAGCCATGTCCCAAGACTGTGCCAGCGGCGTCATGATGGAGTATTCAACAGGTGAGTACGGCACGGGCGGGCACTCGCACATGCCTGCTGGAACTCGACGCTTGCCGTGCGGGGAGCTGCAGCATCACTATCAAGCAACATGCTTCGCGGCGGATGTCGCCTATAGACTATACCTTCCAGGGAGAGAATCATTCGATGTAACAGCCGATCACTGCATGGCAGTTCCCATCGAATTTCGGCGTGCGTGCATGCTCGGAGTCGCCGAAAAGATATTTACCGTTTCAGCCGAGAACATTAATGTCGCACACGAACGATGCGGCTCACTCTCCAGCATTGCCACAGCGACCGAGTGTAGCTTCGCGATGCGCGAGATCGTACAACTTGAATCAGTTCTGTGAGAAGCATACGCTCCTTTTATGCATGCATTCACCACTTCGATAACAAGGGCATCTTTTGTTGCTACCGCGCTTTTTAGCATCGCGTTCGTCTCCGTCGCATACGCGGACGTGGCGCCACTGCCCCCTCCGCAGGATCCATTTACGGACGTGTCCTACGACGACGGGTTGGTTCCTTCCGTTGTGTATCTCAAGAAAAACAGTGCCATCAACGGCTATCCGGACGGTACGTTTAGGCCGGATAACCTCATCAATCGCGCCGAGTTCGCGAAGATCGTTTTGTTGATGCACACCACGATGAAGGTAGCCACGCCGATAGAAGGCGCACCGATGCCCCCTTTCAGCGACATTGAAAACGGCGCGTGGTATGAGCCGTACATCCGGGCGGCTTATGAGAACGCTGTATTGTCCGGATATCCCGACGGAACATTCCGGCCAAACGACACTATTAATTTCGCCGAAGCTGCGAAGATCGTTGTTCGGGCATACGGATTGGAATACGAAGAATCCGTCACAGGCGCATGGTACCAACCGTACTGGGACGCCCTGCAATCCCGCGAATTGATTCCGTCATCCGTCTTGTCGCCGGACCAGAACATCACGCGCGGCGAAATGGCCCAGCTGTTGTACTACATTGCGTACTACAACTCGACGTATCGTCGCTCGTATTTCATCCGGTAACATGCAGTGTATGCACACGCTCACCAGTCCTATGAAAAACTCGTTGCTTGCCGCTCTGGCGCTCTTAGCGATCGGTTTCACATTCTCGGCGTACGCCGATTCAGCGCCACTATCCCCGGAGGAAGATTCGTATGTGAATATACGCGAATACGACGACTTCACGAACATGGCATACCCGTTCGATGCTTTCGCGATCGCCCTTGTTGTAACGGTCGCACTAGAGCTGTCCATACTCTTTTTCCTTTCCAAAACCGCACTCAAGACGCAGTTGAAGGGGGTTTCCGCCGTCCGGCTTTTCCTCTGCGGCTTTGCTGCTTCAACCATAACGCTTCCGATACTCTGGTTTATCCTTCCGCGCTTCTTCTCGTCGTACACTGTGTACATCACCGCAGGCGAGATCCTTGTCTTCGCTCTTGAAGCAGCGCTCTACGCCTTTGTGCTTCATATCCGCTCTCGTGATGCACTGGTGCTGTCGTTCACATGTAACGCCTGCTCATTTTTCCTTGGGTATGCCGTACAGCGTATGATCTACTGAGAGGAAAATATGGTGGGCGAGGGGGGATTTGCCCGGCTTAGTCTGCGGACTACGCCGAGGCATGAACCACTTCTATTTTATATGGGGATCTCGGCGTAGATCCATCCAGAGATGGAACGAAGCCGGATGGTGGGCGAGGGGGGATTTGAACCACCGACCGCCGGTTTATAAGTCCGGAGCTCTAACCAACTGAGCTACTCGCCCATATGTGACATTCGAAAGAACGACAAAAACAGTCTAGCGCGGTTCGGCAGCCTCCGCACACGCGGTCAGGCCGCCATCGTTATCGATGTTTCCTCGCCAAGCATGGAGAGCATGCGATCCAGCGCGGGGCGCGAGCGGATGTCGTTGACGATAACACTGACGGTCGCCGTGGCAGTCTCGGGATTATAGGAAAGATTCACGGGGTTTTGCTCCCCCACGTCACTCGCCGAATCGGATAACTGACGTTGCAGCCGCAACGCGTCTCCCGAGGTCTCCATATCCCGGATGATGGCATCAATACGCATATCGAGTCATCATACCACAAAAGTACCCTTCTCTCAATACCTCCGATCAATGATTAGGCCTTCTCCGCTTCGACCTTGATCTCGACCTTCACCTTCTGATCGCCCATTTTCACCTCGACGGTGTGGGTGCCGACGGTCTTGATGTGCTCGGAGAGGTTGATATCGTCTTCCTTCACCGTCACGCCGAGCTGCTTCTGCAATTCCTGCATGATGTGCTCTTCCGTGATGCCGGCGTACAACTTTCCGGTCTTCGTCACCTTTTTTACGAACAAGAGTGCTTTGCTCGACATGGTCGCCGCGGCGCTCGATTTCATCGACTTTTCCGTCTCACGCTCCTCCGCACGGCGGCGAATGAGGTCCGCGTAGCGCTTCCGAACGAGGGGCGTCGCCACGAGGGCGGCGCGTCTGGGAAGCAGGAAATTCAAGGCATAACCGTCTCCGACGACGATGAGGTCGCTCTTCTTTCCTACGCCGGGGATGTCTTGAAGGAGGAGAATTTCCATGGGTCCAAAAAGTGCCAAAATATGGTACTCGGATTTTGGGATGCGGTCAATGCCCTTATTCCGCAGCCCCGGAACCCGTTAGAACCGTACCAGAACCGAAGACGGACGGTTCGGGGGATTCTTTCACGAGGCCGAACATCCAAGGGAAGAACGAGAGCCAACCGGTGCCCTCTTCGAAGATCCGGTCTTGTTTGATGTACCATCGGAAGAGCGTCCGGAAACGGTCGGAATGGAGCGATAGTTTGCCTACCTGGATACCTTGGATATCGTCGCGGTGGGCGAACGTATAGACGGGGGAGTAGAGGAAAACCGCCGGCACATCCTTCCGGAATTCCGCTTGCAGCTTCTGGAGAAGGGTTTGGCGCTGGGTTGTCGACGGGTTGCCACGGATCTGCTCGAGGAGCGTGTCCGCTTCGAACGAGGCGTACTGGGAGAGGTTATAGGCATCGAGGCGCAGGTCCGCGCGCTTGCCCGTCACCTTCTGCACGCCGCTTGAGTGCCAGTACGGGTAGCTATCGAGGTTGTCGAGCAACGACTGACCGAAGAGGAGCACGTCGTAATCGCGCTTGAGGAGCTTCTCTTCAAACTCGGCGCGCGTCGCCGGGACATCGACCGTCACGTTGAGGCCGAGCTTCCTCCATTGATCGGCGACGGCCGCTGCCACGGCCGCGTAGTTTTCGGGCTGCGGGCTCGTGAGGAGGCGGAGGTTCAGCTGGTCGCCACGATCGTTGATGCGGATCGATACGGGATCCTCGGCCTTTCGCTTCCGGAGGTAGCCGCTGTCGAGGATCATGTCGGTACTGCCGACCGCCGCCGCGCCCGTGAGCTCGCCGGCGCGCGTGGAGAGGAATGATTCCACAAGGCGCTGTTCCTCCGCCGCACGCTGGAACTCGGCGCCGTTTGCCGTGCGCAGCACGTACGCGGAATCGAGCGTCCGCCCGTCTTCATTCGTTAGCTTGATCAGGTTCATCCCTATCTTCAGCGCACCCGTTCCGCCGTGCGTGGGCAGCGCGACGATCCATCCACCCGATAGCGTCGGGTTGCTTCGTAAAGAAAGACCGTTGATCGTATCTTTCCCACTGAGGCCGCCGCCGACGCCCGACACGGTCAGCGCGGCTCCGGTATCGAGCAACACGATCGATTCCACCTTCAAGAGACCCGTCGTGTTCGCCTCACGTTGTTCTAGGAGGCGTTGGAGACGGATTTTTTCGGGATAGTACCAACTGGATTCAAACAGGGCACCCTGAGCAGCTTTCGGATCAAACGTATACTCCCAGGCTTCCTGCTGGAGTTCGAGGAACGGCGTGTCGATGATCGTCGCGAGACCGATGCGATCGACGATTTCTTGCTTGTCGGTTCCCAGCTGCAAACCAAGGCGAAGTTTTTGGTCTTGGAGGGCGCCACGGTCGAGATTGTAAAAAAGAGCGACGTATTGCGGGAGCGTGTAGTCGACTGTCGTGAAACGGTCCGGCGCGATCGGCTTCCGGTCGTCGGTATGGGCGATGAGGCGAATGCCGTCCAAATTGCGGACGTCCGAGAGCATCGAGCGGTAATCGGAGAAAATGCGGAACACCAAGCGATCGAGACGGTATTGCGGCGGAATCGGCCGCTCGAAGCGCTCGAGTGTCACTTCCGTGGAAAGATCCGTCTGCGAAATTGTTTTGAGCTTGTACGGACCGGCGCCAACGGGTGCGAAACCGAAATCGAGCGTTTGGTTCAACAACTTCACCGGCACGTCTTGGAAGGACTTCCGGGGAAGCAATCCGAGCGTCAGATTGCTCGGAAAGAATCCGTACGGCTGCTCGAGACGGAATTGCACCGTGCGGTCGTCGATCTTTTCGATGGCGACGCCGCGGAAATTCTGGCGGAGCAAACTGTTGGGAAACGCGGGATCCTTGATCGTCACGAACGTGAACACGACGTCATCAGCGGTGACGGGGTGCGGTTCATCTGCCGTCGAGTCGTGCCACTGCACGCCGTTCTTCAATTGTACGGTATACACTTTGCCGTCCTTCGAGACCGTGTAGCTCGCCAGATCTTCGTCGATCGCGTTTGTATCGGGGTTATAGCGGAGCAGGCCCGAGAAAATGAGCGACACAATGTCTCCGTTCACGTCGTTTTGCACGGTGAACCACGGGTTGAGAGGCTTGATGTCGCCAACGGAGCCCTCGATGTAGGTACCGCCCGTCGACGGAACAAGGACCGTCTCGCTCCAGTAAAACCGCATGAGGAGGATCGAGAGGCTCAGGACGAACAATGCGGCGAAAACAGCAAGAATACGGCGTTCAAAACGCACGTAGGACGAGAGGATGAACCGAATCAGATGCTGCATGAGAGGCGGTGTGGTTACGCGAACCACTCCAGCACTGAGAGCACCAAGAAGGCAATAGCGAGGATGATCGTACCCTGGTACAGCAGCTTCTCCGCGCCGCGGCGCTGGACGATGTTCGTGCCGCCGACGACCCCTGAGGAGAAGCCCGCGCCGCGCTGTTGGAGCAACACGCCGATGAGGATGAGGACGGCCAGAACGGCCTGGAGTGCGTTGATGATGATCGACATAGTGGAGACAGTGTAGAGAAAGACACTCGGAAATCAACGCATCAGGCTGTATAGTTTGGCCGCTTTGGGCGCCTAGCTCAGTTGGTTAGAGCATCTCGCTTACACCGAGAGGGTCAGAGGTTCGAATCCTCTGGCGCCCACCACTCCTTCCCGACCTTATGGAACTCCGCCTCTACGCCAGCGTCTTCCTCGTGAATGACAACGACGAATTGTTGCTCGTGCGCGAGTCGAAGAAGATCAACGAAAACCTGTGGAACCTTCCGGGCGGAAAGCTTGAGATAGGAGAAGACTTCTTTGCTGCGGCGATTCGAGAGGCGAAGGAAGAAGCTGGGATCGACGTCGTACCGACATCGATCATGAAAATATTTTACGGAAGCGCGAACGATTCGCTGCATTGCGTGTTCCTCGCGAAAGAGTTTTCCGGCGTGCCGACGAAAGCTCACGACATGCTCGATATCGCATGGACGCCGCTCAGCACGGTCGAAACGATGAGCGACGCGCTCGTGAAGCCGGAGAAGCTGCGCATCCTGATTCCTGCGTATCGCGCAGGTAAAACGATCGATGTGGATATTTTCGCGCAATCGTCGAAATTGCTATGAAAAAGGACCCCGTTCGGAGCCCTTTTGGATTCTTGGTAGGGGATTGATTTACTGGAGGCTGGCGAAGATTTCGCGCATGAGGTCGATGATCGTTGAGAAG
>CAYGDM010000032.1:0-13562 GCA_964348685.1 uncultured Candidatus Peribacteria bacterium | reverse complement strand
GAATTCTTTCCTGCGATGAACGAGGTACACCTTGGAAGCAACTTGTGCAGCAATAGCAGCTCCTTCAACCGCGCTATCCCCTCCTCCAATGACCGCAACCGTTTTGTTCCGATAGAAGAACGCGTCGCACGTCGCGCAGTACGTGACGCCCTTGCCTGCGAACTCCTTTTCGCCCGGTGCTCCGAGATGCCGCTTGTTGCTGCCCGTGGCGAAGATGATCGTTTTTCCTTCGACCGTCTCGCCGCCCTGCATCGTCATGCGAAATCCCCCATCGATCTTCTCCACCTTCTCGACGCGGCCGACTTTCTGCTCGACGAGAGGTGCGAAGCTGAGCGCGTGGTTCTTGAATTTCTCCATGAGGTCCGGCCCGCGGATCTCGATCTCGCCCGGCCAGTTGCCGACCTCCGCAGCCGTCATGCCCATGCCGCCTTCCTCTGCGCCGATGAGCATCACCGACAATTTGTAGCGCGCGGCGTAGACAGCCGATGTGTAGCCCGCGATGCCGAGGCCGACGATGAGGACATCTTTCATATGGACGAGCTTATCATTGATTCCCGGCTGCATGAAGCGCACGATGATCGTCTATGAACAGCACATCCCGCTTCTCCGCCTTCAGCCTCGCCGTTCTGTCGCTCCTGATCGTTGCGTGTAACCCGACAACCCCCGCCGTCACCATCGATCGCTCGAACCGCGATACCGTGGCCGACGCGATTCTCGATGCTTTCGCCGAGCAAGATTGGGACACGCTCGCGCTGTACATTTCGGACGACGGCGTTCGTTTCACACCCCACACGTACGTACACGTGGACACGGACCAGACCTTCGCCGCAGAAAACATCACGGACTTCGGCACGGACAACACCGTGAAAACCTGGGGTACGCAGGAAGGATCGGGCTTCCCGATCGACATGACGAACATGCAGTACTTCGACCGCTACGTCTGGGACCACGATTATCGCGATGCCGATGAAGTCCGATTCGACACGGTGCAAGACTACGGCTCGGTGATCGATAACACGCAGGACGTCTATCCGGGCTCGTCGGTCATCGAATACCACTTCGACGGCTTCGACGAACAGTACGGCGGGATGGACTGGCGCAGCCTGCGCATCGTGCTTCAGTACGACGGGGCTGAGTTCTGGCTCGTCGGCGTCATCCACGACGAGTGGGCACCGTAAGCCACGCGCAGTTCCCATCCAGGTGCAGCAATTCGAACCCCATCGATTCGACATACGCTTTCGCACCCGCCTCGTTCGCTGATTCTGCGAAGAGTTCATCGCGTAAATTCACGACCACGATGCCCTCCGGAGCGAGCAATCCCCGCATGTCGTCCATGATCCGATCGCAGGGCACACTGTCGTGCTCGAACGGACTCTCCGGCGCATTGAAGAGGCTGAAGCACGCGATAACGTCGTAGGGACCGTCGACCGAAGAAACCCACGCGGGATCAACGAGATCAATTACGCGGTGGTCATAGCCTGCGTTCTTCTGCGGCCGGATATCAACGCCGGTGACCGTCGCTCCGAGCCTTGTCAGCATCTCAGCAACAAACGGCGGATACCGATCGCGGAACGTGTCTTCGAGCACATAGTCTTCGGTCGAACCGCATCCTAAATCAAGCACACGCAGATCTTTCGCAATGGGCGTCAGCGCAGCGACGGCATGAACCTCGTGCATGTCGGCAATGTCGAAATCAACCTCCCCGCCCAGGTCTTTCACGACGTCGAAGAACAGTTTCTGCGCGGCCAAAAACTGGCGGTCATGCATCAGATCGGCGAGATCCTCGCGATCCCGAACGCGCCGGAGGTAATCGAAGTCGGGGTTGATCATCGCGATTGGTGATTATTCCCAGTCTTCCGGGTCGAGGCCCTCACTTTTCATGCACTCGGAATAAATCTCATATTCCACGGGGTCATCCGGATTCGTCGCACGGCACTCCGCGAAGATTTTGTGCGAACTCCACGAAGACCAATACAGCCAGACGCTGACAACCACGACAAGCCCGACGCTCAGGGCAATGATTGTTGATCGCAGTGAAACAAACATACTCTGGAACATAGGAATTATGGTGCCATGGGAGGGACTTGAACCCTCAATCCCGTAAGGGAACACGATTTTGAGTCGTGCGCGTATACCATTCCGCCACCATGGCTCGCGCGCAGTGTAGCGATAATCCCCTGCCACACACAAAACCTCATTCACGCTCGCATGATTTGACAATTATACTTTACTTGTTATATTCGCCCCGCTCTTTCACACGTCGCTTCGTGCCTCTTTGGGCGGGCAATCCATGGTGGGTTGCACGGCCAATAGGGCACTCCTTCTATTTTAAGGATCGAACATGAAGACATGGTTGTTTCTGGCGCTGCTTCTTCTCGCAGGCAACGCGACCGGGCAGGACGGTCTACCACCCGTGGAGATATCTCCGCTCTGGTGGAGATCCGACATCCGGATGGAAAAAGAACTCGCCGATGAAATCTTTCAGACAATTAAACTGAAAGAGAAAAGCCTCTCGAGTGCCGAAGCCTGGATGAAAAACCTGCCGAAATTCGAGGATGATCTCAATCGCTTGAAGCTGGAAATGCAGGACGGCCTCAATCAGTCCAGCCTCCATGCACGCCTCCTGTTCTTGGAAGAATACGCGTTCGCCGAAACGAAGGAAGAAAAGAAATCCATTCTTCATCGCTTCCGCTTCCGGATACAGCGAGCGAAGAATAACGAGTGGGAACTCCTCGAAAAGAAAGAGTAACGATGCCGCACAGCGGTATCGCGCGTCCAAAAAACACCCCGTACCGTCTCCACGGCACGGGGTTGTTTCCCATGCAAGAAGAGCGGACGAAAAGCCATTCTTTCGCTATCCTACGACCATGCACCGCCTCGACCTCTTCCGCATCCACTGGCATTCCTTCGACCCTGAGACCTGCAGCGTCGAATTGAAGTATGACATCGACGGCGAGGACTTCACCGAAACCTACCAATTGCCGGGCATCTGCACCGGCGGCGACCCCGCCATGGTCGAAGCTCTCCTCGGCACGCTGCACGTCCTCGCGGGCGTCAGCTACTACAAAACATCGCTCCCGAAGACGGTCGAAATCGGCCACCCCGTGTCAAAAGACGACGCGGAATTTTTCCAGGCCGTCTACGAGAAGGGCCTCGGCGAACTGTTCTTTAAAAACGAGATCGACCCACGCGGCGTCGTGCAGTTTTCCGCGAACATGGAGGTTGCACCCCATAAACCGCTCCCGAAACCCGCGAAGAAGAAGCAAAAGATCCTCGTGCCCTTCGGCGGCGGGAAAGACTCGGTCGTGACGGCCATGCTCCTCAAGAAAGCCGGCCACGACGTGACGCTGCTGCGGGTCGGCGCGCACGGCGCCATCGACGCGTTGGCCAAGGCACTCGGCCTCCCCTTGCTCCTCGTCGATCGCAGGCTCGACCCCAAGCTCTTCGAGATCAACGCCAAGGGCGGCCTGAACGGCCACGTACCGATCACGGCGATTCTCTCCGCCGTCGCGGTCCTCATTGCCGAAACGGCTGGCTTCGACGCCGTGGCCTTCAGTAACGAACGCAGCGCGAACGACGCGAATACCGTGTGGAACGAATTGGAGATCAACCATCAGTGGAGCAAGTCGCTGGAATTCGAACAAGCCTTCCGGAAGCATCTTGTCGAAACGTGCGGCACGAACGTCGAGTACGTCAGCCTGCTACGGCCATGGAGCGAGCTGCGCATCGTGCAGGAGTTCGTGACGTACGCGCAGGCGCTCCCCCTCTTCACGAGCTGCAACAAGAACTGGAAGATCAAACCGACCGGCGGCTTCAAGCACCAGGACGTGCATTCGAGCGTGTGGTGCAAAGCCTGCCCCAAGTGCGCATTCACAGGCCTGCTTCTCGCAGCGTTCCTCCCGCGCGAAACGGTCGCGCAGCTGCAGGGCGGCGACGTTCTCGACGATCCTGCACTGGTCGATATGTACGAAGAGCTTCTCGGCATCAAAGGCCACAAGCCCTTCGAATGCGTGGGCACGCCGAGCGAGACCGCCGCTGCGTTCCACATGGCACGCGAAAAAAACGGCTACGACGACGCTCCCGCGATGAAAGCATTCCTAGCGTCTCCCCTGGCGAAAGATGGCGCAAAGCACGCGAAAGAAGCGATGCAGCCGAGCGACGAGCATTGCCTACCCCCGGAACTTCTCTCCGCGCTGCCCGCATGAGAATCCACGCGTTCGACGGCCTGAAGGTCTGCGTCCTCGGCTACGGCAAAGAGGGCAAAGCGACCGTGGCCGCGCTGGAAGCATTCGCGCCGACCGCGAAAATCACGATCGCAGATAAGAACGCGGATCTCGAAACCGATAAAAAATACACCTGGCACCTCGGCGAGCACTGGCTCGACCATCTCGAAAACTTCGACGCGATCATTAAAACGCCCGGCATTCCGCCGAACATGCAGCTCGCCAAGCACGCCGCGAAGACGACGACCGCGGTGCGGATCTTCCTTGAAACCATCGCCGGATCGGGTGCTATCGTCGTCGGGGTCACGGGCAGCAAAGGGAAAAGCACGACGAGCTCACTCATCGCCGCAATGCTGAAGCAGGCGGGCAAAGACGTACACCTCGTGGGCAACATCGGCGATCCGTCGATCGGGCATATCAAGGATGCGAAGACCGGCACGATCTTCGTCCACGAATACAGCAGCTACATGCTCATGGATATGACGGTCAGCCCGCACATCGCCGTCGTGACGAGCTTCTTCCCTGAGCACCTCGATTACCATGGGTCGATCGAAGCGTATCTGGAAGCCAAAAAGAACATCGCGCGATTCCAAACAGACGACGACGCGACGTACTTCAACGCGGACTCGCCGGGCGCGGTCTCGATCGCCCAGGAAGGCCACGGCCGCAAGATCCCCGTCGATGCAGCGGACTGCCCGGTGGGCCTCGCGGACACGAAGCTCATCGGCGAACACAACCGCGAAAACATCGCGCTTGCCTGGAAAGTCTGCGAAGACCTCGGCGTGCGAAAGCCGGATGCGGTCGCAGCCGCGAAAGCATTTACGCCGCTCCCCCATCGCCTCCAGAACCTCGGCGTCGTTCATGGCATCACGTGGGTCGACGACGCGATCTCCACGACGCCCGAATCCGCCATCGCGGCGCTCGACGCGCTCGGTGACACCGTGAAGACGATCATCCTCGGCGGCCAGGACCGTGGCCTCAGCTTCACCGACCTGGCGGAACGCCTGAAAGACTCCGGCGTGACGACGGCGCTCCTCTTCCCCGGATCAGGCTCGCGCATCCGCGAAGCAATCGAGAAGACCGGCTCGACGATTGAACTGATCGACGCGACATCGATGGAGGAGGCTGTAAAAATTGCGAAAGAGAAGACCGCGAAAGACGGCACCGTACTGCTTTCCACCGCATCACCAAGCTACGGCATGTTTAAAAACTTTGAGGCGAAAGGCGAAGCGTTCGCTGAATCCATCAGAAAGGCCTGATCGAGACTTCGTCGCAGACTATTGCATAAATCTCTAATTATGCTATAATATTCTGATGCGAGAAATTCTCTCCTACCCCCGGCTCATCAGCCTCGGCATGTGCATGGGCGCGGCGTACGTGCTGTACCAGATCGGCATGTTCGAGTGGATCGACGGCCGCCTGCACGGATTCGGCTATCCGGGCGTGTTCGTCGCGGGATTGCTCTTCAGCTACGGCTTCACGACCCCTTTCGCCATCGCCGCGTTCATCGCGATGGCCGGCGAAGTGAACCCCTTCATCGCCGCCCCTCTCGCGGGCCTCGGCGCCCTCCTCTCGGACCTCGTCATTTTCGAATTCATGCGAATCAGTTTCTTCGGCGACGAGATCGAACGCCTGCGCCACGCGTCGCTCATCGAACGGATCCACCGTGCCCTCCATCACGAGACGACGCCGGAGATCGTCCGTCGCTGGTCGATGTGGACTATGGCCGGGCTCGTCATCGCATCTCCCCTCCCCGACGAAATCGGCGTCGCGCTGCTCAGCAGCACGACGAAAATGAGCGAACGCGCGTTCGGTGTCATCTGCGTCACGATGAACACGCTCGGCATCCTGATCATCCTGCTGCTCGCGCGGGCAGCGATGTAAAGACGCCTATGCTGCGCCGCTACCGGCTCGAACCTTCGCGTGGCGGATGACTTTGCCGTTGAGTAGGTATCCTTCTTCGAAGACTTCCACGACCTTCCCTTCTTCGCCGGGACCGACCGTGATGACCTCATGGATCGCGGGATCGACGACCGCACCGAGAGACTGCATGCGCTCGAGGCCTAATTCTCCGAGCTGCTTGAAAAGATCCTGTTCGATGGCCGTAAGGCCCTTCACCCATTCGTGCGACGCGATATCCTGCGGCACGGCAGAGAACGCGCGCTGGAAGTTATCGAGTGTCGGCAGGATGCGCCGGATGACGCCTTCGGACGCGTAGGCGCGTAGATCGGACGCCTCGCGCTCGAGGCGCTGCTTCGCGTTCTGCAGATCGGCCTGGGCGCGGGCCGCGATGTCCTTCATGCGTGCGACGTCCGCGAGCGCGGCATCGAGCTGCGCCTGCAGATCGCTCGTGTCGTCGGCCGGTGGAACGGGCTTCTGATCAGTCATGGTTATTCGGCGGTAACGACGCACGGAACTTCCGGGTCGGCGATGCAATTCTCTGCGGGAGGGGCGCCTCGCCACGGGCACGTCTGCGAGTAACGACAAGCATCATCGGTCATCGATGCCCATTCGGACAGCGCGACGTCATCGCCCACGGCCGTCGTGATCAAGATCTTGTCACCGTCGTTGAAGTCGTAATTAAGCGAAAAAGGCCTCTCTTGGCCGTCCACGAACATCCGCCAGGGCTGCTCGGAACAGCGGAGATCCTCCGCGAGGGGCACCGTATACACCATGCAATTCGCCGTGAACCCGATATCGATGGACTCGAAGAAATCCTGGAGCGTGAGACCCGGCTTGTGGCGATGGATGACGTGCCCGAGCCCGTCATGCAGGTGCAGGAACTGACGCATGGGGCTGAGCGACGGATCGCGCGTATGATCCTCGGTGGACACTCCCGTCTGAAAGACATCATCCGTAAACGGCACCTGCGCGCCGTCGAGCATCACGAGGAAGTCGGCGTGCGTGTGGTTCGGATCCGGATTCGGCACGGGCGTGCGCGGGGTGCGGAACACAAGAATGATCGCAAGACCGATGGCGATGAGGCCGATGGCGGGAAGTAGTCGTTTCATGGAATCAAAAGGGGGCCGTTCCGAGGCCCCCTGATTGTACTGATCAATGCGTGTTACTCAACGACGATCGAGAACGTCATGTCGCGGTGGCCGGGGCCGCACGGAACGCCGCAGCGTCCGGCGAACGTGCCTGCCGTGTCCGTCGGTACATCGATGACCGTGTCGGAACCGGGTTCGACGCGGATGTTCAAGCCGAGGTCTGCAACCAAAAGGCTGTGGATGCCATCATCACCGACGAGGCGAAGCTGGACCTTCTCGCCCTTTTTGGCGGTAATGACGTTCGGCGTGAACGACCAATCCGTGACGGTCACATCGACGATGCGTACATCTGCTTCCATTACTGCAGAGGAAGATGACGTCTCCATGACAGAAACGGACGACGCTGCTTCGGATGCCGCGCTCGACGAAGATTCGCCGTCGGACGTCGTTGAAGCAGGAGAACAGGCTGCGAGGGACAACACCGCCGCGGCGGCAAGAATGCGCTTGTACTGCATGAAAAACGGGGGAAAATGATGAGCGGTCATCCTACGTTTTTCCCCCATGCCATGCAACGAATTTCCTTCGCAACCTGGATCCTGACGATCGGCCTCGTGGCAGTCTTCGCATGGTTCGGCGTCGACAAATTCCTGCACCCGGTCACGTGGCTCGGGTGGATCCCAACCTGGATGGACGGCCTGCTCGGCATGCCCAAGGCGACGTGGCTCATGATCATCGGCGCGAGCGAGATCCTCTTCTCCATCCTTCTTCTGATCCCCGTCCGCAACGTACGCCGCGCGGGCGCGACCCTCATGGCCATACAACTGCTCGCCATACTCCCCATCGCAGGACTCAACGAGGTGAGCTTGCGCGACTTCGCGATGATGATGAGCGCGATCGCGCTGGCGATACTGCTCTAATTTGCATTTTTTTTCAAAAGTGATGTAATGCGTCCGTGAATTCCCCACGGACGTTTTCACGCATCGGCTCGCAACTCGACGTGAACGGCGAACGCTACCAAGCGCTGCAGTTCGTCGATATCTGCGCCGCGTACGGCGAACGCCTGCGTACTTGGAGGGAATCCGCGCTCAAAGAAGGTATGCCGGCAAAACGCGTGGCCGCCTCGATGGCGGTGGACGTGAAACCGCGGGATGGCGACGTGCACGAAATGGACGTCGTCGACTTCCTGAAAGAACTCCCGGCGAAATCCGTGAACGCCATGAACGGTGACTGGATCAACGTGAGCGTGCCGGGGCTCGAGCGCGCGTACGAGGCGGGCGGCCTCGAACGCATCATCGACGACGTCAGACGCGTCCTCGTGAAGAATGGAGTGCTCCACCTGACGATGCCGCTCGACCACCACATGGAAGTCATGCGCATCGTGCGCGAGGCGAACCTGGAAATCGAACCCATCGCGTTCGGATACGTCGGCTTCCTGGGCGGACCCAACAAAAAGCACTTTCCCGCGGAGGGCTTGCCACCCGTCGCAGCCGAAAGCCATTTCATCCGCATGAAGCTAGCGGAAACGAAGGAGAAAGAGGAAGGCGACATGAACCCGCTCCATCAAATGTTCGCGGAGCAGATAGGCACGCACGCGTACACGGGCGTGAACCCAGTGCGGTACAGGGCGGTGAAAAAGAAAAACTGAAACGCCGTACGTCAGCACCCGAACTGCCCGTCCGAGCAGGGCGTGATGGTGGGGGTGCTCGTCGGTGCCCCCGGTTCGGCACCGGAGACGACGTAATCGCCCACCTTCGTGTTGGCCCATTCGTGCTCGTGGTTCCACGAGTTCCAATCGTGCCGCCAGTCGTTCCATCCGATGCCCAAGTGCTGCACGTAGATGCCGTGCTCCGTGAGCATCTTGCCGATCTTGCGGCCGGTCATGCAGGGAATGGAATAGCAGTACACGATGACGTGCTTGTCCTTCGGCAGAGCATCGAACGCCGCCACGATGCGATCGACATCGCCGTACGCGGACGTGTCAGGATCGCTGTACGCGGGAATGCTCACGGCGCCGGCGATATGCTCGCGCTCGTACTCCTCTTTGCTGCGCAAATCGACGAGGATGAAATCCGTCGCACGGTCGTCCATCTTCTTGCGCAGTCCGTGCGGACTCACGTGTACCGCATTCTCCGTGGCATAGAAATCGCGAATGAGTGATTCGTCGCTCGGATGCATGAACTGCAACGACGCAACGGAAACAGCTCCTCCGACGAGGCCGGCGATGAAGCCGAGGATGATGGTCTTGGGTGTGGTCATGCGCAGATGGTACACCCGACGAAATGAAAACAAGCGGAAAAGACTGCTACGATATGCGTATGCAAGAAACGCTGATCACCGCGGGAGCATGGGCGGCCGGGATGATCGTGCAGGCGCTCCTCGTATTGCGAGGAGATATCACGCAGAAAGATCGGTTCCGTTGGGTATGCATTGGACTCTTCATGCTGGCCGGATTCATTCCGGGGAAAAATGAGGTCGAATACTCTTTGAACTACCATATTTTCGTATCATTCATCGGAATCGTCCTCGGCTTCCAGATTTTTTTCCATCAGAAGATCCTCCCCCACATTGATGAATATGTTTTTGCAACGTGGAACGTACTGCTTGGGTACGTCCTCGTGCGACGCTTCGGCATAGAAAGCCCCTGGATACTTCTTCCGCTGATCCCAATCACAGCCTCTCTTCTTTTTCTTTTGACACCTCTTCAACCGGGGACGTTCGTAAAATCCGTGCTCTACGCCTGGTACCTCCTCGCCGTCGCAACCATCGGCATTCTGTTCTTCGACCTCGCCAATTTTGAGATGTTCTTTCAAGACGCCGAACCCTTACGCCTGCCATGGCCTGACGCATTCATGAGCGGCATGGCATTCTTATCCATTGGATACACGCTGTGCTTTCTTATTTTGCTCCTACCCATTCCGGGCAAGGGACAATCTCTCCGTGACCGCATGAAAGAATGTCGGGAATTGGTTGATTTAATGGTTTCCCGCTACAGCAATGACCAGGCACATCCCGGCATCCTCGCCATCTACCTCGCGGCTCTCATAGCCGTCGGAATCCTCAATCACGTCTACGCCGTCATTTCAGATGCATTATTCATAAGCGTCCTGCTCGTCGGGTCGCCGTATCTCCTGCTCGGATTGTCGTGGCTGCGAGCGATGTTCAGCGTGAAAAATCCCTCGAGATCCCGCGGCAAACGGGAAAGAAACTAACGACGACCCCGGAGGAAATCGAGAATATTCGGCCGATCGTCTTCATTGTTGCCATAGTGATAATCGACCGCATCGCGCGGGTGCCACAGTGGCACGCCACGGCGCAGCCTATCCGCTAGGACTTCGACTTTTTCCTCGGTGCCGGGCAACGCCCTGGTCGGTTCTTCGCGATCGTTTTGTATGGGGTAAAAATCATCGTGACCGTTTTTGAGAATCGATTCTTGGACGTTCAGCGCCTGCCTGTACGGCCTCTTTTGCGTCGGTAATGCCACGCCGGAAGCACTGATAACGATTGATGCGGACTGCTCGTCGCGCGCCGCCTGTTTCCTCTTCCACGTTTGGCGAAGCTTCTCCACGCGTCGCTCATTCCGCCGTGCTTTCAGGGCGGCGTACGCGACTTTCTTCAAGGGCCTTTTCCGAGGATTGTAGCCCGACGCGGCGACGGAAGGATCCGAAAGATGCATGTCGTATGCCTGACCATCTCTCACGCTCCCATCGTCCTCTTCCTCGAAATACCCCTCATCAAGATCCGGGAGGATGGACATCTCGTCGCCCGTGAATGCCCGCGCGAGCGTTTCGTCGATGCTTTCACCGGAACCGTCCGGCACGTCGACCGGATCGGCCGCGACAATCATTTCGGGAATGGTCCGTTCCGACGACGTTGCGACGTCATGCGAATCGGCATGAATGTCTGCATAAGGCGTATTGAAAGCGATGGTCGACACGCCATCAGTCCATTCCTTGGAACCAGGAAACGTGGTGTCCGGCATATCGGCAACAACCGCCGCGACAATTTCTTGCGTACTTTGCGCAAAACGGTCTCCGGCCGCGTTCGGCGCGACGACCATCGCCGCGAATGCCTCATCAGATGACGTCGAAATATCCGCCGTGATGCAGGGCACGTCCGACACTTCGAACGCGTACTCTGTGGAGAAAGGAAGACTATTGTGCTTTGGTGGCGCCCTCAGAAGGGACGACCGCACGTAATCGAGCTCCATGAAAAGCGGTTCAGGAAGATCGACCCCCGTCATCGGAGGCTCCCAAGGTTCGCGTGGCACGTAGGGATCAAGCTCGAAGCCCTTCGCACCCGGCATGAACGCGAGGGTATGCGCCACGGGACCAGGCCCCGACAAATGCTCGTCTCTCGACAATGAACCCCTGGGGTTCAGATGGTGCCACAGAGCGGACGCCATACCCAAGGAATGCATCGCCAACAATCGGATGTTCGCCGGCCATTCCTGTTCGTTGATTTTCCATCCTTTGCCAGTTTCTTTCAGGATGCCGAATTGTCTCAATTCATGTCGGTCCTCTTCATCCATGATCGAATCATCCGGAAACAATCGCTGAAGCGCGGCCAATGTCACATTTTTCCCAGCAGCGATCACCGCTATGACCGTTTCGAGGTTCCGTTGCGATGAAAAAACAGCTCCCAGCACGTTGGACTGTCGCACGTACTCTGTGGGTCGCACGACACCACGGAATGGCCGAATCGGCTTCCAGGCGCTTGCGTACATCTCCATACGGCGCACGAGTTCTTCACGATTCAGCACTCCTTCGGCGTGATTCCTCTCACCGAGCTTCGCGAGGAAACTCCCCAAGCTCGCGTGGTACGCGACGTATTCCTCCGGTAACGCTGCGGGTACGAATTTGATCGTGTGATTATCCAATTCCAACCCCCCGAATCCATGAGTGAGAAGATGATACGCCTCGACACGCGTGAAGCCGCAATTAGCCTGCACCGCGAGTGATTCCAACTCATCCATCGAGAGCAGCGTGCGCTGCTTGGAGATCATGGTGCCGACAATGAAATCAATGACGTTGCGGCTCTTCTCAAAATTCGCATGGAACGCCTGAAACACGCGTTCGGTCGTAGAGACTTTTCCCTGCTGCCGATGGAGAGGCATGAGCATTGGAAACGATGCTATCACTCTCCCGCCGCTAGAACTGGCAATCCGGCGTTACCTTTTGAAGCAATCCACGACGAGCGAGGTGATGTGCGGCGAAGTCGATCGGCTTCAGAAGTTATCCTCGTCTTCGTCTTCGTAATACTTCTTGATCAGCTCCCCGCCATCCTCAGGGAAGACTTGGCGCACCTCCGGCTCCGCAGTGTGTCCACCGTTTTCCAGAAGATAAAAGGCGTACACGTTGCACAGCCGATCGATACTTTGAATGACACCGTATCTTCCCTCCACCGCTGCATCGACTTTTTCAGCTGCTGCACCAGGATACTGCGCGAGGAATTCTTCTTTCAAACCGTCAGGAATTTTCGGCATGTATGAGTGAGGAAAATGACATATATATTATAGCATTTTTAACTAAAAAAGACCACAGCGACGCGCGCGTACCCTTGGATGAAAATGGTGTCACGGGCCGGGCCAGTTTCGTCTATAACAGCCGAATCGGTACTACTCAATACGTGCCATTTGCGCTATACTGTTTCGATATGAAAAACGCTGAAACGCCGCAAAAAGACAGACGATTATACGATCCGGAGAGCGGTTCCATTCTGTGGCAAAATTGGGAAGGCTGGTCTTGGCCCACGCAAGCCAAGGCCGAAAGGGAGGGATTTGCCTACGAGAAAAATGAGCCTCTCACAGGACAGCGTGGCGTCATCATGACATGGCCCGGAG
Source organism: uncultured Candidatus Peribacteria bacterium (assembly GCA_964348685.1). GTDB lineage: Bacteria > Patescibacteriota > Gracilibacteria > Peribacterales > Peribacteraceae > DALYDP01. The sequence continues at coordinate 510 of CAYGDM010000032.1, read as the reverse complement.
CATCGGATCCTAACTTCTATTCCTTCGTTGCGCGACACGGGAGTCCCGGTTGCCAGCCAGGCATTCTCACCGTAGATACAAAAAACAAGCGCTACAAGGTACAGCCCATACACAGCATCGAAGAGCTCGATGCACTGCGTGCGCAGCGAGACACTTTCGATTACTTCACGGGCGAATTCGAATACGTCGGGTACGGCGAAAGGATCGTCAATTCTCACATCGCACGGCTGATCGGCAATGCCGGACGATCACTCACGGAACTGTTCCATCAGTTCTCCGCCCCGCCGGAGGACCAGAGCAAGAATCCGTATCAATCGCCACAGGGGATAGATGAAAAAGGCGACACGGGGGCATGAGTCCCAGTAAGAATGGCCCGAGTCCGCTGCGGCGGACGAGGACCATGAGCGAGCGCTCCGCAGGGCGCGAGTCGAATGGTGTCACGGGCCGGGATTGAACCGGCGACCCCGGGCTTATGAGTCCCGTGCTCTACCAACTGAGCTACCGTGACAT
>CAYGDM010000031.1:0-13867 GCA_964348685.1 uncultured Candidatus Peribacteria bacterium | reverse complement strand
GTTACAGAGCAAGAGCGCCAGCCAACCTCGATCAAGAACGCGGTGGTGGACGCCGAACGGGCGGCGAGGGGCGAGGAGCCTGTCCAAAAGCCGGAACCGCTCACCGATCAGCAAGCCTTGGACGACGCGAAGGAACGAATCCAACGGAACCCGCTGGCCGGGGAAGCCCTGGTTGCGTCGCTGCGGAACGAACCGCGCGCCATCCCCAAGGAAGATGCTCTGTTGCTCGACGTTCACAAGATGAACGTGCTGCAACAGTCGGATACCGCCTACCGAGACCTGATCGACGCCCAGGAACGAGGCGACGACGCCAAGGCTGCACTCCTTCAACAGGACGTTGACTTCCTCGATTCCAAGCTGCACGTGCTCGATATTTCGAGCCCCGTCGCACCCCGGTTGCTCGGCAGCGTTTCAACCGGCGGCACAACCCCGTACACAGTCACCGTGTCGGGTCGGTACGCGTACATCGCGAACCGCGACTCCAGCAACATGTCGATCTTCGACCTCGGCGGCGCGTACATCCAGCAGCTGGAAGCGGGCGGCGCCGAAATCGGAGCACTCACGGTACGCACGGACTTTGACGCGGCGGACGCCTCCATTCGCGGCGGCCTTTCCGCAGGGCGCCTGTTCGTGTTCGGCAACATGGCGGCGAGCGGCGCGCTGAAGATCGCCCAAGGGTTCAGCGCCGGTTCCGGCAACGTCCTCTTCAGCCGCACGGGCTCCGTCGTCTTCAACGAACAGAGCCGCGACGTCGACCTGCGCATCGAGGGCGATACCGACGCAAACCTCGCTTTCTTCGACGCATCACTCGACTCGGTGGGTATCGGCACGGCCGCTCCGAAAGCGAAGCTCGCAGTACTGGGTACGATCTCGGGCGTCACGGTCTACGCAACAAAGTCGTTCTCCGGCGCGGGCCTCACGGACTGCGATACGGAAGCCACACAGAAGCTGGCATGGGACGCCACGACGGGACGATTCTCCTGTCTCACGGACCAGACGGGCGGCAGCTCGGGCGGCGGCATGGCCTACGCCACGGCGTCCGGCATTTTCATCAAACGCAGCGGTGGGACGATGACGGGTACTCTTACTATTCAAAACGGCAACACTCCCACCTCGACGCTGACGCCTCTCCTGAACGTCCGCGGCACAATGTCGGGCCGCGGCCTGTACCTGAGCGGCACCGGCGCGAACCAAGCCCCGCTGCTCGCGACCAACCTGAGCTACGGCACGCTGCTCATGGGCACAGGCTCCATGAAGGCAGGATCCGGCTCGTTCACGCCGCAGCTTTACGTGGCCGGCAGGAAACCGGTGCAGGTGGGAACGGGAACGCTGGCAAACGGACCGACGGGCATGGCGATCCAAGGAAAAATTCTCTACGTCACCAGGACATCGACGCTCGAAATGGTGGACGTGAGCAACCCGACCCACCCCGCCATCCTCGGCTCCGTCACGACGGGCGTGATCGCATCTCCCGGACCCGTGGGTGTCGCCGTGCAGGGTAACTACGCATACGTTGCTAACAGCTCGGAACGCAACCTGCACGTCATCGACGTGTCGAATCCCGCCGCACCCTTCCGCGCCGGCTCGGGAGCCAGTCTCTCGAATTCCACGTTCATGTTCCCCGTCGTCAGCGGACGGTTCGCATACGTCCTCGATAACGCGAGCAACTCCAGGGCAAACCTCGTCATCTTCGACATCTCCAACCCCGTGCGCCCCGTGATGGTGGGCTCTGGAGCGACAGGCTCCCTCGGAAGTTTCGGACGCAGGATCTTCGTGCAGGGCAGGTACGCCTACGTGGCGAACTTGACCGATGCCACGATGAAAGTGCTCGACATCTCCAACCCTGCCGCACCGGTGATCGTCGGAAGCATCGCGACGGGTACAGACCCGTACGGCCTGTACGTGCAAGGCCGCTATGCGTACGTCGTGGCAAACGGCCAACCGGACATGCGCATCTTCGACGTGATAGACCCGGCCAGCCCGGTACTCGTCGGCACCGCCAGCTCCCTCATCGCGGGAAACTCCCCGTCGGACGTATTCGTGCAAGGCCGCTACGCGTATGTCACCAGCCAAGATGGCCTGCATGTCATCGACGTCAGCGCTCCGCGCGCCCCGAAGCGGTTCGCAACGACGGCTCATAGCGGCATCCCCGTCTTCCTCACCGCGCAAGGACGTTACGCATACGTGGCATCTGCGGGCGGCGGCGTGAACCTCGTCTCCATCTTCGATCTCGGGGGTTCGTACATCCAGCAGCTGGAAGCCGGCGGCGCGGAAATCGGATCACTGTCCGTCCGCAACAAGTTCGACGCGGTCGACGGCACCTTCAAGGGCGCCCTCAGCGCAAGCTCGTTCATGGTCAACGGATTCATCGGCCTCAACTCGGGCACGGGCACCACTGGCTTCCTCATGAACGGCGGAACGTTCTTACTAACGCCCGGCCAGAAGCCAAGCACCATGAGCGGCATCGACCTCAACGCGAACGTAAACGCAGTGTTTATCACAGGTAACTACGCGTACACGGTGAGCGACAGCGTGACGGGCAACGAATACCGCGCCATCGACATCGCAAACCCGAACGCCCCCGTGATCGTAGGCGGCTTCGACACCGGCCAGAACACAAAAGCCCTCTTCGTCTCCACACGCCACACGTTCATCGGCATGAACGGTTCGGGCGCCGGCTCGGGCATGTACATCCTCGACAACGGCAATCCCGGCACCCCGGCGGTGGTAGGCCGCATCAACTTCGGCTGGGCCGTGAACTCCATCTACGTATCCGGCAAATACGCTTACGTCAGCCTTAGCGCGGCAACATCGGGCGTGTGCATGGCGAAATACCAACTCTACTCCGGCTGCGATTTCGCCATCGTCGATTTCACCGACGCGAACCGCCCGAAGATCATCGGCGGCCTGCAGATCGGCGCAAACGTGAACCAAATGCACATCCAAAACCGTTACGCGTACCTCGCGATCGACTCCGTCTCGGGCAACGACTTCCGCATCATCGACATCGCAAACCCGCTCGCCCCCATCGCCGTCGGCGGCCTCGACGTGAGTAACAACGTGAAATCCGTCTACGCATCAGGCAAGTACGCGTTCATCGGCCTCAGCACCGATGCCAGCACCGAATTCCGCGTCGTCGACGTCTCGAACAAAACATCCCCCGTGTCCATCGGCGGCATCGAGGCGGGAGCGGCGGTGCAAAGCATCATCGTTACCGGCGACTGGGCACGCATCGGTCTATCGAGCGTGGCGGGCAACGACATGTACAACGTCGACCTCCGCACGCCCACAACCCCCCGCCTCTACGGCGGTGTCGACTTCGGCGCGGGCGTGAACGAGGTGATGGTCGCGGGCAAATACGGGTACGTGGGGCTCTCGAGCGTGTCAGGCAACGACTTCCGCATCATCGACCTAGCGGGCATCGATACGCCGTCGGCGACGATCGGATCGCTCTCGACGGGCCACCTGTTCGCATCCGACAACGTCCGCTTCGACAACAACGCCTACATCCGCAACGCCCTCAACGTCGGCCGCGGCGGCATCATCAGCAAGGGTGCACTCTCTGTTCAGTCGACCGGCACGGGTTCCAGCAAGGGTGGCACCGGCACGCTCCTGAACGCCTTCGACGTCCGCAACGGCACGGGCCAGCACCTGTTCTCTGTCTCCGAAAACGGCGTCGTCCAAGGCGGCATCCCGAGCTTTGCGACGGGTACGACAATGCTCGCCATGAACTTCATGAGCCGCCGCTCGGGCCAATGCGTGCCGTTGATCACGAGCGCAACGACGTATACGTCGGTCGGCATGTCAACCTGCACGGTGAACGGCACGGCAACTACGTGGCCGGGCGGCAACCGCATGAAGATCAAGATGGCAGCGGCAAATACCGCGAGTGCGATGGCAGGCATCACGACAGTTTTCACCGAAACGAAGCAGACATTCCGTCCGAAAATCGGCTTCGATATCACGACCGGTACGGGCACGACAGGCCTGCGCTTCTACGGCGGCATCGTCGAAAGCTCGACCGCAGCGCTAGCGCTTTCGGTTCCGGCGGCAGCGACCACGATCGACTACGCCGCACTCGCGTGGGAAGACGGCATCAGCGGTACGCAATGGATGTGCTGCTCGGGCGACGGCACGAACCACTCGTGTACGAGCATGGGCGTGGCCGTCCAAACGAGTACCGAGTACATCGGGTTCGTCGACTGGTCGCAGGCGGGCAAAGTCAGTTGTTCCTTGCAGGTGCGCGACAAGACCTACCGCGTCACGAAAACAACGAACGTCTCTGTGCAGTCGGTCGCCCTCGGTGAAAACGTGGTGCTCGTGAATAAATCGATCGCCGGCGCCACTGCACGCGTGGTGTACGTCGGAAAGCTCATGCTAGAACAGAACTAAATCCCTTTTCAATCTGCGGGGAATGGGGGTAGCGTAGGGGTTAACTATGTTGGCTCCGCGCCTGTTTTCGAAGAAATTCGCAATCCCCTTGGCATTCGCCGTTTTGCTGACGGGGTGCGGTGGTCTCACTGCATCGCTGGGAGACGGGGATGACTGCCATGCTCGCTACGAATTATTGAACAAAACCCGTCGCTGCAAGGAAGAACACGAGATTCCGAAGAAGCGCGAGTACGAGGAATTCGAAATGGAGCTGGGGGAGCGTATCGCACAATGGGAAGCCGAAGGCATGGTCACGAACATCTCGGTGTATTTCCGCGATCTGGAAAGCGGACCGTGGTTCGGTATCGACGAAAAGATGGAATTCTACCCGGCAAGCCTGCTGAAGACACCCATCATGATGGCCGTGTTGAAACAGGCGGAATCGGATCCGGCCGTATTGGACGAAATCATTTCGTACGACGTCGATGTGCCCGCCGAAATCGACAACGCTGCGCAAGGCGAACGCATCGAAACCTATACGCCCTACCCGCTGCGCGAAGTCATCCGACGGATGATGGCGTACTCCGACAACCGGTCCCAGCAGCTGCTCCTCCACTGGCTCTACGAACGCGGGGGAGACGATCTTGACCTGCTTGGCGCGTCGCTCGACGACCTGGGCCTCCTGCCCACGAACGGCGACCTCAAGAGTCCGCTGACAGTGAAGAGCTACTCCTCGCTCTTTCGATCACTGTACAACGCTCAGTACCTCAACCGGGAAATGTCGCAGATCGGGTTATCGATTCTCGGACAATCCAACTTTAAATCGGCCATCGTCGCCGGCGTGCCGCAAGGGATCGTAGTCGCCCACAAGTTCGGCATCTGGGACAGCGGCCCGGACGATCAATTACTGCACGACTGCGGGATCGTCTACCACCCCGATGCCCCATACTTGCTGTGCATCATGACGCGCGGAACGGACGTAGCGAAGAACGCTGAGGTGATCGGAGAGATCTCGCGCTTGATCTACAACAAGGTGGCGGAGAACGACAACCTGACGGGGCAGAATGGTTGATCATGTCATGTTTCGTGGCTCTCGGCTACGGCCAATCGCACCTCACCATGACACCGACGTACTTTCATAGAGGAGAATAACTGTAAGCTTTAACACAAGCCAAAACATGATTGCTCGATGATTGAACTACAGAAAGAAGCACATTAGAAATAGATACTGTGTTCATGCAAAAGTTTTTTGTATACATGTTGCGATGCGTTGATGACAGTTTCTATATCGGCGTCACGAACAATCTGGCAATGCGTATGGACGAGCGCTACAACAGATTCAAGGAAGGGAGTTACACGTACAAACGTCTGCCGGTCGAACTCGTGTACTCCCGATCATTCCAATACATGATGGATGCCATCGCGTGGGAAAAAAGGATAAAGCGATGGAGCAGGGTGAAGAAGGTGGCGTTGATACGGGGTGATAAGGATTTGCTTCGATACGGATCGCGCGGTCAATGTCGTAGACTCATCGACTTCATGCGGATCAATACTCAAGCACAAACCCGTGTCACCCTTCGACGGACTCAGGGTGACACCGACGGCGTTCATACATAGATATCGTAGTGTCATGGTGAGTTCGTCGAACCATGACACGGTGCCTGGAGCAATAGCCACGAACCATGACTAACAAAAGCGACCCTGGGATGCAGGGTCGCTTCGGATCGCTATGCTAGGCCGTTATTACGGCGTCGTCGTTTCGTAGTTAAGGTTGATGTAGCCCGCAGCAGCGTTACCACCGGTGAGTGAGGCGAGCTTCACGTAGAGCGTTGCATAGCGCGCCGTGGCAGGAGTGCTCGGCGTCCACGTGCCGGCGCTTTCCGGGCCCGTGATGTTCGCCGTGGTCCATGCCGCGTTGGCAAGGCCGCCGCCGCCCGTGAGCGCAACGTTCGCACCCGTCGTGTCCTTCAAACGGACCGAGACGTGGTTGTTGCTTGCGGTGCCGTCAGCGGTCTTATAGCGAAGCTCGATCGGCTTCAACGGATCCCACGAGCTGAAGTTGTTCGGGATGCGGAAGCGAACGGAGATCCAATAGTCCTGAATCGTCGCGCGCGAGGAGGTCCACATGTAGCTGTTTTCGAGGCCGGCCGTGCCGCCGGAACCGTAGAGTTGGCCGATGTAGTTGGAACCCGAGGAGAAGTACACGGCACCCGGATACTCCGGATGGAGCGACATAATGAGACCCGATCCGTTGTTCACCGAGGTAGCCGTCCACGTCAGGTTACCAGCGCCGTCGTTCGTGAGGGAACCGGCAGCCTGTGTCGTCGGTGCCGAGTAGGTCAGGCCGCGCAACGTGATGTTGCCGCCGATGTTAAGCGTCGCGCCGGAGATGGAACCCTCGGTACGGATCGCACCGGAAGCGGACAAGCTCTGGACCTGGGCATTGCCGTCGATGCGGAGTGTCGAACCGGAAATCGTACCGAGGACGCTCACGTCATCCGAGAATTGAAATTTATCCAACGTATTGAGCCACGAGAGTGTTTCGCTCACTGAATCGCTACCGAACGTAAGCGTGACGTCGTTCGAGTCGATGTCAGCGTTGAGCGTCAGGTCGCTGTCCGTACGAACCGCACCCGAGGCGTTGAGTGCCCCATGAATGTCGGCGGGACCGCTCACACGGAGCAAGGCGCCGGAGAGGCGACCACCGGCCGTAATATTGGTTCCTGCGGTGATGCTCGTACCAGCCGCAAGGGTCGTACCAGCGGAGATGGCTCCCACGCCCGTAATCGTGCCCGAAGCGGTCAATGTGCCGCCGACGGTGGCATTGCGGTCGACGTTCAAGGCAGAGCCCGAGAGTGTACCCACCACCTGGACGTCATCCGAGAAGTTAAACGCTCCGTCCGTGCGGTTCCAGATAAGCTTCTCGTTCAAGGTGCCACCGAAGCGGATTTCAACGTCCGTGGTGCCATCGCCTTCGTCGAGCGTCTGGAATGATTCCGTATTCACGAGCAGGGTCGGCGACCAGCTCGATGCAGCCGTCGCAAGCTGCGGCGCGGCGATCGATGACACAATCGTCGCCGCAAGGGCGATGCGCGTCATCGAACGCTTGATGCGCGCGACTGTGCCGGAAGTAGAGACGTTCATCATATATTTGTGTGGAAGTTTCATATCAGTATAGCGGAATTTTGTTTTTGCCGCAAGGGGCAAAGGAGAAGGAGGGGACAAGCCAGGCGGGCGATGGTCGATCATAGATATAAGAAAGAAAAAGCATTAAGGAGTCAAACGAACGTACTTCAGCTTCATGCTGCCGACATGCGCTTGGTAGGTATCCTTCGCGTAGAACTTGAACTTCACGAGGAATTCCTGACCCGCTGTCCACGTGGGAGCGCCGCTGAAGGTGAGGGCGCTCGTGCCCCACGAAGTGGAAGCGAGACCCGTCGCAGAACCGCCGAGCGTTACCGGTGTGCCGTTCGTATCGAAGACGGATACATCGACCTTGCTGTTTGTGGCGTCGGCCGACGTCGTGCGGTACGAGACGGAGAGCGGCGACGCGTCCCAACGGGCGAAGTCGGCGGGCAGCGACACGCGGACGACGACGTCGTAATCCTGGAGCGTCGTACGTGTGGAGGTCCACAGGTAGAAGTTGCGCAGGGTGATGTTGTCGAGCGAGACGCTGAGCTGACCGGTATTTTCGGTCGCGTCAGCCTGGTAGCTGGCGTTCTGGAATTCTGCATGCATGTTCACTTCGGTGGATTGTTCGCGATCATCGCTCTGCACCACGCGGCGGTCGTTGACCTGCGTCACGACAGTGCCGTTAGTCACCACTTCCGCCAAGCGGATAAACGATTCGTCGTCGGGGAAGCCGGACGTGCGAACCGTGAGCCCACCGGAGCCGATAAAGACTTGGTTTGTCTGGTTGGCCGCGACGGCGACAGCGGATGCGCCGTTGTAATCGGTCACATCGCCATTGATGCGGTAGCTTCCGCCCGTAATGTTGATCGTGAGGCCTGCACCGCTGCTGACGCGCAGTTTGCCATCGTCGGAACCAGCGATGCTCGAGATGTCGATGCCGTTGATGAGACCGGTGACGACGAGGTCTCCTTCGACTTTCAGGTCGGCGCTGAAGACGAACGTGTCATTAAGGATGTCGTAGCGCAGGGTCTCCGCGAGGGCCGCGCCGAACTGCAGCGTAATGTTGCTTGCGGCAGTGTTGTCGGAATCGACGGTGAAGGTGTTTTGGTTCGTACCGCCCGGAACGACCGCGACGGGGAGGAACCCGCCGCTGCCGAGCAACGGAATGGAACCGCTTCCCGTGCCGATTTCGCGCTGGTCAAGCAAGTCGGCATTCTGCGCAAACGGCACGGAGAGGATCGGAGAACGATCGATCGCGGTGTTTGCGGAATTGACGTCGAGGAGTTCGTAGGATGTGTCCGGATTACCTGCAGCCTTCACTTCGACCTGCAGGAAGAGGTTGTCGAGATCGGACGTCGCGACGGTGGCGAGATTCGGGAGTGATGCGCCCGAACCGAGCTCGACAGAGAAGTACCCCTGGCTATCGGGTGTCACGACGTGCACTTCTTGGTAGCCCGCATAGGTCGCTGCCCCCGTGTTAATGACGCCGGCTACGACGTCCGTCGCGTCCATATCGCGCGAGTACCATTCGCTGAAGCGGATGTAGTGCGCGGTCGTGATCGGAGTGCCCGATGCGTTGAGGAGATGGCCGTTGTAGACGTGGCGCTGCGGCGAGGTGACGGCCGCGCGGGCGTGCTGCACCGTGAAGATCACGATCGTGATAGCCGCGAACAGCGCCAAGAACAGGTACCACGTGTTGCGTACGAGGCGTGTCGAGTTGCTCGCGTGGGCGTTGAAGATACCGACCACGATCGAGAGGAGAATGCCGAGGAGAAGGAGCAAGAGAAGAGAGAACAGTGCCGGACCGTGCACGAGCGTTGAGAGCTCGACCGCAATGACATCGACGATGGTGCCTCCGCGCGAACCGGTCGGTACGGGGTTGAGCACGATCCGTTGCCAGAACGGCTCCCGACAGATCACGGTGTACGGATCCATATAGCCGCACGCCGATGACACGGACGAAGCGACAGAGGACGTGCTCGAGGTCGATGCGATCGCGGAGGACGCGCTCGAATCGGTCGACGCAACGGACGAAGACGATCCTTCTGCGGCGGGACGAAGAACTTCGGACGAGGACGAAGAAGAAAGAGAAGCAGAGGTAGAAGACGGGACAGCCGAGGAAGACGGCACGGACGAAGACGACGAGCGCACCGGCGGGCGAGACGCCGGGGGATTGGTCGTCGTGGTGCCCTCACCGCGGTGGCCGCCGGAGTTGTCGGATTCCTCGCCCTCCGAAGACGCGGACGACGACGCAACACTAGAAGCAGGCTGCGGAGGACCCGCGGTGATCTGGAAGGTCGTACTGTGAAGCGGAGACTCCTGGCGCCATGTCAGGTCGCCCTGCATCTGGTAATTCGTAGAACCGGACGGCGTGCCCGCCGCGTGGCCGGGGCCCGCTTCCTGCAGCATGAACGTCGCACTCTCGGCGGAGTACACCGCGCCGGGGAAGGCGCAGAGTCCCGTCACTGCGAGGAGCAGTGCGAGCGTGGTGCCGATGACGGAGCGTGTGCGCGTCATGGGTTAGGAAGCGATCGGTTCGGTAGGAAGCAATGGGAACGCGGAAGCGCCGCCGAGGGTGTCGGAGGCGTCGTGCGCCGGCGCATACATGGGACGCTCGAGCGCGGAGGCGCGCTTGCGTTCGTGCGACGGGGTGGATGCGAAGAAGAATCCGTAGCGCGCGATCGTGCGGCCCACGGTCGACGAGGAAATCTTCACGCCGTACTCTCGCGCGAGCATCGCCGCGATGTCGTCTTTGCCGATGAGCGGCGAACGTTCGCGGATCTGCTTGATGAGCGCGACAACGTGCGGAGCGGTCTCCGGTTCACGCACGCGGAGCGGACGGCGCGATTCGTCCTCGAGCGACGACGAATCATGCGCGTCGAAACGATCGGCCCAACGCAGGTACGTCGAACGCGCGATACCGAAGTGTCGGCATGCGAGAGAAACGTTTCCGTCGTGTTCGAGTGCGAACGCAAACCACTTCAAACGCTGCACCGCGCCATCACTCAACTCCAGCTCTTTCGCCCGCTTGAGCAGGTGACGTACGTTCCGGAGCGTGAAAGTCCGCGAATGCATGTGGATATTCTTTTGTGTGTGTGGAATTTTTTTGTGTCAGACTTCTGATCATTGTATCACGAATGTGGATAATCGTCCAGTGGTGTACTGCATGTACCGAAGCTTTCGCAGCAGATCGCGGAAGTCGTCTCAGCGTCACCGAAAAAACATTGTGTCGCGTATCTATCTGACCGATCCGCGCCCACGCAACGTCGGAATTGTTCGACGTACGAAAGAACCGTGCGGCACCGATGCATATGTACCGGAACAACTCGCGCTTGCTCGACAAAAAAATCTTCGCGATGCATCACGGCGACCGTCGTGCGGATGTATGTGAACAAACGGCGAAGTACAGAGGGGATGTGACAGCCCTCTCATTGCATCATGTGAAGCGCCAGTACATGATCGCGCGAAGGGCGTCAGACGGCCTCATGAGCAATCAGGAATAAATCGCTGCCTGAAGCCATCGATAGCGATTCTTTGCGAGAGGGATGTATCTGAACTGATGGCATCGCATCGACGTCGCACGGCCCAGCCGACAGGCATCATCGCGCGACGTGCAGTGGTTGCCTGCGAGCGTTGCGCGGTCCACTGCGAAGAGCCCTATGCCAAGCCAAAGATCGATACAGTGTCGCGCATGTTTCGCAGCGTTTGTCCTGTGCACGAAGCGACACACGACACTAAAAAAACGGAGTACTGTGAAGCGAATGTATCCGAGTCTTCCGCTTGTAGAGGGCGCCCGAAGCGAGCGACCAAGGAAAAGGAGGGGAAGAACGGCTACCTATAGGGCTCTTTCCCTATGAGACATGTTGTCCCGGATCTATCGGAACATCCTTGTGAAGGCTGATGGAGCGCTGCTACGCTCTACACATGCTTCCTCTCCGCACAGTGCACACACGTATTGCCTCATTTGTTCTCTCCGCAGCGATCATCGCGAGCCCGGCCGTTGCCTTCGCTCAAACGGCATCGTTCAAAGACGTTCCGGCCAACCACCCGGCCTTCGACGCCGTTGAATACCTCAAGAGTAAAAACATCATAGCGGGCTATGCGGACGGCACCTTCAAACCCGACGCAAAAGTGAATCGCGCCGAAGCCATCAAAATCATCGTAGCACCGTACGTCAGCGCGGAAGTCCTCGCGACGGCCACGACGTCCGTCTATGCGGACGTGCCGGCAGGTTCATGGTTCCTGCCGTACGTTGAGGCAGGCAGGCAGGCGCTCGCCATCATCGACGGACCTCCGGCGAAAACGAGCTTCCTTCCCACGAGCAACGTGAAGAAGGCCGAGTTCATCAAGATGCTCCTCATTGCGAACAAGGTGGATCCCGTCACGACCCTCGCGGAAATCCGCGGTGGCCTCGCAACCGACGTTTCGAACCCCGACGAATGGTTCTACCCGCACATGCGCTTTGCCGTCGCGTCATCGATGACGATGGTCGCGGAAGACGGCACGCTCAACCCGGGCCAGGAGCTGACGCGCGCGCAGGTGGCGCTCCTGCAATACCGCTTGGAGATGTACAAGCAGGGCCGCCGCACGCAGGCGCTCCTCACCGAAGCCGAAACGGAAATCATGAACGTCCTCGCACTCATCGAGAGCCAGGACATCGTAAACGCGGAATACGCCGCCACGCGCTCAACGGTGGCCGCCCGCGGGGCGCTGATCTCGGCACCGGACGAAGCGATCGTGAAGGGCGCGGTGAAGATCTCGGAAGGCTTCCAGTTCCTTGTGCAGGCCTACAAGGCGGGCCTGCAGGGCAACCTCGACGGCGCAATCACGCTCTCGGGTAGCGCATGGAACAGCGCAGCGAAGGCGATCGAATTCAGCCCGGGCCTCACGACGGTATCAACGCAGATGCAAGGCATCGCGAAGAGCCTGGCCGACGAAGCCCGCGCGCTCAAGGCCGGAACGCCGGCGCAGTAATGCCTCGGTACGCTATGAACCGATCGCTTCGCTCTGGTTCATAGCACTCGGCATGACAATGCTGCTTTATACGCTTCGTTGTCAGGCCGAGTGTTCGACAAGCCGCAGCGAGTCGAACGTACCGAGGCATGACGGAGACGCTCACGATTTCTTCTTCCCCCTCCATGCGCGCTTCGGGCTCGTCTTCTTCTTTTCCAGGAGTTCGACGGCTTCTTCGAGCGTGATCGCTTCGGGCGTGAAGCGCTTGGGGACCGAGCAGTTCGTCTCGCCGTCGGTGACGTACGGGCCGTAGCGGCCGGTCTTCACGAAGACATCTTTACCAGACGGCGCTTTGCCCAGCGTGCGGAGCGGTTCGGCGGCCTTTGCTTTGCGTGCGGCGGAATCGGCCACGAACGCGACCGCTTCGTCGAGCGTGATGCTGGAGGGATCCACTTCGCCGAGGCTCGCGGTCTTGTCGCCGTGCTTCACGTAGGGGCCGAAGCGTCCGAGGAACACCGTCACCGGTTCACCGTTTGCCATGCCCAGCTGCCGCGGGAACGCGAGGAGGCTCATCGCCTGCTCCATCGTCGCGTCGTCGATCAAAATATTCTTCGGGAGCGATGCGGTCTTGAGGTCACTCTTTTTCTCTTTCTTCTCGCCCTTCTTGGCGCGCTTCGCCTTCGGTGCGTTCGGGTCCAAGCGGCCGAGCTGCACGTACGGCCCGAAACGGCCGGTGCGGACGATGACTTCGAGCTTCGTTTCCGGATCGATGCCGAGCACGCGCTCCTTCAAGACGTCGGCCTTCTTAATGTCCTTCGTCTTCTGGTCGACGAGTTCTTTGAACGGGTCGAAGAAGCCGTGGAGGAACTTCGCCGTGTTCGTCTCGCCTTCCGCGATGTCGTCCAAGGACTGCTCCATCGTGGCGGTGAACGCGAGGTCGACGATCTGCGGGAAGTGTTCCTTCAAGAGATCGGTGACCGTGAACGCGATGTCTTCCGGGATCAGCTGCTTGTTGTCTTTGCGGATGTAGCCGCGCGCCTGCACCACGCTGATCGTCGGCGCGTAGGTCGACGGACGGCCGATGCCTTCTTCTTCGAGCTTCTTCACGAGCGAGGCTTCGGTGTAGCGCGCCGGCGGCTTCGTGAAGTGCTGTTCGGGTTTCAATTCATCCAGCTGTAGCCCTTGGCCTTCGGCCAGGGGAGGGAGGAGTGCCTCGGAGTCGTCGCCTTCCGGGTGCTCGTCGCCTTCATCGCGGTCTTCTCGGTACACGCGGAGGAAGCCGTCGAAGGTCACCGTTTGGCCCGTGGCGCGGAACGTGTAGTCATTTGCTGTGATATCAGCCGCGACGCGCTTGAACTCCGCCTGGGGCATCTGCGTGGCGACGGTGCGGTTCCAAATGAGCGTGTAGAGC
>CAYGDM010000030.1:0-14067 GCA_964348685.1 uncultured Candidatus Peribacteria bacterium | reverse complement strand
TACATGCATCACTACAATTTCCCGCCGTTCTCTGTTGGCGAGACCAGCAATCGCCTCAGCGTCGGTAACCGCGAAATCGGTCACGGCAACTTGGCCCAGCGCGGTCTTGAGCCTGTGCTCCCGACGGCCGAGGAATTCCCGTACACGATCCGCACCGTCACCGAGATTCTGGCGAGCAACGGTTCCTCCTCCATGGCTGCGACCTGCGGCACCACGCTCGCGCTCATGGCGGCCGGCGTGCCGATCAAGGCGCCGGTGTCGGGCATCGCGCTCGGCCTCGTCTCCGATGAAGAGAAAGGCCAGTACGTGATTCTCTCCGATCTCCAAGACGAAGAAGACTTCGGCGGCGATATGGACTTCAAGGTGACCGGCACCGAGAAGGGCATCACGGCCATCCAGATGGATATCAAGATCAAGGGCCTTCCTGATTCCGTGTTCAAGGAAGCCTTGGAACGCGCCCGCGTGGGCCGCGGCGAGATCCTCTCGATCATGCTCGGCACGATCCAGGAACCGCGCCACGAATTGTCCCCGTACGCGCCGCGCATCGAGACGATCCAGATCAACCCGGAAGACATCCGCCTCGTCATCGGTAAGGGCGGTGAAACGATCCAGAAGATCACGGGCGATCTCGGCGTCGAAATCGACATCGAGGACTCCGGCATCATCTTCATCACCTCGGCAGACGGCGCCATGATGGCCCGCGCCAAGGAGTGGATCCTCGGCATCACGGAGAAGCCGGAAGTCGGCAAGGTCTACGACGCGAAGATCATCCGCATCATCCCGGGTGTCGGCGCAATCGCCGAGTTCGGCCACGGCAAGGATGGCATGATCCACATCTCCGAATTGGCCTGGGGCCGCACGGAGCAGGTGGAAGACGTCGTGCAGATGGGCCAGACGCTGCAGGTGAAGTGCGTCGAGTTCGATGCGCAGGAAGGCAAGACGCGCCTCTCACTCAAGCAGATGACGCCTCCGCCCGAGGGCTTCGTAGCCCAGGGCCCCCGCCCAGGCGGTTTCGGAGGACCCCCGCGTGGAGGTCCGCGTCCGGGAGGATTCCGGCGCTAAACAGTGATACGACGAAGAGGGCGTTCCCGCAGTCGAGGGGGCGCCTTTTTCTTATCCGTTGATCGCTTTGTTATAGAGCGCGCGCAGGCCCCAAATTCCTGCCCCGACCACGCCTGCCGCGATGCCAATCTGGAGTAGCGAATATCCTCCCACGACATTAATCGGCGAGAGGAGGACGTCTTCGGCGAGGGCGAGTGGCGCGGCGTTCATCCACGCCAGTATCGGGAAACGGACAATGCAGTCCATCGAAATGTGAAGAAAATCTTGCATTTTTTTGACGAACTCTTTAAAAGGGTTCCGCTCACTCTCAAGGCGGGCTTCGATCTTTCCACTTTTTGACAACTGCCACCCCTTCAAACGGGTGGCTTTTGTTATGTTTGGAAATCGAAGCGTGTAGGATGTGCCGCATGCGTAACGACTGCTCCGCCATCCAAGAAGTTTCGTTGATTCTCATTCGGGACGGAAAGGTCTGTTTGTTGCGACGGCGGAACACCGGCTACATGGACGGCAAATACTGCTTTCCGGCCGGTCACAAAGAGCCGGGCGAGACGCCGACGATCGGTGCGGTGCGCGAGGCATTGGAGGAGACGGGCGTCATCGTCGATCCGGCGACGATCGTTTTGCGTCATACGATGCACCGCTATTCGCATGTTCCCGTGTCGCACGAACGCGTCGCATATTTCTTCACCGCGGCCGAGTGGAAAGGGGAGCCGACGAACGCGGAACCGGCGAAGAGCGATCACCTCGATTGGTTCCCGCTCGATGCGTTGCCGGAGATGGTTCCGTACATGAAAGACGCGCTGGAGCACGTCCGCGCGGGGGTGACGTATTCGGAGTCGACCCACTAACAGAAGGCCGCTCTTTCGAGCGGCCTGGGTGACCGATGGCGTCCATGCTCGCTATGCCAAGACCGGTAGGTTTTTCGTGCAGTAGACCGCAAATTTTTGCGAAACATCCACTGTTATCTCCGCGGCGAATTGCTCGATCAGCGCGACGTCGTCCCCGCGCGGCGCCCATTTTTCCTTGTGCCGCCCGGTCGTTTTTCCGGTCCAGTAGATCGCCGCTAGCGCGTGTAGTCCGTCCATCGACTGTTGCGCTCCCCGTGCGCACGCGTGTAGCAGATCTTCCATGAACAAACGTTGGTCGCCGTCGCAGAGCGGTTCAAACACCTCCTGATATTCCCGGATCGTGATCTCGCCTACGACTTCGTTCCCTTCGGAGTAGCACGCGATCCGCATGTACCCTGTCGTCTCCGCTCTCCGGAATCCGATGTACGGCATTTCGCCGAACAGCAGTTGTCGCAGTCCTTCGAACGGTGTGCATTCTTCATTCATGTGTTCTTCCTCCATCGGCCGTGATGTGAACGGGTAACGCGACGCGCGCCACCCACTCCGTTTACCGTAAAACTGTCGTAGGGCGAAGTCAAATACGCTGCGGCACAGCGAAGAAGGCTATCCGGATGGACAGCCCTCGTTCGGTTGATGGTCGTGCAGTAGGGCGGCCTTCACTCTCCTACTGGGGCTCCTTGCATCGCTTGTTCGAGGTTGTATAGCCCGAACGCGACATGGTTTCCGTACGCAGCCGTGTCCAGGGGCTTGTTACCGTTGATCGCCAGGAACTGTATTGCATACGCTAAGTAGAACGCTGCTTCGCTTGCCGCGATCTCCTGTAGGCGGTTCGGACGGTCCATAATGTGGCGCCAGTACGCCTCGGCGATCGCCGAGAGAGCAGGTCTGAATAGGGGATTCATTGCCCTCCCGCACTGTGCTTCAAGTCTTTTGATGTCGATCATGTTGTTCGTGCAATACATCTCTCGGAATTCCGGCGTGCAGAGTACTTGATCGATCTTCCCCTGAAAATTGCTCATCGTGGAGCCAAGTTCTATCCATTGATCATTCGTAACAGGTCCTTCGGGTTTGAGAATGATGCCCTCGTAGTGCAATGTTTTGCGCACGGAAGCGAATCTGTGGAAAACGTTCATGCGT
This sequence comes from uncultured Candidatus Peribacteria bacterium, assembly GCA_964348685.1. Taxonomy (GTDB): domain Bacteria; phylum Patescibacteriota; class Gracilibacteria; order Peribacterales; family Peribacteraceae; genus DALYDP01. Next base: position 11,020 of record CAYGDM010000030.1, on the reverse strand, counting down.
GCCTCTTTCATCAACCGGTGTTTTCATGGGCAATGCACACGCACTGCCTAACTACTATTAAAATACCATGTAAATTGAGTTGGTCAAAATTCGTCATCTTCTCAATCTACCGTCGTCATGACCAATCCCGGGCGCTTGTTCTCCGTGATCGGTACCGCCCCGCCGGGGACGACGATGTCTTTGCCGTAGCGCGTCCGCAGGCCGTCGAGGCTCCTTTGGATCGATCCCACTTTGTCGGTATCCGCGGGGTCCGTGAAGAGTGAGTACTGCACCGTCCCGCCGGGGACGAGGTGCCACAGCGCCAATGCCACCTGGGTGTAGCGCCGGTTGTAGTGCCGCGCGCGTTGGAAGCACCGCCGCGCGAAGGGGATTAGGTCCAGTTCGGTGTCGTACGCGCGGGGGAGTTTCAGGCCGGCGTCGTCGCCGCCCGCGTAGTCGTCGTGCCGCAGCCAGATGGAAATGCCGCGAGTGGAGAGATTGTGCCGGCGCATCTTGAGCACGCTGTAACTGAGGTGCTGCAGAACGTACGCCCAGAGGAGCGATCCTTCGTCGGTCGGGTGGAAGCTGCGCGCGCGGGAGATGGATTTGGGCGGCGCCGTTTCGATTGTCACCGCGTACACCTGTTCGCCGCGCAGCTCCGCCGCGAGCTCCACGACGCCGATGCCGAAGAGCTGCTTCAAGAGGGGATCCGGCGCGTAGGCGATATCCCAGGCCGTTTCCCAGCCCCGAATACGGACGTCCACCTCGCGTTTTCGGCCTATTCCCGGGATCGCGGTGGCTGGCCGGCGCTTCAGGAAGGCAATGATCTCCTCTTGGGTTCGAAGCGTCGTCACGCCGCGCGGTTTGTGTTCTTCGCCCGCCATCTTCGCGAGGGTCTTCGTGGGGGCTACGCCGATCGACACGCCGATGTCGGTCGAGCGGATGATCCGGTCTTGGATGGCGCGCGCCCACGCTTTGGCATCAAGCGGGTCGCCGCCCACGAGCGATTCGAGATCGAGGAACCATTCGTCGATCGACGTTTCTTCGACCATCGGGCACGTATCTTTTAGGATCGCTTCGATCTGCTGGCTGGCGAGGCTGGTCTCGCGGAAGTCCGAGGGCATCACGACCGCCTCCGGGCAGAGGGCGAGTGCGTCGCGTAGGCGCATGCCTGTTTTCACTCCTTTGCCCTTTGCTGGGTAGCTCGCGGCGATCACACAGCCGCCGCCCATGCCCGATGCGATGAGCGCCTTGCCCTTCAAGTGAGGGTGTAGCCGCTGAAGAACGGACGCGAAGAAGGCATCCGCATCGATATGCGCGATCATGGCTAACGGTGGGAAATGGGCTTAATACTTGCGCATGACGCCGCGAACGACGCCTGCCACTTGGAGTTCTTCGAGCGCGAAGAGATCCGGATACGCGTCATTCTCGGCTTGCAGGTAGAACTTCCCTTTGTCTTTTCGCAGGCGTTTCAGGGTGAACTCGCCGTCGAGGACGCCGACGACGATGTCGTGCACCTTCGGTTCCTTGCCGCGTTCGACCACGACCATATCGCCCTCGTGAATGCCGGCGTTGATCATACTGTCGCCCTTCACGCGCAGGAGGAACGTGTTCGCCCGGTCCTTCACGATATAGTCTTCGATGGTGATGGTCTCCGAGGTCTGTTCTTCGGCGGGTGCCGCGAAGCCGGCGTGAATGGGCCCGAACAGCGAGAGTGCGAGCGGCACGTGGACATTGCCGTCGTCTTCGTGCATGTCGATGATTTTGATGCGGCCATTCGGATCTTTCTCGAGCATGCCGTGCTTCAGCAGCGCGTTCACCACTTTGGCCACCGCGTTCTTCGACTTCACGCCGAAGGCCACGGCAAGATCCGCCAGCGACGGCGAATACCCGCGTTTGTGCTGGAATTCACGGATGAAATTGAGGGTCGTGCGCTGGTGGGGAGTGAGCGTCATGGCCCCTAGTATAGGTGTACGATTGTACACAGTCAACTATGAAATCCGATCCACGTCTTTGTCCTTCATGAATTCCATGTACGTCAGCGTCCAGACCGTTTGTTTGAATGCCAAGATGTAGCCGAGGAAATAACTCGCGATGCCGATGAGCACGAGGCCGAGGACCGCCGCCGCGACGACGATGATCGCCGTATCGGTAATGAAGAACGTCAGTACGAATCCGAACCCGAGCATGATGGCCGGGATGAGCACGACCATGACGGCGTTGATCGCGATCCGGAGCGAGATGACGATGAGCAGCAAGTGCAGGAACATGATGTGCAGCAGGTTACTGAGGATCAGTTTGAAGCTGCGGCCGATGGCTTCGAAGACGCCGTGTTTCTCGATGACGGCCGCTTCTTCCGCGAAGGCGAAGAGGAACTTCTGGATGTTGCCGATGACGAAGAGTATGAGCACGCCGCCGATGCTGAAGGTCCACAAACTTGGCTCTATGTAGCGTAGAATGAGTGAGATGACCGTGATCGCGGTGGGGACGGAGCTGAGGATGAGGAATTCGTGGATCGTGAAGATCGAGAAGAAGTTGTAGAGGGCGAGGACCGGACCGCCGCGGACGGGTTCGCCCTTCGCGCGTTTGGCCGCCAGCCCGATGATGGCGCCGAGGCAGAGGTGCGGCGCGAAGAATTCGACGACGACGAGGAGGATGAAGAAGAGGAGAATCGAGACTGACAGCGCGGGCGGGAGGCTGTTCCAGATCCAGAGCTCGATGTCGAAGAAGCCCGCCTCGCCGTGCCCGAAGAGGTACGCGTAGCCGAAGTACGCCTGCGTGAAGAGGAGCTTCACGTTGAGCATCGTTTCGAGGAGCGACGACATGTACGCCCATCGGCGGAGTTTTGGCTGGGTGCTCGTGATCGTCCAGGCCTCGGCGATGATCTCGCGTGGGGTCATATCAGAGATCCGCCGGAGCCGAAGCGGCGGCGGACGAAGAGGAGGCGGTTTCGGGGGCGGTCAGTTCCACGATGGAACGGTAGCGGTAATCCTCCCCGAGGAGAATCTGGATCGTCGTGCCGGTTGCGGTATCGGGCAGGGTGGCGACATCCGCGATCTGCAGCAATGTACCGAGTTTCTTCGCCGTTTTCTCGCTGGCTTTCGGCGTTAGGATGGCTGATGTCAGCCTGTCATCACCCTCGTAGTTTGCCACTTCGCCGACGACGAGCGTGTAGCGATCCAACTCGCGTGCCAGGAGCCCCGCCGCGCCGCTCGGGCCGCCGGCGTTGAAGATGTCGATCGTCGTCGTGTCGAGGAAGAGCGGTCGGTCGGCGAGGACGAGGTTCATAAACGTGCGGACTTCGTCCCATGAGTTCGGGATCAGCACCGCGGCGCCGCCGAACTGGTCGCGCGGCGGCGGATAGAGGAAGCCGCCGGGGCCTTCGAGGTTGAACTGCACCGAGACGATCTTCTCTTTGTCGAGATCCGAGGCCAGGCCGGCGAGCGTCACCATTTCGCGGAAGGTGAGCGTCGTTGCCACGTGTTCGTTCATGATGCGCAGGAGCGACGTGATGCGGTTGGGGCTCGAGAGCGTACCCTCGGCCTTCGCCTTGTCGCCAAGGGCTTTCAGCAGGTCCTGCTGGCGCCGGGAGCGGTCGAAGTCGCTCGTAGAGTGGCGGCTGCGCGCGTATTTCAGCGCGGTTTCGCCGTCCATGTGTTGCATGCCTTCGAGCACGGAGAACGTCACGTAACCATAGTTCGGGCCGGGATACTGGTTGTCGTAGAGGTCTTCGGGCACGTACACGTCGATGCCGCCGAGAGCATCGACCGCCTGGACGAACGCGATGAAGTCGACCTTCACGACGTGGTGCAGTTCGATGCCGAAGGTGACCGAGAGCTCTTTCATGAGCTCCTGCATCGCGGCACGGCCGGCTTGTTCCTCGCTCAGGTCTTCGTTCTGCATCAAGTAATACTTGAAGTCGCGGTAGAGCGTGTTGATGCGCCCGGCGCCCATGCGCGAGGTATTCATGTAGAGGTCGCGGGGGATCGAGATCATCGCGGCGCTGTCGGTCCGGGGGTCAAGGCTGGCGAGGATGATCGTGTCGGTCAGATCCACCCCGTCGTGGTTCTTGTCGCCTTGGCCTAGCAAAAGGAAGTTCGTGTAGCCGTGGGCGTCTTTCGGCAGCGGCGTGCCCGCGACGTTCACAAGCTGCGTCACCTGGATGACGTTCATGTCGACCAAGGCTTTTACGCCCGCCCCGATGCCGGCGACGGCCAGCACGATGATGACCAGCGCGATCAAGACTCTTTTCCAGACGCGCTGTCGTTTCTTCTCTTTCTGCTTCTCTTCGGCAACGTGCTTCGCGCGCCAGAACACGAAAAACGCCGGCAGCTTCAACCGGCGCAGCCATTTTACGGCCTTCGAAAGCGACGATGGAGGAGCCTCTTCCTTGAGGCGGCGGACCTGGAAGGACATGCGGTCGGCAGTGTAGCGCGGACCGCATGCAGATAACAGAAAGTAGACCATAGAACGCGCGCGGCATCCGCTTCGTTTTCACCTTCAATTTTTCGCTTCGTTCGGTACGATGCCGGCATGCAACACCCCCGAATCGTCTTTTTGGATGTCGATGCCCAGGAAAAGGTCCGTGTCGATGCCGCGTATCCCGAATCGCGCTTCCTCGAAGCTGATGCCGATCTGACGAAGGAGTGCCCCGACGTGCAGATCCTCTCGATCTTCGTGAATACGAAACTGACGGCGGACGTCATTGCGAAGCTCCCGAACCTGCGCCTCGTCTGCACGCGTTCGGTCGGATTCGACCACATCGATCTTGCGGCCTGCAAAGAGCGGGGGATCTCGGTGTGTCACGTGCCGGATTACGGGTCGCACGTCATCGCCGAGCACGTGTTCGCGCTGCTCCTTGGGACGCTTCGTCACATTGGTGAGGGCAACCGCCGCGTGAACGAAGGTGTGTTCGATTACCACGGCCTGAAGGGTATGGCGCTGAACGGCAAGACGATCGGTATCGTCGGAACGGGGAAGATCGGCCGTAAAGTGGCGCAATTCGCCCATGGCTTCGACATGCGCATCCTGGCGCAGGACATCTTCGTCGTCGAAGAATTGAAAGAGAAATTCGGCGTGACGTACGTCGAGCGCGACCAGCTCTTCGCTGAATCCGACATCATCTCGCTCCACGCACCGTCGCTCCCCGCTACGAAGGGCATGATCAACGCCGAAGCAATTGCCAAGATGAAAGATGGCGTGATCATCGTGAACACCGCGCGCGGTTCGCTCATCGAATCGAAGGCGCTCTTGGACGGCCTCGAGAGTGGTAAGGTCGCGTGGGCGTTGCTCGACGTCCTCGAGAACGAAAGTCTTGGTGGCGATATCGACAAAGCCCTCACGCGGCACCCGAAAGTCATTACCACGCCGCACATCGCGTTCTACGCCGACGACTCGGTCCGCACGATGTACGTGGATTGTCTGGAGTCCATCACGACGTGGTTGAAAGGGGAGAAGCCACTCCACACGGTGCAGGAATTGCACGTGACGTGCGATATTCCGCAATCATAAAGACACCTGTGTATCGATTTTGAAGAGCACGTGATGCTTGTGAAACGGCAGAAACGGGCGGGCGCATGCAGGTGCTTCTTTCGTGTAATTCTGTGCAAGATAGCGATTCATTAAATCGCCGAACTCCCGTTCCAGCGCCACGGAAGATGAGGGTACGTATGCGTCTCCGTACACGAAAACGATTTCGGCTTTGTCGAGATTCTCGATGCTTTTTTCCTTAATCGCAGGATGGTAACGTAGCAGATGCTCAAAGAGCGTATAGGGGAAGAAATTCAGCGGGGAATGTTGAGTGTACGCAAGCATCACGCTTGGTTCTTGCAGGAAAAAATATCGATCGATAGCACACGCAGTCAGTATGGAATCGATGACTGCGGCGTTGGCCTGAGATTCAGATGTGAGAAGCGCGTTCGCATCGATCATGCGATTGGCTTCTTTGACGCTTATTAACGATGGCGGATAGGCGATGGTCAGGGAGGTGATCGCCAACAGCATCGTTACAACACGGGATTCCCATGCATATTTGTGTATATTTCCTGCGGCGCAGAGGAACAATGCGGCGTACAAAGGCACGGCGAAAATAAAGTGATGCCCCTGCCAGTCGCTGGCTATGCCTACTGCAGTGATCGTGAGAAAAAATCCCACGAAAAGTCGTATCACACTGGGAATATTCCTGACCGTGCATACGGCAATTGCTCCAATGGAAAATGGGAGCACGACATTGGTCCCGGCCAGATGCCCCCAAATTTTGATGAACTGAAAACCTCTCAGCCATACGGGGGAATTTTGGAAGACACGATGTTCAAAAATCGACGTGAGGTACAGTCCGGTATATCCATCGAATATATGCAACAGTACCAAAAGAAGAGTTCCAATTGCGGCTGCTGTTATGAACGGAAACAGGAAACGGTCTCTGAAGATTTTTGGCTCGGGGAAGAGGAGGATCGCAGATGAGAGTAGAACAAGGAAAAAGGGTTCTTTGAAGCCGATCGAGAAAAATAATAATAAAGTGAGTAGCAAGAAATGTGGGAATTTTTTCGCGGCCAATACGTATAAAATTCCAAAAAATGCGCCGAAATATTCCGTTTCCCACGCGCCGGCCGCTTTCGCCATATACAGAACAATCATGCTCCCGTAGAGCCATCCCAACAGCATCCACATTTTTCCGTATTCCTTTGCGGAGAGTACAAGAGTTGAGGGAACGGCCCACAGGATGACAATGCTGAGTGCAAACCCTGCAGCGTAGCTTTGAAAAAGCAGCAGCGATACTGCCGATAAAAGGAATATCGCGGGCGGCTTCGGCTCGAAAATATCCATGTACGGCTCGAGTCCGTTCATCCATGCCCTGCCGATCACCCAAAAATAGGGGGCATTCATCGAATGCACGCCGCCAAGGAACATCCACGTGGTCATGAGCAGCTGGTGGACTGCAACAATTGCGGCGATGAGTCCGAGGCAAAACAGTGCCTTTCGTGCGGAATCCTCAAAAGACACTATCTTTTTGGAAAAAGGCATAACACGAAAGAGGGGCACGATAAGCGTATCATGACGCGTTCTATGAGCCTATCCACAACACCCCCAGGATCATCGGCTGATGCACCAAATAGATCAACAACGAATGTTTACCGGGCCAAACCAATAGATCGCCCAGCGTGCCCATTCGTGGGCGCGCTGAAATGGTTGCGGGGCGCATCGACAACGGCACCCCCACCGCAAACCCCAGTAGCACCGGCCCCATCCAGGGGAAGACGGGCACGAAATCGACCGAGCGGAAGTAGGGAGGGATGAAGCCGAGCGGGATGAATACGTTGGTCGTGGCGTCGTAGCCGGCAGCAACATAACCGAGCAGGATGCACGCGATGCCGAGGACGGCTATGGGTATGGGGCGTAGCGGTCGCACGATCGGTAGGAGGAACGCTGACACGCCGATGAGGTGGAGGATGCCGAAGCGGACCCATGTTCCGGGGTCGATCAGGGCCGTCACAAGGCTGACGCACATCGCCGCGCTGAGGATCTGCCATCCGCGCCGCCAGCCGCGTTCGTAGCGGTTCTCCGACCGGGTCCAAAACCCCGCGCTGATGCCCGATACGACCAAGAAGAGCGATGCGACGCACACTTGAAAGACTTTCCATGCGCCGCGGTTCACGTTGAGATCCCATCCATAGAGCACGTCCAGGTCGTACGCTGCATGATAAAAAACCATGGCGACGATCGCGGCCGAGCGAAGGAGGTCGAGCCATCGCAGGCGCATATCACCGTTGGGCGCGCGGCCACAATAACCAAATCGCAATCAACGCGAACAGCACCGCGATGATGCGGATCAGCGGCAGGAATTGCCCGAGGATCGCAAACGCTGTGCCAAGACCGATGAAGGTGATGGGCAATGCGAGGCACACGGGGCAGAGGAGCGCGAGGCCGCCGAGCATGCTGGCCAGACCCACGGAACGCTTCACGCCGATGGGGCACGAGCCGTTTTGGCGGCGCCACCCGAAGAGGCCGGCGGCGACGCTCAAGAGCAGCGTCAGTGTCGCGGTGTATATGAGTTCAAATGGCGTGGCTGGCACACGGGGAAGCTCGTAGGGGAGCGGCACGAGCCGAAGCTCCCACGCGAAGAAGAGGCCTGCGACCGCGAACACGACGACGAACCATGCCCAGAACGTCACCGATCGGACGAAGCGGAATTCGAGCTTATCCATGGTACGGACAATCGGTACCGGTACACGTTACGGCTTTATCTTTGAACGGACAGGATCCGCCGTTCGCGAAGACTGTGCCGCTGCTGAAGACCACGGCGGAGTAGCCCACGACGAGTCCGAGCATTCCGAGCGCGATGATGAGCCACGGCGATTTCTGCATCTCGGTGATGAGTATAGCAAATCTGCATCTACGAAAACACCCGCCTTGTGGGCGGGTGTTTTGTATTCATGAGGAGGGGGTACCTCGCTTTACGCCTTGCTGGCCATGAAACAAGCCTTGCACAGGACCGGGCGTCCACCCTCGCTTTCCGGGCGGGGCTTGAACGGGACCTGGCAGGCCGCACCGCATTGAGCACAAACGGCGTCGTGGAGTTCACGTTCACCGCCCATACCGCCGCCGCGCTGGCTCTTGCGAGCATCGCGACAGGCCTTGCAGCGCTGGGGAGCCGACAAGTTGCGCTCGGCGTAGAACGCTTGTTCGCCTTCGGAGAAGTCGAACTGTGCACCGCAGTCGCGGCACGGGATCTGTTGATCAGCCATATGCTGAGAAGAAAAAAAGGAAGTAAGACGCATCGTCTCCATTCCTTTCTTTAATCGTGTGACCGACTGAGCGAGGACTGGACGTTTGCTAAGGCCAGTATCCTCGTGTTAACGGAAATTGTCAATTTCATTCGCTATAATAGCGAGAAACGGCCGTTATCTGGTCACGGAGATAACTTCGTCATCTTCGGCCATCGGTGCGGATACCGTGATATTGCCGTAGTCATCGATCGTGATGGTATATCCCGTCTCGAGATCGTCTTCATCGCCCGAGGGGTCGCTCGGAATGTGCACGAGGTAGGAATCCAACAGCGCATCGAGCGACGCGCCTGCGCAGGGCGTGCGCGCTTTGCAGATCGCGAGCGTTTTGTTGTCGGGGATATTCATGGGGAGATCGCCGTCGTTATCGATTGCGTATTGATAAATACTGCTCACGATCGTACTAGCGTCGCTGCGTCGCTGCGCGTTGCGGGCTTCGATAAGTGACATGGTCGGACTGATTCCCAATTGTTCTGTGAGGAATTCTTCGAACGTCATGCTGTCGGCCGGCGCGGCGATCGCCGGAGCGGTCTTCAGGACCTTCATCGAAACCTTCGTCGTGAACGAACCCTTTTCTTTCCCGGAGAGCGTCGTCAGGTTTACCGTGCCGCTCACGGCATCGAACGCATTGCGGACGGCGTCGACGATGATCGTCGCGTCGATCGTATTCAGGCGCATCTGCCGGCGAAGAGCTTGGTTCTTGCCGAAGATCTTCGTGAGGAAGCGCCGCTGTTTGGCTTTGGGAATGGTCGCCGTGTAGGTCGTTTTCGTGCCCTGCGTTTTTTCCGTGACGGTGAAGAACGGGTCGAACTGGCGGACGGACGCGGAGGAGTTTTCGATGCGCTCCGCCTTCAGGCCGGCGTATTCCACGTCGTCCAAGGGCATGCTGAACCAGGTGCCGATGAGCATGTCCGTCTCACCGAAGACGTACGGTGCCGCATCGCCCGAGGCGTCGAGTTCGTCGAGGATGACGTACGCGACCGCGTCGACGATCACGATGCGGCTTTTTCCTGAGATGGTTGCGCCGTTCTCCAGGCGCATATCGAGTGTCATGGACATCGTGGCGGCCATATCGTCGATAGACGTCGTCTTGCCGTTGTGCGAGCCCGTGAACGAGATCGTGCCGGAGTTTTTGCCGCTCTTGCCCGTGATATCCACGGTGAACGACACCGGCTTCTTGTTTGATTCCATGATCTTCACGATGTCGCGCAGGCGCAGGGTCTTCGCTGCTGCAGCAGCATCGGCTGCGAAGGGGGTGACGAGCGTGAGGATACAGAGGGCGGATGCGAGACGGACGGAGAGACGCATGGAGGGGTGGGGGATGGGACCATCACAGCCGAGCGCGGAGACGGAGTCAATCGCGCATGGGAAATCAGGCTGCTCTTGTGAAGCAGCCTGATGTTTCGTCGACGCACTCTTTCCGGCGGTTATTTCGGTTATTGCTCTTCGAAGATCGATTTGGTCGGCATTGGATATCCGAATCCGAAGGGGTATTGGTACGCCATTTGCCAATAGTGACATTCCAGTAAGACCCACAGCATCCCGTGTTTCGTGAATTTTGTGATCATCACCGGGAGCCAGAAGAGCGATTGAAAAATGATCGCATACGGATTTTTGATGCTGCGGAAATATTTTACTTTTCCGCGTAGGATAAAGTCAGCCTTAGCGCATTTCGTCTCATAGCAGTACGCGCTAAGTAGTAAGAGAAATCGCGTGATCGCGACTCCGAGGTAGATCCACAAACCCATCCACAACATGTTCATGACCGAAACTCCTGCGATACGAATAGTGAAATCATCACGCCCCAAGAAAGAGTGATGGTGTGACGGAACTATGGATACTGTAATTTAAATCTTTGTTTTGTCAAACTCCTGCGAACTACGAAAAAGGAGCCCGAAGGCTCCCGTCTCGTTCCGTTGGGAAATGGCTTACTTGAGCGTGACCTTGGCGCCTGCAGCTTCGAGCTTCGTCTTCATCTCGTCTGCGTCTGCCTTGGCGACGTTCTCCTGATGACCTTCGGAGCGGCGTCCACGAGGCCCTTGGCTTCGGCGAGGCCGAGACCCGTGATGTCCTTCACGACTTTGATCACGGCGATCTTCTGGCCGCCTGCTTCCGTGAGCTCGACGTTGAACGTCGACTTCTCTGCGGCAGCTTCGCCACCACCGCCTCCTCCACCGCCACCCATGGCGACCGGGGCTGCGGAGATACCGTAGACAGTTTCCATGTACTTCACGACGTTGTTGAGCTCGATGACGTTG
>CAYGDM010000029.1:0-14149 GCA_964348685.1 uncultured Candidatus Peribacteria bacterium | reverse complement strand
GTTCACGTGAATGATGACGCCGTCGTACGTCGCGGTCTTGTCGAACGTGAAAAGCACGTCGTCTCCTTTCTTCACCGCGATCGGCGCCGCGACGTCGCCCGTTCGAATCTCCGGCCCCTTCGTATCGAGCATCGTCGGGATGTCGTAGCCGTTCTCTTCGGCGATTTTCTTCACCGCGCGGATGGTGGGGGCGTGCGTCTCTCCGTCGCCGTGGGAAAAGTTGATGCGGGCGACGTTCATGCCGGCGTTCATCATTTTTAGGATGTTCTCGGGGCTGTTGCTGGCCGGGCCGAGCGTGCAGACGATTTTGGTGAGACGCATAAAAGTAGTGAGGAGTGAAATGCCGCGGAAGTCTACCCGACCAGAAACGTCGCATCCAGCCTATTGCGCGCGGATGTTTTTGGCTGGAGGATGTGTTTCGTGCGATTTCTGCAACGTTTCCCGGTCGAAACACGCCGCCTGGCGGTGGTATTGCTCGTGCTGTTTGGCATCGTCGCTGCGATGGGCGCCACGCGTTTGACGGGGCAAACCACGTCGTTGTGCGGCAATGGCGCTGTCAACGCGGGAGAGGAGTGCGACGAATCCGTGCGCAACGGCACCGGGCCGAATTGCACCTTCGAATGCACGCTCGTGCAATGCGGCGATGGCATCGTGTCCCGTTCCGTCGGCGAAGAGTGCGACAGCGGCACGGGGTCGATCGCGGGGCAATGCGGGCAGGTCTGTTCCGTACCCGAGTGCGACGAGAACGGCGATAGTTGCACCGGGGGGTGTACGTGGACGATCGTGGCGTGCGCGTCATCGTCGTCCGCGACGTCCAGCGGATCATCTGCATCGGTGACATCGTCATCGGCGGCGTCGACGGGTTCCGCTGCGTCGTCGTTTGTGTCGTCGAGCGCGGTTGTGGTATCGGCTGCTTCGGTGAAATCGTCTTCGGTCTCGTCGATCGCGCCGTCGTCTGTGCCCGCCGCGGCATCGTCCGTTTCGCTCCCATCTTCCCTGAAGTCGTCGCAATCGACGGTCGCGAAGCCTTCTTCCGCGCCTTCATCGGTCTCGGTGGGGGTTCCGGCGTCGTCGACCAGTAGCAGCAAACCTGCGGCAGCATCTTCATCGTCGAGCTCCGCGACTCCCGTATATAAGCCTGTATGCGGCGATGGGTGGATCCATGCGGGTGAACAGTGCGACGATGGAAACAAGCTGAACGGAGACGGTTGTTCTTCGACATGTACGAAAACAGTGGTGACGGTGCCGTACTGCGGCGATGCGCAGTTCCAAGAGCCCGAGGAATGCGACGCGGGCGTTGCGAATTCGAACGTCGAGCCCGACGCGTGCCGCACCAACTGTCGCAACGCCTTCTGCGGCGACGGCGTGCGTGATTCAGGCGAAGCCTGCGATGACGGCAATGCGAATGATCTCGACGGTTGCACGTGGACGTGCGAGACCAGCACGTGCGGCAACGGGCTCATCGAGCCGATGGAAGAATGCGACGTCGGAGTCCAAAATTCGGATACGCAGTCGAACACGTGTCGTACGGTGTGTCGCAAGCCTTGGTGCGGCGACGGTATGGTTGACGTGGGCGAAGAATGCGACGACGCCAACGGCAACGACGAAGACGGCTGTTCGTTGTTATGCACGCTTCGTTGCCCGGCAGGTTCCGCGAAGATCCAAAACCGTTGCTTGGTCCTCAGGGCCGCGGCCGAAGAATGCGGCCTTCTCTGCAAAGCCGGCAATGCGTGGGACGGTTTCTTCGATTGGCTGTTCGGGTACTTTTTGTAAGATAGAGACTGTCGCGAGCGCCTCGGTATCCCTATGATGCGCGCTCCTTTCTCCTTTTCTGACCATGGATCACGGTGATGTCATTCTTCGGTTCCAAGACGTGTCGTATCACTACGACGTCACCAAGCCGATCCTCGAAGAGGCGAGCTTTTCCGTGCGGGAGAACGCGAAGTTGACGATCATGGGCCAGAACGGCGCGGGTAAGAGCACGATTTTCAAGATGATCACGAAGGCGCTGAAGCCCCAAGAAGGGGAGATTCACATCAAGAAAGGCGTGACGATCGGCATCGCGAAGCAGGTGATGGACCCGGCCGATCTTACGAAGACGGTGGGGGAGTACTTCGCCGGCGCGTTCCACGAGAAGAAGCACGATCTCGAGCGCCACGTCGCCCGCGTGCTCGACGCGGTGAACCTGAAGGCGCCGATGGACAAGAAAATGAAAGATTTCTCCGGCGGCCAGAAAGCGCGTCTGCTCCTCGCCTACGCGCTCATCCAAGAACCGGATATCCTCCTGCTCGACGAGCCGACCAACAACCTCGACGCGGCCGGCATCGACCACCTCACGGGTTTCCTCGTGATGTACGACAAAACCTGCATCGTGATCTCCCACGACGCGGCGTTCCTGAACAGCTTCACCGACGGCGTGTTGTACCTGGACGTCCACACGCAGAAGGTCGACCAGTACGTGGGTGACTATTTTACGGTGCTGGAGAAAATCGAAGAACAGATCGAGCGCGAGCAGCGCCAGAACGCGCGCATGGAGAAATCAATCCAGGACCAGAAGGACAAGATCAACTTCTTCTCCCACAAAGGAGGCAAGATGCGCAAACTCGCGAGCAAAATGCGCGACGCTGTCGCCGAAGCGGAAGAGAATAAAGTGGAAGTCCGCCGCGAAGACGTGACGATCCCGCCCTTCACGATCGACGCGGAAACATTCGACAAACCGCTCGTGAAGTTCTCGTCGGTCCACATCATGAAGGACCACAAACTGGTGAAGAAGAAAATCGACCTCACGATCCGCCGCAGGCACCGCGTGATCATCGTGGGCCCGAACGGCATCGGCAAAACGTCGCTCCTCGAAGCGTTGGCGAACGGCACGGAGACCGGCGCGGTCATGACGCCCGGCGTGAAAGTCGGGTACTACACGCAGGACTTCCGAAACCTGCCGATGGATAAGACCGTGTACCAGATTTTGGAAGAAGCGATGGACGCGCCGAACAACCAGCGCGTGTACGAAACCGCCGCACGTTTCCTTCTTACCGGCGACAAGGTGCAGACGAAGGCGATCGCTCTCTCCGAAGGTCAAAAAGGATTACTCTGCTTCGCGCGGTTCACGATCCAGAAGCCGACGCTCATGATCCTCGACGAGCCGACGAACCACATCAACTTCCGCCATTTGCCGATCATCGCCGAAGCGTTGAACCAGTACGAAGGGGGGATGATCCTCGTGAGCCACGACCAGGAGTTCGTGAAACAGGTGAAGGTAAACGAGACGCTGGATTTGGGGGCGTTGTGATGACGAGGGGACTGGCGTAGTCTTTCTTCATGCAAAACACCCAATCCTACCGCTTGCTACCAGTCTTTACTGGCTTGTTCGTCGCATGCCTTCTCATCTCGAACGTCGCGAACGCCGCGAAGTTCGTGCAGATCGGTTTTCTGACGATCGCAGGAGGTACGTTGATTTTTCCAATCAGCTTTATCTTCGGCGACATACTCACCGAGGTCTACGGTTACAAGCAAAGTCGAAATGTGATTTGGACCGGCTTTGGAAGTTTGGTGCTTATGAGCGTGTTCATGTTCATGCTCGGCAAGCTTCCAGCACCGGATTTTTGGACCAACCAGGAAGGATACGACATCATGTTCGGCCTCGTGCCCCGCATCATCATCGCAAGCATGGCGGCGTACTTCTGTGGCGAATTCTGTAACAGCGTCGTTCTGAGTAAAATGAAATTCGCCGTAGGCGGACAGCGCGGCTGGAAGCAGGCGTGGCGTTTCATTGCATCGACGCTTGTCGGAGAGGCGATCGATAGTCTTGTGTTTTTCTCTGTGGCTTTCTATGGAGTCCTCGCTAACGGCGATCTCGTGCGCGCCGCGTTGAGCGCATACCTCGTGAAACTAATCATCGAAATCGTAATGACTCCTGTGAGCACGCGTTTCGCGAACTGGGTAAAACATGTCGAAGGCGTTGATCAGATTGATCGACCGGAAGAGACGACGTACAACCCGTTCGCGGTGCAGCCGTGAAAGCGATCTCGCACGACATCACGCATCTCTATCAACCCACGAACATCTCGTGCGGACAGTCCGTCGTGTCGATGCTGCTTTCCGCGTACGGCGTGGAAGTAGACGTGAAGGACGTGATGCGCGACGTGCCGATGTTGAAGAACGATAAGAAGAAAGAATGGGGAACGTTCGGCGTCGATCTCGTACGGTACTGTATGAAGAAGGGATTCGATGCCACGTACGTGAGTTTCGATTGCCTGATCACGGATCAGAAATGGGCGACGCTCGGTGCGAGATCGCTACGCTCGAAGTTCGCCGCGAAGAAACTCGCGCTATCATTCGACGATGCTCTGACAAAATCATTCATTCGGTCGTATCGGGATTTCTTGGCGGAGAAAGGAGAATTGCTTATTCAACCGCGGCTGACATCGGTATTGCTCTACAGACAATTGAAGCGCGGACCGGTTATCGCATGCATCACATTCGCAGCGCTGTACGGCCGCGGCACAGGCACGCACTTCGTCGTGATTTACGGCAACGACAAAAAGGGAAACTTCCTCATCGCGGATCCGTGGGAAAAACCGGGACGTCACGTCGTCGAACCGGAGCGATTGATCGCCGCGGTCATGGCTGCGCAGATGACATGCGAAAACGCGGTGTTTTGGATTCACAAGAAATAACGCGTTAGCGGCGTAGATCAACGGACGATAGTACTTTGCGGCACGTGCAGTAATTTCCGAGGTGGCAGAGCGCGATGGACGATCCGTGGAACGGTAGCGATTCGTCGTCGCGGGGCAGGGCGCCGAGTCCGAGCGTGATGTGCGGGGAATACGCGTCGCCGCTGTGTTTCGAGCGGAAGTATTTGATCCATTCCAGCGTGATCGGCTCGGATTCCGGCGGCTGCAGGAGGGCGTCGAGCGTCGCTTCGTCGACGATCAGGTCGCTCATGATGTCGTGCGCCCGGCCGTGCAACGCGTCGAGTTCGGGCGTGTGGTCGATGACGTATTCGGTCACGGAGTTTCCGTTCGCAGGCACGAGCGCGCGTGATACGAGGCGGGCGTGTAACAAAGGCGCGTCATGCCGCGTGAATTCCGTAAGGCGCCCCTGCAACACGGACAAGCTTTCTCGGCGAATGATGCCCATCGTGAGTGTGAGGTGCGGGATGCACTGTTCCGAATCAAACCTGTGGGGTCCTTCTTGCTGCGCGAGGAGCCGTGCATTTTCGTCGAAACACCGTTTCGTCAGTTCTTCATCCGGCAGGAGGGCGATATCGACGGCGATGAGATCCTTCATGGGGATCATCGTACAATAAAACGCCTTTTCGTGAATCCGATGGTACCCCCGGCAGGGATCGAACCTGCGACCTAGAGCTTAGAAGTCTCCCGCTCTTCCAACTGAGCTACGGGGGCGTTTGTATGAAAGGACACAGCTATTTTAGCAGAATAGAGCGAAAGACGCACGGTGCCGCTTCGTCTTCTGTGCTGTATGATCCCATCAATGGACAAAACGCCTCCCGTTCGCGACCCGAAAGACGTCGCCGCCAACAAAGACCTCGCCGCCCTCGGGTACGTGTGGGTGTTGTCCTTAGTGGTGCTCTTCGCCCGCAGGGACAGCGCCTTCGTGCAATTCCACGCGCGGCAGGGCGCCGTGCTCTTCGGCCTGAGTTTGGTCGTGTGGGCCATGCCCTTCGTGGGCAAGCTCGCGGAACTTTTGGTGCTTGCCCTTTGCGCGATCGGTTTCCTCCACGCTGCCCAAGGCCAGTGGAAAGATCTGCCGATCATCGGCCCGCTTGCGCGCGGTTCGATCGTCGACCTGCGCGACAGTTGGAAAGATGTCGTCACGGCGTGTGCCAGCTTGTGGAAGCGCGTGCGCCCGGAGAAGACTCCCGATGCCGCGACGCATGAACAGCATCCCGCGCAGTCCGCGCCGCTTCCGGTGATCGACGTGGAAACGCACGCCGCGCCGATGCCCGCCTCCGTTCCGACTTCGGCGGACAGGCCCGTTACCCCGGTCGACGATGCGCGCGTAGAGGATCCCGCCGAGGTGACGGTCGAGCAGGCGATCGATTCCGCCGCTGCAATGCACGATCTACCGCCGAGCGAGGCGACTACTTCTTCCGCCACGTAATCTATGGCCGCATACAAACGCATCATGTTGAAGTTGTCGGGTGAAGTGTTTTCAAAGAAGAACGGGAGCGGCATCGATCGCGAAACGTTGGATTCGGTCGCGCAGACGATCGCGAGCGTCGCCAAAACCGGCGCGCAGCTCGTGATCGTGGTCGGAGGCGGCAACATCTGGCGCTATCGCGACATGAAGCAGGTCGGCATCGAGCGTTCGGTGAGCGACGGCATGGGCATGCTCGCGACGATCATGAACAGCGTCGCGCTGCAGTCGGCGCTCGAACACTTCGGCTGCCACACGCGCGTGCTCTCCGCGGTCGACGTTCCTCAGCTCGCGGAACCGTTCATTCGCCGCCGGGCGATGCGGCACCTCGAGAAGAAGCGCGTCGTGATCTGCGCGGGCGGCACGGGTAATCCGTTCTTCACGACTGATTCGGCCGCGGCATTGCGCGCGTCGGAGCTCAACTGCGACATTCTCCTGAAGGCGACCGATGTCGACGGCATCTACGACAAAGACCCGCAGAAGTTCAAGAACGCGACGCTTTTCAAGCAACTTTCGTACCAGGACGCGCTCGAGAAGCGCATCGCCGTGATGGACCAAGCGGCGTTCAGCTTATGCCAAGAGCAAGCCCTTCCCATCCGCGTGTTCAATTTCTTCAAGAAAGGGGAATTGCTCAAGGCCGTGAAGGGCAAGAAGGTGGGAACGCTGGTGCATTGAGCGGTTTCGCGCTATTCTTGGCCCATATGGCTGATCCACGACTCGCACAATTCACTGCCGACGGACAGAAAGTCATGCAGCACCTCCTGTCGGAACTCTCGAAGCTCCAAACGGGCCGCGCCAATGCCGCGCTCATCGAGCATATCGACGTTGAGGCGTACGGCCAGAAGATGCAGATGAAGGCCGTCGCGTCGATCAGCGTGTCGGATGCGCGCACGATTGTGATCCAGCCGTGGGACAAGACCGTCCTCGGCGCGATCGAGAAAGCCGTGCAGAATTCGAACATGGGCGTGAACCCAGTGAACGACGGCATCGTGATTCGTATCAGCCTCCCGATGATGACCGAAGAACGCCGCAAGGAATTGCAGAAAATCGTCCACAAGCTCGCGGAAGAAGCGCGCATTTCGCTCCGCCAGCACCGTCAGAAGGCCGTCGACGCCATTAAGCAGGACAAGGACGAAGACGTTCGCTCGACGCTCGAAGGCCAGCTGCAGAAGGAGGTCGACGCCTTTAACGGCAAAATCGATGACGCCCGCGCGCATAAGGAGGATGAAGTCATGAAAGTTTAAATGGCACGCAAGATTCGTTTGGTGGCCCACAACATCCGCTCCCTCTGGAACGTAGGATCATTTTTTCGGACTGGCGACGCATTCGGCGTGGAGAAGATCTACCTGATCGGCTACACGGGCACGCCGCCGCGAAAGGAAATTAGCAAGACGTCGCTCGGTGCTGACGAGTGGTTGCCGTGGGAGCATGCGGACGACGTGACGACGGTACTGCGTGGTTTGAAAGAAGAAGGTTGGACGATCGCCGCGCTCGAACTGACGCCCGACGCCGTCGATATCATGGCGTACGATCCGCCGGAGAAAATTTGTTTACTGCTTGGGCACGAAGTAACGGGCGTGTCCGACGATCTCCTGAAGCTTTGCGATGTCGCGATCCAGATCCCAATGCTCGGAAAAAAGGAATCGTTGAACGTTGCGGTCGCGACGGGGGTGGCGTTACACCGATTGAGGACGGCGTAGGCCTCGGTACATTCGCCGCTGCGGCAGCGAATACTCGGCCTGACAATTCTTCTATCGAATAAATCGCCGGTTTGTCAGGCCGAGTGATTTTTGCCTCAGCAAAAATTGTACCGAGGCACAAACCGGCGGCGTACCGAGGCCTGATCAGAGCAGATCCATCGGATCCACGTCCGTCGTCACGTTTTCGAGATCCAGCCCGTCCAGGAGTTCGCGGATCTGCGGTCCTTTCAGGATCACGTGCCACTCGGCGCCGCCGCCGTAGAAGGTCGGCGATGCGAACACATGAGCTGCTGATTTCGTCGCGGTGATCTTCGTGGAAATGGCTTCCTTCAGGGCTCCCGCGATATTCGGCGCGTTGGGAGGCGGGACGATGAAGCGGATCATGTCGGACGCCGGGGGGTAGCCGAGCATTGTACGGATCTCCATTTCGGACCGCAGATAGTCTTCGGTGCGGTGTTGTGACGCGGCGACGACTTCCTGCGCATCGGGCCTGTAGGTTTGGATGATGACTTCGCCCGGCGTATGGCGGCCGCTGCGGCCCGTGAGCTGCGAGAGGAGTTGGAACGTCCGTTCGCCCGCGCGGAAATGGGGGAGTGACATGCCGATGTCGGCCACGAGCACGGCGGCGAGCGTAACGTTCGTGAGGTCGAGTCCCTTCGCCACCATCTGCGTCCCAAGGAGGATGTCGGTCTCGCCGGCTTCGAGTTTTTTCAAAAGCTCGCGCATGTCTTCCGGTTTCGAGAGGATGTCGCCGTCGGCGCGGGCGATGCGCGCGGACGGAAACAGTCGGCCGAGCAATTCTTCCAATTTCTGCGTGCCGGTCCCCACCGGGTGTAGACGCGCCGAGCCGCAGTGCGGGCATTTCGCGGGCAGGTCGGCGCGCTGGTTCGTGACGTGGTCGAGCAGGTAAGGCCGCCCGGAATATTGGTCGCGGTGCACGGCGTAGGGGAGCTGCGACGTGGCGGAGAGCAAACGCTTGCGGCAATCCAAACAGAGCACGCCCGCCGAGAGACCGCGGCGGTTGAGGAAGAGAACAGTTTGTTCTTTTTTCTCTAAACGTTCTTGGATCGCCTGCAGCAGCGCCGGAGAGCACGGATAGAGATTCCCCTCTACTTCGGCGAGGTCGATGATGCGCACTGCGGGGAACTGCGCGCCGCCGTAGCGCTCGCCGATTTTCAGCATCTCGTAGCGGCCGCTTTCGCAGCGGCTCCAGCTTTCGAGCGAGGGCGTGGCGGTGCCGAGCACGAGTGTTGCGCCGGAGTGTTTGCACAATGCTTCGGCGGTTTCACGCGCATGGTAGCGAGGTGTTTGTTCGCTCTTGTAGGTCCATTCGTGTTCTTCATCGAGAATCACGAGGCCAAGATTTTCGCACGGCGCGAAGAGCGCAGAGCGCGGTCCGATGACGATGCGCGCGCGGCCGGTCCGCACTTTCATCCACGCTTTGCGGCGTTCGGTCGGGGTGAGGCGGCTGTGGAGCACGACCGTGAGGTCTTTCGGAAGCCTCCGCATCAAACGTTCGACGATGTGTTCGGCGAGGAAGATTTCCGGAACCAAGACGATCGACTGTTTTCCCCTCGCGAGCATCGCCCGCACAAGTTCTGCGTAGATTTCGGTCTTGCCGCTGCCCGCCACGCCGTAGAGGAGTTTCGGTTTCGGGTTCTTCTCGGTCTTCAGGATTGCATCAGCGGCGGCTTGTTGGGCGGGCGTCAGGATCGATCCCTGCGGAATCGGTTCGTCGGTCGGTTCTTCGTGCTTCGCGTTTAAGAAGACACGGTGCCAGGGTGCCGGCGGTAAAAACACAGTGAGCGCCTGTCGTTGCGTCGTCCGGTAGTACTCGGCCATCCACTTGAGCGTTTCGAGCGAGTGCTTCGGCAGGAGGGGCAGTTCGTTCTCGACCGTTTCGATCGGCAACACCTTCGCTTCGTCCAGCGTCGATTCCTCGTCCTTCGCGATCACGATGCCCTGCGTCGCCTTACCGCGGAGCTTCATCCGTACCAACACGCCCGGTTGCACGCGGTCGTCGTTGCTCACGTACGTCAGACCGTTGCCGATGGCAGTGGATTTCGAGAGGGGGAGGACGAGCCAGCGCACGGGGCTATCATAGCGGAAGGACCTGCTACACTTTCCGTATGCTGGAAACGGAACGGACAATGTTGCAAGCACCGACAGAAGCCGATTATGAAGCCATCTGTCGCGTATTTTCGAACGAAGAATCGAGAGCGCATTTGGGCGGCCCAGTGAAACCGGAACACTATGATCAGAAATTCAAGGACATGCTCACTGCGAAGAAGCCGTCGTGCTTTTGGATCATCAGGGAAAAACAGTCTGGCGAATGTATGGGCGTCGTTTCGATTGATCTCTACCACGATGGTATTCATTACGAACTGTCCTATGAATTGCTGCCGCAGTTTTGGGGGAAAGGTTTCGGATCGGAAGTCGCGATAGAAGTTTTGCGGTACGGATTCAAAGAACTCAGCTTGGGAAAGATCTATGCCGAAACACAGACGAAAAACCTGGCGTCGGTGAAGTTGCTTGGAAAAATCGGTATGACGTTCGTCGAAGAAATTGAGAGGTTTGGTGAAATGCAGTCTGTGTTCATAATCCAGGCAAAAGATTAACGAGGATTTGCCTCTTTTTCCGCTATACTGTCAGCAGACAGACATCCTTCACTTCATCGGGGCGTAGCTCAGTTGGCTAGAGCGTCTGGTTTGGGACCAGAAGGCCGCGAGTTCGAGTCCCGCCGCCCCGACCATTCATTATCGAATAAAAAAACGGCCACCCACTCTCGGGCGGCCGTTTTGATTTCACGTAGATGACTATTTATTTCTTGCCTCCGAAGCCGACGCCGAGCGACACCACGGCGATCGCAGCGTGCAGGTAGTTGTCCGCGTCGTTCACCTGGAAGAGGCCCAGGATGTCGCCGCCGTTCACGAAGCCCACGACCGTCACGACGCCGTAAATGATGCCGAAGACGATGAGGAAGAGGCGGCTGTACTTCTCGCCGCTCGAAGCCGCGGCGATACCGACGACACCCGAGAGGAGGTGCACGATGTTGTGGATCGTGTCGACCTGGAACACCAAGAGCGTGCCGTCGACGAAGAAGCCGGCGACGCCGATGAGAACGAGAACGACACCGAGGATCCAGGTCACGGATTTCGTGAGACTGTTCATGGAAGGGAGGGGGAAAGGAAAGAAAATTAATCATACTGTAACAAGACAATCGTTCGCTTCGCGTTGGAAGTGGAAAAGTCGCAAGCGGAAGTATGGTGAGGTTTTGCCGCTTGTTCGTCTCCTGTTTTATGAAAAAGCTCCTCCCACTTTCGGTAATCGCTCTTGTCCTCGTTGCATGCGTTGGCGGACCCACGCCCGACATCGCCACCTTCGATGAGTGCCTCATGGCCGGCTATCCGATCATGGAGTCGTATCCGCGGCGTTGTGCCGTACCGGGCGGACCGACCTTCGTGGAAGAGATCTCACCCGTCATTGGCGATTTAAGCTCGTTCACCGGCACGCTTCTCGCCGTCGAATCGATCGGTACGGAAGGTAGTACGTATTTCGCGTTCCAAGGCACAGGCGGAACCGAACGCGCGGTGCTCGAGCCCGAAGCGGAATTTTCGATTGATATCCGCGCCGTCGCGACGGGCGCTGCCCTCGAGGTGCGGGGCTGGCGTGACGAAGACGGTATTGTGCACGCGGTGGAGATCGACGTGGTAAAATGAAGATACCGACACAGACCTTCTCCGTTCCGGGATCCAAGGCTGTGTTGGTGCCTGTAGGTGTGTGCGGAGCGCATACCTACTTTTTTAGGCGTATACTACGCACCCGTGCCAACCCTCTCCACATCGCAGGCGCCCCTCGCGTTCCGGTTGCGGCCAGAGTCGTTCGAGCAGTTCGCCGGCCAGCGCCACATCATCGGCGAAGGCACGGCATTGCTCAAGGCGATCGAGAGCGACCAGCTGCGGTCGGTCATCCTCTCGGGCCCTCCGGGCACCGGCAAAACCACGCTCGCACACATCGTGGCGCACAAAACGAAAGCACACTTCGTGCAGATTAACGCCGTGCTGAGCGGCGTGAAGGAATTGAAGCAGGTCTGCCAGGAGGCTGAAGAGCGACGGCAAGGGATGCTCGGCGAGAAGACGGTCTTGTTCATCGACGAGATTCACCGGTTCAACAAAGCCCAGCAGGACGCGCTACTGCCGTACGTCGAGAACGGCACGGTCATCCTCATCGGCGCCACGACCGAAAACCCGTACTTCGAGGTGAACTCCGCGTTGGTGTCGCGCTCGCATGTGGCGTTGCTGCAGCCACTTGCAGTGACCGACCTTGTGACGATTTTGAAACGAGCGATCGCCGACCCGAAGGGCTACGCCGGCAACGTCACGATTTCCGATGAGGCCCTGGATCGTATCGCCACGATCGCGAATGGCGACGCACGCATCGCGTTGAACGCGCTCGAACTCGCGATTCTTTCCACCGGCACGAACATCTCACTCGAAGACGCGCAGAAGCTGTTCCAGCGCACGGCGCGCCGCTACGACCAGCGCGGCGAGGACCACTACAACGTCATCTCCGCGTTCATTAAGACGCTGCGTGGCAGCGACCCTGATGCGGCGCTTCTCTGGATGTTCGCGATGCTCGACGGCGGCGAAGAGGCGCGGTTCATCTGGCGTCGCATGCTCATTTTCGCATCCGAGGACATCGGCAACGCGGATCCGCACGCGCTCACGTTTGTCACCTCTGCGTGGCAGGCATTCGAGATGGTCGGTTTGCCCGAAGGCGAATACTTCCTCGCGCACGCGTGCGTGTACCTCGCGCAGGCCCCGAAGAGCGACGGCATCAAGCGCGCGATCGGCACTGCCAAGCACGCGGTCGCGCAGGCGCCGCAGTTGGAGGTTCCGAATCACCTGCGGAATGCGCCAGTGAAAGGTATGAAGGAACAAGGGTACGGAGATGGGTACGAGTATCCGCACAACGATCCGCGCGGCGTCGTCTCGGCGAATTACTTTCCCATCGGCATGAAACCCGTCAATTTTTATGAACCGACGGACAGGGGATTCGAAGCGGAAGTTTCTGAGCGCTTGATGCGAGTAAGGGCCATAGTCAGAGGAAATCGTGGCATTTGACTTAGTGGTATAATATTGCAAAGTATACAAAATTGTGGTATAGTAACTGGGACATGCAACACACACTCCGCCGCGGATTACACTCGCTCTCGTCCATCGCTCGCACGCACGACGATTTGCCCGCGTTCAACGCCGCCTATTGGGTGCTCACGTTCCTCGCCGCGATGATGTTCAACGCTGGCGCGTTCGGTGTGTTGATCATCGGCCACATGACGTTGGACGTCTACAAGTACCGCGCCATCCACGGCAAGAAGTGGGGCAAGGTCGCGGAAGGCGTCGCGCGCGAGAATCTCGTTGATACCACGCTCGTGCTGCTCAGCATCGCGTTCGGCGTCTACTGCCATGCGTCTCTCCCGCTCGTCGCGGGACTTCGCGGGCTCATGCGCACCGAGATTGTGATGCTTAACGCCGTGTTCCAAGTGTTCGCGAAGGCGCACATCCTGCACAGCACGCTCGCGCTTCTCTCCAACATCCACAAATACATGGAAGAAATGCACCCGCGCATGGGTAAGAATTTCACGATGCTTGAGATCGTATCTTTGGTAGGGTTTGTGACATCCCTCGTGCTTCTCATTCTGTCGCCGATTCTCCTTGGTCTCAGCAATGCCGATATCGCGCGTCTCGCAGCCGAGATGCTCATTCCCTGGAGGTTGTAATCCGGCTTCTCCGCCTCGGCGGATTCGCCGAGATAAGTTAGAAAGGGGCGCCGTTCGGAAACAGCAGCCGTTCGGTTTCGAGCGTCTCTTTTTCCCATCGATGGCTTTCGTTGGAACGTTTACCGTCCGTGCCGTACCGCTGCCCGAAGTCGGCGTATCGATCCGCGATCGGGACCTGCCTGTCGCCGATGAAGCGCTTGTCGGCGTAGTAGAGAAGATGTTCTTCCGTCGTGCGCCGTTCGGAGAGCGATATCTTGATCGAATGAGACGCGACGAGGCTACCGAGAATAGGAAATCCTTTGTCGACCAAAAATGCTTCGGCCGCCGCTTCGTGTGACGGTTGCGGATAGATTTCTTTCCACTTTCTCCATGCCTCTTCCTCCTCGGTCGAGCTAGACCAACCGGCCGGCGCGGCCCTGTCGTGGAAGTCGATGAATCGGCGTAGGTCGTGCGTTTTTGCGGCTGCACGCAACAAATGCTTTCGGACGAAGACTCCGCGTTCGATCACCGC
>CAYGDM010000028.1:1792-14173 GCA_964348685.1 uncultured Candidatus Peribacteria bacterium | reverse complement strand
GAGCACGTCGCGCACGGTCGGCAGGTCACTCGTGAGCAGCGGTTTCTCGGCCGCCATGTATTCGAACATTTTGAGCGGCGACATGTGCGTGCGGTAGTGCGGCAGATCCGGGAACGGCATCGCGAGCACGTCGCACGCGGAGAGGGACGCCGGCACGTCCGCCGCTTGGATTTCGCCGGTGAAGAGCACGTCGTCTTCCGTGAGGCCCAGCTTCGCCGCCATCTTCTCGTAGCGCGCTTTATCGTCCTCCGGGCCGCCGACGATGAATGCGAAAAATCGTTTATCCTGAGCCACTCCTTCGAGAACGGTCGCCACTCCCTTTTCCTGCTTCAAGGTGGTCAAACGACCCACGTATCCCACGACGATGCGATCAGTTTTCAGGTTCCACTTCGACCGCGCCTTCGCCTGGCTCGGCAGATTCTCGAACCGATCGAGATCGACCGCGTCGCCTTCGACCATGAGCACCTGCTTCTTCACTCCCCACTTCAGGAGCTGATCCCGCATGGGCGACGTAAGGCACGCGACGCGCGCACACCCGTTGCAATCGTTGACGAACGCACGGCGACCCAAGCGCGGCAGCTGGTGCAGCTCGAGGATGACCGGCACACGGGTTTTAATGAGCGCGGGGAGCAGCGCCGGCGAGCGGGTGTAGATGATGTCGGGCTCACGATCGGCGATGATCATCGGCAACTCGCGCCGTAGCATCCGGTTCATCGCCCACAGCTTCACGATGCCGGGCCACCGCTTCTTGATATAGTCCGTCTTCCCGACATACGTCAGCTTGATGTCCTTCGAGAGGTGCTCGTACGTCCAAAAATCCTGCTCGATGACGTTCTCGCGGTACGGAGCCAGCACCTCCAGGTCGTGTTTCAGGTTCCAGAGCGCCCGGCACACATGGGCTATTTGGCGCCCGTGGGCACGTTCGCTGGGGATCCGGACGTTGGTGGCATAAACGATCTTCATGAACGCAGGCAGTCTACACGGTCCTGGGGTACGATACCCGCATGCAGCGCGTGAAAACCGCCATCGTCGGCCTGGGCTATTGGGGCCCGAACCTCGTCCGCAATTTTGCTGCCGAAGCCGCCTGCGAGCTCGTGTGGGGATGCGACAAGTCGGAAGAGCGCCTCAACTGGCTCAAGGCCCACTACCCCGCCGTGAAAGGGACCGCGAATTTCGATGACGTCCTGAACGACCCCTCGATCGAACTCGTGCTCATCGCGACGCCGACCTCGACACACGTGGCCCTCGCCACGAAGGCCCTCGAAGCCGGCAAGCACGTCTTCGTCGAGAAGCCGCTCGCGCCCACAAGCGGGGAAGCAGAGACACTGGTCGCCCTCGCGAAAGCGAAGATAAACTCCTCTTCGTCGATCACACATTCCTCTTCGCCCCTGCGGTCGAGAAGATGATAGAAATTTCAGAGAGCGGAAAACTCGGCTCGCTCCTCTACTTCGATTCCGTTCGCATCAACCTCGGCCTCATTCAGCAAGACACGACCGTCCTCTGGGACCTCGCGATCCACGACCTCAGCATCCTGGCCGGCATCAAGGACCTGGCGAACGTGACGTCCGTCGCTGCGATGGGCAGCTCACATTTCGGCAAGCAGACGGAGAACGCGCACATCCACCTGACGTTCGACGACGGTTTCAACGCGCACATCCATGTGAGTTGGCTCTCGCCGGTGAAAGTCCGCCGCACGACAGTCGCAGGGACATCAGCCATGCTCGTGTACGACGACACCGAACCGAGCGAAAAGCTCCGCCTTTACGACAGCGGCGTCGTGCACGACTCTACGCGCCCCGACCCGATGATTCCGACGTACCGCGTCGGCGATATCCTCATTCCGGCACTAGACCGCAAAGAAACCTTGGCTCGCGAAGCCGAGCACGTCCTGGCGTGCGTGCAGGGTAAAGAGACGCCCCGATCTCCCGGCGCGCAGGGCATGCAGATGCTCGTCATCCTCGAAGCGGCGCACGCGTCCCTCGATAACAACGGAGCCAGCGTCCCCCTTTCGTAATGCCCAACTACACACCGTACATCTCGAAGGATTTTGCCATCGAAGGCAGCTTCGTGCTGCTCGATGAGAAAGACAAAGCCTGGGAAGCGATCGACGGCCGCGCTCGCACGGCGGTGCGCAAAGCGCAGAAGGCGGGAGCGACGATCAAGAAAGTCAGCGGCACCGAGGCCGACGTCGCGAGCTTCCGGGACTTCTGCCTCAACCCGGACGACATCCCCCCAACGCCGTTCACGAACCGGCACCATCTGTACCTAGCGGAGCTGAACGGAAAAGTAGTCGGCGCAATCCTGCTCGCCGCGGTGCGCGACAAGCTCTTCTTACTCTGCCATGCGAGCACGCCCGAGGCCAAAGAAGCCGAAATCCCGACGCTGCTCCTGTGGCACGTGATCGAAGAATTTGCAGGCACCAAAACGTTCCGCGTCCTTGATGTCGGTGCCTCGTACCGCCCGAGCCTGCAAAAATATTTCTCGTCGTGGCGCATGCAGGGCTACCCGATGATCATGCGCCCGCCGGAGCTGCACCCGACCGTGATGCTCACGCCGTTCGATACCGCATGCATCGGCGTTGAACCCCTCAAGAACGGCGAGGAAATTTCTCGCGCAGCACTCGATACAAAAGCCGGCGGCAAACCCTGGACGTTCTTCCCCCGCGCGATGTACGGCATCTTCGCGCTGGTGAAAGATCTGTCTGAAACGGAGAAGTGGAAGAAAGACGACGAGGTCTTCATCACGACCACCACCGAAGGCCACTACGTCTCGTCCTGCGTCACGTCAGCTATCGAACAAACCGCTCCGTGGAGCCGAGAACTGAGTGCAAAGACCAAGGCTATCTTCCTCGTTCACGAGTTCGGGTTCACGCACCCGAAGCTGCAAGAGATGCGCGCCGAGGCAGATAAGCGCGGCATCCCGCTCATCGAAGACTGCGCGTACGGCTGGGGAACAGATGGTTGCGGAATGACCGGCGACTACGTGATCTACTCGTTCACGAAAGAATTCCCGGTGCAGCACGGAGGCATCGTCGTCGGCAAAGGCTACACGCACAAAGAGCTGTGGGACCACTTCGGCTGCTCCGACCAAGGCAAGGAAAGTTACTGCCTGCGCATGTTGAGTCCCTGGATCGATGAAGAGTCGCAGCGCCGGAACCGTTCAAAACGTCAGGCGAATGCCGCGTGGTACGAATCACTCTTCGGACGAGATCGAACATTCTTCCCGTGCATTACCGGCACCGACCCCGGCGCTTATGTGCTGAAGATCGGCACGGAAGACGAGATGAAAACCACCAGCGAATTCGTGCGCCGGTTCGGCATCGAATGCGGCAATTACTGGCATAACGGTGCTATCATGCTGCCCGTCCACCAGCGCATGGAGCGCGGCCACCTCGACTACGTCGCGGGAGCGGTCATGGCCACCGAGCGCGAATGGTGCGGCGTTCCCGACTCCCCGAAACACCACGCATGATCAGAGAGAACATCAACCTCGGCGAGAACGTGAACGTCACCGAAGGCGTGTCGCTGAACAACATCACGACCGGCAAGAACGGGAAGATCCGCGACCATTCGATCTTGTTCGGACATAAAGACCATCCCCTCACGATCGGCGACGATTTCTTCGTCGGCACGTTTTGCTACATCAACGGCATCGCGGGGCTGACCATCGGCAACCGCGTCACGATCGCCCACGGCGCCAAGATCTTCACCGATTCCGGCCCCAACACCTCGCCCCTGCTCCAAAAAGACTTCCCCATCACCTCGGGCGCCGTCTCGATCGGCGACGACGTGTGGATCGGCGCGAACGCAATCGTTCTCCCGGGCGTGAAGATCGGGAACCACTGCGTGGTCGGCGCTGGCAGCGTGGTGAAAGAAGACGTCCCCGACCGCACGGTCGTAGTGGGCGTCCCGGCGAAGGCCATCCGCACCCTCGAAGCATGAAAGTCCCCTTCCTCGACCTCCAGGCACAGTACCGCTCGATCAAACCCGAGGTCGACGCAGCCATGCAGCGCGTGCTCGACGCGTCGGCGTACGTCGGCGGCCCTGCCGTGGAGGCGTTCGAGAAGGATTTCGCGATATATACCAGTGCCGAACACTGCGTCGGACTCAACTCCGGCACGGCCGCCATCGCGTTGCTCCTCCAGGCATCAGGCATCGGACAGGGTGACGAAGTGATCACCGCAGCCAACTCGTTCTTCGCATCGGCGGAAGCCATTTCGGAAGTGGGCGCCACACCGGTCTTGGTCGACTGCCGCGAAGATGACGCCCTCATGGACGCCGATCTCCTCGAAGCCGCAATCACGCCCCGCACGAAGGCCATCATCCCGGTGCACCTCTACGGTCAACCGGCCGACATGGACGCGATCAACGCCGTGGCCGAAAAGCACGACCTCTTCGTGTTCGAAGACGCGTGTCAGGCACACGGCGCCACGTACAAAGACCGGCCCGCGGGCAGCCTGGGTGACGGCGCGGCATTCAGCTTTTACCCCGGGAAGAATTTGGGAGCATACGGCGACGCGGGCGCCGTCACGACGGACGACGAGGTGACCGCGACGACGATCCGGATGCTCCGCGAACATGGCTCGATGGTGAAATACACCCACGAACTCGTGGGTTGGAACGAACGCATGGACGGCCTGCAGGGCGCGGTGTTGGGCGTGAAGCTGAAGCACCTCGAAACCTGGAACCAGAAGCGCCGCGCGCTCGCGGATATCTATCGGAAGACCCTGCCGGAGTGGGTGATACCGTTCACGGCGCACGAGGACCGCGTATCCGCCATGCACCTATTCGTGGTCCGCGTAAAAGACCGCGACGCCGTACAGAAAGCATTACTGAACGCGGGCATCCAGACGCTCATCCACTATCCGACGCCGATCCACCTACAACCGGCATACGAAGGCACGTGGAAAAAAGGCGACTTCCCGGTCGCGGAAACGCTCGCCGAAGAACTCCTCTCGCTCCCCATGTACGCCGAGCTTACGGAAGAGGCGGCGGCGGAAACGTGCGCCGCGTTGAAGGGGTACGCGGGCCGATAAGCGGGCAGGACCTCCACGTGAGCAGCCAGATGTAGCGAAGCTGCTCGTATTCGAGTTCGAGCGGATAGCGCGGGCCCCGCTTGGGGATGAGACGCACGAAGATGATCGTCATGCAGCGGCGGATCGTGGACCAGACGTTGCGGAGCAGGAGCCAACGCAGCCAACGACCCCACGTCATGCCGGCGTTCTTTTCCACCTCGATCGCAAGGTAGCGGTCGTACTTCGGACGCGACGCCGCGGCAGTCGGGAGGGGCACGATGATCGTCTCGTTCAGCGTGCCCATCTTCGCGCCCGGTAGAACCATGACGCGTTCGTGGACCGGCTTCACGCATCCCGGTGCGACTGCGCGATGGAAAAGACGAATCTGGTCGCTGCCGCTGGCCGCGAGTCCAACGACCGGCTTGCCGCCCACGGTGAAGAGCCTGCGCGCGTGATACACGCCGGGCTCGCTGCGCTCCACGATGGCCAGCACCTCGGCGAGGAGCTTCGGGCTGGCTGCCTCGTCGCTGTCGACGCACAGGATCCACGGGTGGCGGCAGAGCGAATACCCGTAGTTGCGCATGCTCGCAAAATCAACGATGCGGCCGTCCTTCAGGAAGTCTTCGTGCTGCGGAAATACGCGCACGTTCGGCGCGGCTTTCAATAACTCCAACGTGCCATCTGTCGATCCCCCGTCGAGCGCCACGATGTCGTCCACCTCCGTCATCGACGCCAGGTACTTCGGCAGCGAGGCTACGCTGTTTTTGGTCAGGAGCACGGTGCTGACGTTGATCGCGCTCATTCGGCTTTCGAAACGTACGCATCCATCTTCGCCACGAGCGCGTCGAGACTGTGACGCTCCTTCACGATCGCGTAGAGCTCTTCGCCGGTAGCAGGCTTCTCGAACTCGGAATAAAACTGTAGTGCCGCTCGCAACTCTTCTTCGGTATCCACGCCGTTATCCAAGCCGATCGCTTGAGCATTTCTCTTCGTGGTAAGCGGGAAACACCCGCACGTCATCGCTTCCAACATCGTTTTATCGATGGTTTCGCTCGCCATATTCAGAATCAATCGATGCGCACGATACAGATCGGGCAACGTATGCATCGGCGTCGTACCATGGAAGGTCACGCGCTTCTCAAGCCCGAGAGAACGCATGAGCTGCAGTACTTCCACAACGTACTCGGGCTCAGCCTCGATGCCGTATATATCGAGCGTATAATCACCCGAAAGATCCTTCATCGCGTTCAAGACGATTTCGATCCGCTTGCTGCGAGCCAGACGATGAACCATCAACAATTTCTTCGGATGCGCACATGCGTTCGGACGCATGGGCCAATACGAAAGATCGATGCCATGGCCGACGATCACTTTTTTCGGATTCCCTTCATACTGAGGGAGGCTCTGCGGCGTGGCCGCGAACAGGCGCTTTCCATACCAGCCGAGGAGCTTCAGCCCCCACTGCATCTTGTAATGCGTGTACCACAGGTACACCGGCGTGCGTCGAACCAACCACACGGGCGCTCCGATACCGCCCCATACGGGCGTCATATGGATGAAGACACGGTCGTAGCGCAGCGTCGAGATGAGCCAGAGAAACCGTAGAATCTGCGCAGCTTTCGACGCGCCGTTCTCTTTCCCGAGCGAGTGAACCGTGAAGTTCGGCATGTGATCCCTACCGAGCGCAGCCATGGCGTCATGCGGCTTCCACTCCAGGCAGAGGACGGTCACGTCGTACCCGCGGCGCTGCCACGCTTCGACCCACAGGATCGTGAAGGCGTCCTGCGCGTGGAGCTTCTGGGTGACGAACAGGAGCTTCATGGGAGCGACAGTAGGAACCGCGCGTAGCGGGCGATGGCCGTTTCACGTTCATGTTGCTCGATGATTTTGGAGGCCTCCATGCCAATGCGTTCGCGCAGAACCACGTCAGCCAGGAGCGGTTTGATGGCTTCTGCAAAGGCTTCCGGCGTGGCATCGACGAGGAAGCCGTTTCGTCCGTGGATGATCACGTCAGGCATCACGCCCACCTTCGTCGACACGACCGGCATGCCGAGCATCATCGCTTCGAGCGCCACGCGCGGACCTCCTTCGCTGAGGCTGGGCATCACGAAGACATGCGCGGATTTCATCACGCGAGCGACCTCGATATCGTTGCCGAGCCAACCGCGGAAGGTGACGCGCGTAGCGACGCCCATGTCTCGCGCCAGTGCCTCCCATTTCTTCCGCATCGGCCCGTCGCTGATGACGACGAGCGTCGCCTGCGGCAGAAGCTTCATCGCGTTGAAAATCAGTGGCAGGTTTTTGTTCGGCACGAGCCTGGCGCAGAATGCGAGCGACACGCTCTGGGTGACGTCGACCACCGCGGGCACGAGCGACGCATCAAGGTAGAAGGACGGTACGACGTGCAGCAATTTTTCGTTCACGCCCCACGCCTTCAGGAACGCGACCATGCCCTTGTTCACGACGCGGACGGCGCTCACGCCCTTCGAGATCCGTGGCAGCATGATACGGGAAAGCACGTACGCGACGCGTTCTTGGAACGATGCCGCGCGAGGATGGCCCACGACGTGGTGCACCTCGAGCGCGAGCTTGATCCCCGTTTTCTTCGCGAGCCTGACCGCCCCGAGCGCGTGGTGAAACGGCGGCGAGGCATGAACCGTCGCGCTGCGGATGCCGTGGTTCTGCACGAGCGTTTCGCCGTACGTCGCGACCCACTTCGCGTGGCCCAAGAGGCCGACCGGCGCCGTGTGGATGTGCACGTTGTGCGGGACCAACCGTTCCCACGCGCGGTCTTCGGCCGACACCTTGGGCGTGAGGACATCGATACGTTCGAAGTGCTTCGCGAGGCCGGTCAACGTGACCGCGAACGGACCGCGCTTCCCGGAAGCCACCGATCGATCGCCGGAAATCATGAGCAACTTCATAGCAGGCTGGAGAAAAGCGAAAGATGCTCATCTGCGACGGTCTGCCAGGTGCGTTCTTTCAGCGGCTGCGCCGCGCGGGCGGCGTGCGCAGGGTACTTCGCGACCACATCCTCGATCGCGCGGGCTACATCCTCGGACGTCTGCATCTTCGCGATGGTCATGCCGTCGAGGAGCGTGCGACTCAGGCCGGTTTCTTCGGTGAGCAAGACGGGCAGCCCCGCGGCGCGCGCTTCGAGGGCGGCGTTCGGGCTGATCTCCGTCTTTGATGGGATCACGAGCAGATCATGTTCACCAAAAAGCGCTTTTTTCTCGCCGCCGTGCGCGGGCGGCAGGAACGTCACGCGATCGGAAACAGCATGGCTGACAACCATCCTGCGAAGCTTCGTCTCTTCCGGACCGGACCCCACGAACGTGAGGCGTGCGTTCGGGAGCAACGACATCGCGCCGATGAGCGCGGGCAAATTTTTGAACGCCACGAAACGGCCGAGCGAGAGGAGTTTCACCGGATCGTGCAACGCGTGCAGGGCAGGATGCCCCGCCGGCGAAACGTTCTCGATGACCGTGACGGGCGGGAGGTTTGCGTAGAAGCGGCGGTAGAGCTCTTCCTGGAACGCAGTCGAAAACACGATCGTATCGAACGTCCGAAGCAGACCGTTCATGAACCCGACGCGCCCCTTCTTTCCGTCGTACCACTCGCGCAGGCCCCGCGGATCGCCTTTGTCGGTCGCACGCTCCCAGAGGAAATCGCCACCAAGGCGTAGGACCTTCTTCGGGCCGCGCAGATGCGCCATCCAGAGAGGCACGCCGACGCTGACCGACGAGAACGCCTCGACGATATCGCACCCGTCGCACACCTCGCGTAACGCGCGGGCATAGCGGATATAGCGCGAGAGAGTGTTCCCCTTCCGCGACACGCGCATCACGTGGTCTTTCTGATCGTCCGGCGCGGACTCTCCGTACGCCACGATCTTCACCGTGATTCCCTTCGCGCGCAGCACACCTGCAAGCTCGCGGACATACGTCGCGGGCCCGCCGATTTCGGGCGGGTAGATGCCGGTGGCGAGGACGACTCGCATCGCGGTCATAGTACCCGAAAACACGCCAAGACGAGCGATAAAACGCCTGTACTCACCCCCCTCCGCTGGTATACTCCGCGCATATGCAAGTCGTCATTTTCTGCGGAGGTCAAGGGACCCGTATGCGCGAAGAAACCGAGATGCGGCCCAAGCCGATGGTCACCGTCGGCGGACGACCGATCTTGTGGCACATCATGAAAACGTACGCGCACTTCGGTCACAAGGAGTTCGTGCTCCCCCTCGGCTACAAAGGCGAGCAGATCAAGGACTACTTTTTGAACTACCGCGCGATGAACGGCGACGTGACGGTCGACCTCGGCGGCGAGCACGCGAAGTTCCAATACCACGACCAGAGCGACGAGCACGACTTCCGCGTCACGCTCGCGGAGACCGGCCTCGATACGATGACCGGCTGCCGCCTCGCCCGCGTCCAACGCCACCTGCGCAACGAGACGTTCCTCTGCACCTACGGCGACGGCCTCAGCGACGTCAACATCGACGAGCTGATCAAGTTTCACAAGAGTCACGGCAAGCTGGCGACGGTCACGTCCGTCCGCACGATCTCGCGCTTCGGCATCATCAAGACCGAAGAGAACGGCCTCGTGACGAGCTTCGCCGAGAAGCCCGACACCAACAGTTGGATCAACTCCGGCTTCTTCGTGTTCGAGCCGGGCGTCTTCGACTACGCGAAAAACGACCCCTCACAGGTGCTCGAGAAGCAGGTGATGGAAAGCCTCACGGCCGACGGCCAGCTCATGGCGTTCAACCACGACGGCTTCTTCTACGCGATGGACACCTACCGCGAGTACCTGCACCTCAACGAGCTGTGGGACACGAAGACCGCCCCCTGGGCCCACTGGAAGGACGGCACGCACCACCCGGAGAACATCAAGAAGCGCGCGGCCGAGAAGCTCATGAACCCGCAATCCGTCGCCACCGTCGCCTGATGACGCACCTGTTTCCCGCCGCCCTCTGGCAGAACCGTCCCGTGTTCATCACGGGCGGCGCGGGCTTGGTCGGGAACGCCTTGGTCGACGAAATGGTGAACGCCGGCGCATCGGTCGTCGTGCTCATTCGCGACGACGTCCCCTCCCCCCTCCAAGAGTGGAACCCATCGATGGCGAAGGTGACGCGCGTGCACGGCAAACTCGAAGACCAAGCGCTCATGGAACGCATCCTCGGCGAATATGACATCGCGACCGTCTTCCACCTCGCCGCGCAGGCGATCGTGGGCGTGGCGAACCGCAACCCGATCTCAACCTTCGAATCGAATCTCCAGGGCACATGGTCACTCCTCGAAGCGTGCCGCCGCTCGCCGCTGGTAAAGGAGATCGTCGTCGCGTCGTCCGACAAGGCCTACGGCGAACAGCCGAAGCTTCCCTACACGGAAGACATGCCGCTCCTGGCCAAGAACCCCTACGACGTCTCGAAGGCATGCACGGACATGATCGCCCAGAGCTACGCGTACACGTTCGGCACGAACGTCGCGATCTCGCGCTGCGGCAACTTCTTCGGCGAGGGCGACTTCAACTGGAGCCGCATCGTCCCCGGCACGATCCGCTCGATCGTCCGCGGCGAACAACCGATCATCCGCAGCGACGGCACCCTAATCCGCGATTACTTCTACGTCCGCGACGGCGCGATCGCGTACCGCGTGCTGGCCGAGCACCTGATGATGAAGCCGGAAGCCCGCGGCGAAGCGTTCAACTTCTCGACCGACAAAGAAGTGAGCGTCATCGACCTCACGAACATGATCCTGCGCCTCATGGGCTCGGACCTGACGCCCGTGATCCAGAACAACGCCCCCAACGAAATCCTCCGCCAGAACTTGAGCTCGGCGAAAGCACGCGACGTCCTCGGCTGGACGCCGCGCTACACACTGGAAGACGGCCTGGAGAAGACGATCGCCTGGTACCGAAACTTCCTCGGCGGTAAGGCCGCGAACGTCGCGGAGGCGGTCACGAAGCGCAACGTCGAACAGCACGTGCACGGCCACCCGACCCACGCATGATCATCGAACCGCTCGCCGTGTCCGGCGCATTCCTCCTCAGCCCCGAGCCGAAGGAAGACCACCGAGGATTCTTCATGCGCATGTACGACCGGGCCATTTGGGAAGAGCACGGACTCGATCCGACGATCGTCCAGTGCAACGCGTCGTTCACGAAGCAAGCCGGCACGATCCGCGGACTGCACTATCAACGCGCCCCGCACGAAGAAACGAAAGTGGTGCGCTGCACGAAAGGAAAGATTTTCGACGTCGTCGCCGACGCTCGTCCGGATTCCCCCACCTACGGGAAATGGGCAGGCGTCGAACTCTCCGCCGGGAACCACAAGATGCTCTACGTGCCGAAGGGCTGCGTGCATGGCTTACAGACCTTGGAGGACGAAAGCGAAGTGTTCTATTTAGTCTCGACGCCATTCAACAAAGAGGCAGACGGCGGCGTGCGCTACAGCGACCCGACCTTCAACGTTGCATGGCCACTCCCTCCGGTCGACCTCTCGGAGAAAGACACCGGCCTGCCGTTCCTGAAGGACCTCGCATGACGCGGCCGAAGGTGCTGCTGATGACGTCGGCCATCCGGTCCCCGAGCGCCTTCCAGGCCATCACCGATTTCGACGCGCGACTGCGCCAAACGCTCTGCGGACTGATCCGCTGGATCCGCGACACGTCGATCGAGACGATCGTCCTCTGCGACGGGACGATGCCGACATACGATTGCGCGCGGATCATGGCATTCGCGAAGGAGTACGGGAAAATACTCGAGACGCTGATCTTCCGCGAAAGCGACGCATACCTGACGCACGGCAAAAGCTACGCCGAAGGCGAAGTGCTGGAGCACGCGATAGCCAACAGCGCGCACCTGGCCGAAGGGAAGAGTTTCTACAAAGTGACCGGGAGAACGTTCGTCGAGAATTTCGACGCGATCGCAGCGCTGCACGAAGGCGATGGAACGGTATTCACGGGGCCGGCGTCGACGCTCATGCCGAAAGACACGCCGACGGACGCCTTCGGACCCGAGTCGGTGTGGACCCAGTTCTACAAGTGCGATGTCGCGCTCTTCAAGGAGCACCTTATGAAGGCGTACGAGGCGACGGACGACACAACGAACCCCATCGAATGCGAATATTTCCGCCGCCTGCAGAACCTGCCGTACGCGCGTTTCGCAGCGCGACCGTTCATCGTCGGGCGCAACGGCGGCCTCAATCTGCCCTACGATGCGGATTTCGACGCAGAAACGATACAGCTAGCCGACACGTTCCTGTGAGCGTTTCGGGGTGTTAGACTCGATCCGTGCAACTCTCGATCGTCATCCTCCATACGAACAAACCGCAGGACGCCACGCAGTGCCTGCGGTCGCTCCAGAAG
>CAYGDM010000028.1:0-1782 GCA_964348685.1 uncultured Candidatus Peribacteria bacterium | reverse complement strand
CCTCAGGCAGGCGAGACCGAAATTTTCTGCATCAACAACGGCGGCCACAGCGCGAACGACCGGGTCGACAAGACCGCCGCCGAGGGGTTGCCGGTGATCTTCATGGAACTCCCGCGCGACGGGTACGTCTACGGCAACAACCAGGGCTACAAAGCAGCGAAAGGGCAATACATCGCGACGGTGAACGCCGACATCACGATGCACGAAGACACGATCGAGAAGCTGCTCGACTACATGAAACGGAACCCGAACGTGGGCATTGCCGCGCCGAGGCTCATCTACCCCGACAGCCACGAACAAGACAGCGCCCGGCCGTTTCCGAAGTTGTTCGAACTCCTGTGGCGCCGCATATTCAAACCGCACGTGCACCGCGCGTCGACCATGGTGTTCAACGGCGAGGCCGAAGACGTCGACTGGATCACGGGCGCGATGTTTCTCATGACCCGCGCGTGCCTCGAGGCGACGGGCGGCCACGACGAACGCTACTTCCTGTTCATGTCCGACATCACGATGTGCCGCGAGTCGTGGGCGCATGGTATGCGCGTCGTGCAGCTCAGGGACGCGAAGGCGATCCACAACGAATCGCGCCTTTCGAAGGGCAGCCCGCTGAAAATGCTCAAGAAACGGACGGGCCGCGCCCATATCAAAGACGCCGCGACGTACTTCGCGCTCTACGGATGGCGCCGCGCGCCGAAAGGTTCTCCGAGCAACAGATGACGCGCGTCTCGGTCCTCATGCCGATGTACAAACCGACGAGCGAATACCTGATCCAGGCGCTCGACTCCCTCTTCGCGCAGACCGAACAGGACTGGGAGTGCATCATTCATAACCAGCCCTGGGATGGCGACGTAAAAACTCCAATCGCAAAATATCTCAGCGATTCGCGCGTGAAATTTATCCAGGGAACCGAACTGCGCACGATCGGAGAGAACTGGAACGCGTGTCTGCCGTTCGCAACGTCACCGTATCTGGCAT
Source organism: uncultured Candidatus Peribacteria bacterium (assembly GCA_964348685.1). Taxonomy (GTDB): domain Bacteria; phylum Patescibacteriota; class Gracilibacteria; order Peribacterales; family Peribacteraceae; genus DALYDP01. The sequence continues at coordinate 807 of CAYGDM010000028.1, read as the reverse complement.
ACCTCTTCTACGACGACCTCTGGGAACCGGACTATCTCAAGACGCTCTGCGACATCCTCGACCAGAACCCCACGGTCGGCTTCGTCTCCGCGAACCGATCGTACCTCTTCATGGGCGACAGCCCGAAAGAAGCGATCTACGACGAAGCGACGGAGTTCATGAAAACCATGAAGCCGGGCCTCCACGAAGGGATCCCCGAACTGACGGAGTGGATGAGCCGCGGCTTGAAGCCAAACGCCATCGGCGAACCAAGCTTCGTCGTGATGCGCAGGACCATGGTTGAAAAAGCCGGGCTTTTCCACCCGACGATGGCGCAGTTTTTGGACGCCGAGTATTGGACCCGCTGCCTGGCGGTGAGCGACTGGTACTTCGAACCGCGCACGCTCGGCAAATTCCGCGTGCACGCGGTGGGCACGTCTGCACTCAATGCGGCGGCAGGGCGCGGCCTCTACGACCGTCTGGAGACGATGGAGATGGCCGTGTACCTACTCCCGCGCGAACACCGGAGCGCTGCGAAGAAGGCCCTTCGCCACACGCTGGCACAGATGATCCGCCGCTACATGGAGCGCTGGAAGAAGGCGCGCACGGGTGTCACAACCCAAGGCGGCGGCGGCTCGGCGGCGGTGAAGAAATTCGCAATGAAGCACCCGCTCATCATGGCGGGGGCGATGCTGGAGGCGGTGGTCGGAAGGAAAGCATGAAGAAAAACCCGCCGCATGAGACATGCGACGGGCTTTGTTGTGACCGCTGGAATGAAGAAGGACGAGTCTTACATGAAGATGTCGTACGCGCGGAGAAGCGCGTACG
>CAYGDM010000027.1:0-14191 GCA_964348685.1 uncultured Candidatus Peribacteria bacterium | reverse complement strand
CCCATGAAAAGCCGCACTGTTGAATTGTTACTCATGACGAGATTACCCGAACGCGGGCTCGTCGCGGTGTTGCAGGTACGCGGGGCATACAACCCCACGACGAAAAAGCCTCACGAGTGGCCGGGCGCCTGCCAACTCACGTGCCATGCCAGCGTGGAAGATGATGAATCCCCGCGCGACGCACTCTGGCGCGATTGCCGCCAAGAACTCGGCGCCGATGCAAAGAGCCAGCTATTCGCCATGACGAGTCCCCTCACCGAGATCGCGAAAGTGGATACGGACGAACGGGAAGTGCGCACGTACGGATTACTAGTCCCGGCGGATTTCCTTATGAAAATTCCCGGATCGGGCACGGCGGGATTCCGGTATATCGCACGCGACGAAAAAATCTTCCCCGTCACGACATTCGACAAGACGTCGGGCGTCGCCAATCTTGGGATCACGGCCATGTTCCCGAATGAAATCGAAGCGGTGCAAACCGCATTCAACACTTTCTACAATGTTTTTTAAAAGGACTAATGGCACGACCGGCAGGGATGCCGGTTTTTTTTAATGCTTCACGTAGAGAAACACTCCCCCTTCCTCTTTTTCCGGGGTCAGACCTTTCATCCGGAAGCTGTTGCTCACCACGCGGCAGCCGGGTTTCAGCGTCGGCCAGACCTCGCGTTCAAAGCGTTCCATGCTCGCCACGAGCAAATAGCAGAACACGACGTCTGCGTTCTGGTAATCCCCTTTCCAGAGATCACCGAAACGAATGTGTGCCTTCCGGGTGCCAAGGCTCCAGCACCATGCCAACAGGAACGTGAGGAGCGATGCTTCGATGCCGATGGCCATCGCGCCTTTTCTCGCGGCGCTGCGGACCAGCCGGCCATCGCCGCAACCAAGGTCATAGACGGTCTCGCCCTGTTGAATATCGGCGAAACGCAGCATCGTCGCGTGGGTCTTCGTATCGGTCCACACGTACGGCGCCTGGCCCCACCGAGCGCGAAGACCGGGCAATCCGAGAATAATCACGACCAACAGCCCCAACCACAAATAATCGAAGGGCACGAATGCCAACACGATCGCGGCGAGGAATAATTCAAGCACGTCGAAACTATACCGCAGTCTCAGTAGCACCCCTACGTGGGTGCGGCACATGTGGCATGGTCTCTACGATCAGGCCCGAGCCCGTCGCATCGCCCTCAAATGCACCGCGGCGGATGTGGCCGCCGGAACGAGGAGCGCGAAGAATTCGATGCCGCCGCCCGCGTGGGGCAACTGCGGCGCGCGGCTGCTCGAGGAGCCTATGGGCCGCGACATGCCTGCCGAGACGACCGCGATGCCGCTGGACGCGCTGCTATTGGCTGCAATCGGACCGGACGACACCGACGAGCCCGTGCCGGTATCGAGAAGCGATGCGAGCTGCGTGTTCCATTGGAGCTTCTCGCCGAAGATGCCAAGGATCGCGAACGGCACGAAAATGGCGGCGAGCGTCGCGAGACGGCGCGGCCACTGACGGATGACGTGCAGGCTGAACCACGCGAGCAACGCGAACGCGATCGCGACAAGCGGCAATGCCCACGCCGTGAGGAGTAGCCCGCGCGCCGCGAGGACCCACGACATGCTTCCTCCGAGAATGGTGAAGAGCAGCCACACGAGCAGGATGATCGCGGGGACAAAATGCAGCAGACGGAACTCGTAGTCGGCCCTTCGCTCGCGAAAGTGCGGATACAAGATGAGCGGATACGCGAGGCTGATGAAAAACGCCGCGATCCAGAGGAGCCATGGCGACGTCACGAACGACAGGATTCCGACGACGATGCCCGCAAGGGCGATCGCGATGCCGAGGATGCCAACGAGGGCCGTTTCCGTCTGATGCTTGAGCGGCATAGTGGCCAGCTATGGTCCCGTATTTTGCCTTTGCTGTCAATTCCCCTCTTTTACTTCTTTTTCCGTTGTGGCAGGTACGCCGCGCGCGCATCGACCGTCGGACGGTTCGGGATCACCTCGTAGTAGCGGTTGCGGTACGACCTCACCTGGATCGCAACGTAAGCGAGCAATGCCAGCCCCCAAATCACCCAGAGGAAGCGCATGCCGAGGTACTGGATCTCTTCCACGCGGCAAATGACGAGCACGAGGCCGGACCATCCGAACCACCCGAGAGCGCTTGCCCACGACCCGCTCACCTTCTTCAGCTGCGCGTTCTGCCAGCGGGCGCGAAGGCGCGGAAGCACGAACGACATCACCACGGCGGCAATGCAGAGGATGAGCAGCACGATGGCCTTGGGAGCCGTGTACGACGCGTTGCCCGGATTCGGCCAGAAGATGTAGGTGAGGAAGTCGTTCATAGGTGTGGGTGGAGTCGGCGTTGGGTAAGGACGTAGACGATGGTGCCGAGGAGGGCCAGGATGGCCAAAAGCTGGCTGAAACGCAACCCGATCGTTTCAAGGGGCAAGAGCGGACGCACGAACAGGTAGAGCGCGCACATCGACGTGGCGACGACCTCGGTGATGATGATCGCACGCTGCGAGATCTTCAGCTCGACCAATGCGAAGAAGCCAAGGCTGCAGAAAAGAAGCAGGAGGAGTACGAAATCGAGCTTCGTTGCGAAGACCGGAATACCGAAGTCACCGCGGAAAAATTCGAAGAAGAAGGTGGCCGCCGACGCCGCGATGATGCCCGTCAGCGTTTCGGAACCCGCGCGCTGCGAATTCTTGCGGACGATAAGCAGCACGAACGTGAGGATGGCGAAGAAGATCGCGTAGTACAGCTGCACCGGGTGGACCGGCACGGCGTAACGAACGCCGATCGTGTCGTACGTCACGCCCCAGAACACATCCGTCGGGCGACCATACGCCTGGCCCGCGAAGAACTTGCCGAGCCAATCGAGCGCCAAACCGAAGCTTGTGGCGGGCAGCAGGATATCGAGCCACTGCAGGAACGTCGTGCGCGAATGGCGACGCTTGATGAAGAGCACGACGCCGATGCCGATCGCGGCGCCGAGGTAACTGAAATTGCCGTCATGCACGTGGAAAAGGCGGAACGGATCGTCCCAGCGCAAATACACGCGGTATTCGGCAAGCACCGCCATAAGGCGCCCGCCAAGGAACGCCGCGCCGATATGCCAAAAACCATCTTGCTTGAAGTGCTGGATCGACAACCCGGCCGACGCCGCCAAACGGAAGAAGAACTCGGCCCCGAGCCAGATGGCGAGAAGCAAGAACAGCAAGTGCGTCCACAGCAGGAACGGGCCGATTTGGAACGCTTCAAACATGACCGTTCGAGAATATCAGAATCAGATCAACCGATCGACGGTTCGAGCTTGCGCGATGCCACGTCGTTCGTCGTGTGTGCGATGAAGTCGTCGATCGACACCGTGACCTGCTTCTTCGTGCGGACGCTGCGGACTGTGACCGCCTTCTCGGCGATTTCCTTGTCGCCCATCACGAGCAAGTACGGAATACGCTGCAATTCGCCGTCGCGGATACGCTTACCCAGCGAGTCATCGGCGTGCATGACGTCGACGCGCAGGCCCTTGGCGAGTAGTTGCATGCCGAGGTCCGTCGCGGCTTGCTCGTGGTCCGGCGCAACCGGGATGATCGCGGCGTGCACGGGCGAGAGCCAGAGCGGCAAGTGCCCGGCGGTGTGTTCGAGGTAGATCGAGAGGAAGCGTTCGATCGAACCCATGATCGCCGCGTGGATCATGACGATGCGCTCTTTTTCGCCCTGCTCGTTTTGGCACGTGAGGTCGAAACGATCGGGCATGTTGATATCGAGCTGGATCGTGGCGACCTGCCACTCGCGGCCGATCGAGTCGTTCACCATGAAGTCAACTTTCGGGCCGTAGAAAGCCGCTTCGCCAAGCGCTTCCACGTAGTCGACCCCGCGGTCTTTCGCGATCTTTCGGATGGCGTCTTCGGCCTTGTGCCACAGCTCCTGCGTGCCGAGGTAATTGCCGAAATTCTCGGGGTCGTGCAGCGAGAGGCGCACGCGGAGATTCTCGAAGCCGACCGTCTTATAGAACGTGTCGATGATGTCCCACACGCGGAGGAACTCTTCCTCCACCTGCGACGTGCGACAAAACACGTGGGCGTCGTCCTGTGCGAAAGCGCGCACGCGCGAAAGGCCGTGCAGTTCACCCGTCTGCTCATCGCGGTAGCATGTCGTCGTTTCGGCGTAGCGCTGGGGCAAATCCTTGTACGAGCGCGGCAAGTGGTTATAGATCTGCGTGTGGTGCGGGCAGTTCATCGGTTTCATCGCGAACTCGTGCCCTTCGCGCGTCGTGATGCGGAAGAGTTCCGATGCGAACTTCTGCCAGTGGCCGGATGTCTCGTAGAGCTCCTTCTTCGTGATGTGCGGGATCGACACCTTCATGTAGCCCTTCGCTTCGCGCAGTTGCCATACGAACCCATCAAGGAGGTTGCGCAAAAGCGTGCCGCGCGGCGTCCAGAGCGGCAAACCGGGACCGACCAATTCACTGAACGTAAAGAGGTCCAACTCTTTCCCGAGCTTGCGGTGGTCGCGCTTGGCGGCTTCCTCGAGCTGCAAAAGGTGTGCATCGAGCCCCTCTTTATCCGCGAACGCCGCGACGTAGATGCGCGTCAGCTGTTCGCGCGTTTCATCGCCGCGCCAGTACGAACCGGCGACCTTCATAAGCTTGAAGCAGTCGACCGGAATGTCTTTAAACGATTCAACGTGACCGCCGCGGCAGAGGTCGACGAACGCTTCTTCGCCCTTCGGGCCGAGGTTCACGTAGTGCGAGACCGTCTGCACGTTTTCGTTCTTCACCAAATCTTCGATCAGCTCGACCTTGAACGGCTGGCCGCGCTCGCGCCAGTATGCGATCGCTTCGTCCGGCTTCAGGTCGTCGCGGCGGAACGTCTGCGCCTGGTAAATGATCTTCTTCATCTCCTTCTCGATCTTCGGGAACTCGGCATCGGACATCGGCTGCGTGAAGCGGAAATCGTAGTAGCAGCCCGTGTCGATCGGCGGACCGATGGTGATTTGCGTATCGGGCCAGAGCTTCGTGACGGCCTGCGCGAGGACATGCGCCAGCGAGTGCCGAAGCGTCGCGAGCTGATCGAGTTCTTTGGAGGAGGAGTTCTTGGCCATGCCGTGGCATAGTAGCGGGTTCTACCGAGGGCTAGAACAGCATTTATCGTAAGCAATCAACGAAATCTGCGTTCACCAAACGCAATGCCGCGAATGGTCCATCAGCACTTCCCTACTCTTTTCCCATGCTTTGTTATTGGGTCTACATGCTGCGCTGCTGCGACGACAGTTTCTACATCGGCGTGACGAACAATCTGACGATGCGGCAAGAGGAGCATTACTCCGGTTTCACGGAGGACAGCTACACGCAGAAACGGCTACCGGTGGAGCTCGTATACTCACGAATTTTTGAGTACGTCGAAGACGCGATCGCGTGGGAAAAGAAGATCAAGCGATGGACGAGGGCGAAGAAGGAGGCGTTGATTGCGATGGATGGCAATCGACTGCACGAATTGGCGGAGTGCAAAAATGAGAGCCATTTCAAGAACGCCCCGCCGTCACCCTTCGGCTCCGCTCAGGGTGACACCGACGAGCCTCTGGTAAACGACACCAAATAGACGTCGGTGTCATGGTGAGCGGAGCCGAACCATGACACGGCAACTACGCTTTCATCCTCTCCACCGCCGCCAAAGCCGCCTCTACCAACTTCAATTGTTTCTCGGACAATTCCAACGTAGCGAGTTCATTACCATCCCTTATCCAACGAAAATCTACGTGCTCATTCGACAGCACGAGCTCACCTGCGCACGACACGAGGAACGTGCACTGTCGAACGGATTCATTGTTTTTGTTGTGATAATCCATCGCCGGCAATTCTTCAAAAATAACATCGATTGCCAAACCCGTTTCTTCTTTCAGCTCCCGATGCATGCCGTCCCATAGCGATTCTCCCGGATCCACCCTGCCGCCGGGCAATTCCCAATACCCCGGAAGAAAATCATCATCGAGGCTTCTCCTACACAGAAGAATCTTTCCATCGCGAACAACCACAGAGCCCGTTACGACCACGGCAAAATCCTTCGCCTTCTCGTGTGCCGCTGCAACGTCAACCTCCGTAAGCATGCGACGATCTTACATGAAGTCCAACTTCAGCCCTACAAACCGTCGGTGTCATGGTGATCCGCCTAGGCGGACGAACCATGACACGCTGAAGGAGCATCGGTTGGTACCGATGCCCCTAGGTCGTTCCCACTACTCGAAGTAAAGAGTGACGGTTACGACAAGCGGTTGTTCGGGGGTCATACCCCCTCCTGTGCCACCCTGATGCCGGAATCCCCGACCAGGGCGGTGATGCTTGGCCCAATGCGCCGCCTGCTGCACCACGTCCATGTAGGCTTCGCCATTGTCCCGCGTACTTCCCGTATAGGGATCGCAACGGAACGTGACGACATCACCTGTGTCGTCGACGCTACTGAACGTGAACGAAGGACCGGGGGAGGCTTGCACCTTCCCGTCCTTATTCCACAATTGGTAGCACACCGACGAGGACATGAACGCGATCGCAGCGACAACCAAGAGACCCATCAATTTCTTATGCATGAACCGACTCCAAAACGAGGATGTATAGAGAACGACAATTACTATTATAAAACTAAATAATAGTAATGTCAATTATCCACTTTTTGGCTCATACAAAATCCATCCTTCGTCTCGACTCACGATGACAACGTTATACAAAATCGAGCTCCTTCTCCAAGCTCCGCACCTCCCTGAGCATCTGCGGATCGCCCTGCATGTGCTCTTCGATCTTCTTCGTCGCGTTCATAACCGTCGTGTGGTCGCGGCCTTCAAAGACTTCGCCGATGCGCACGTAGCTCATGCGCAGGTACTTCTTCAGAAGGTGCATCGCGATCTGGCGCGGGATGAGGATCTCTCGCACGCGCGACTGGCCGACCATGTCTTGCACCGACACCGAGTAGTAGCGCGAAACCGCTTCCATGACGTCCTGGAACGATGCCTGGCGGCGCGGCGTGGTCTCGAAGCCGATGTGCTCCTGCTCCTCGTGCGGGTCTTTGTTCAGGCGCCGCATGATGTCGGCGATGCTCTTCACCGTCGGGACGCGCTGCTCAAGCTCGTACTGTGCCACGGCCTGCATGAGGATGCCTTCGAGCTCGCGGATGTTCTTCGTGGCGTGCTCGGCGATGAACTGCAGCACGGTCATATCGATGAAGAGCTGATACTCCTGTGCCTTCTCCGCGAGGATCGCGAGGCGCGTTTCGTAGTCAGGCAGCGACACGTCGGCGATCATGCCGCGTTCAAAGCGCGACGTGAGGCGGTCTTCGAGCTGCAGCTCCTGCGGAGGGCGGTCAGCCGAGAGGATCACCTGCTTGTGGTCTTCATAGAGCGCATTGAACGTGTGGAAAAATTCTTCCTGCGTGCGCTCTTTGTTGGCGAGGAACTGGACGTCGTCGATGATGAGCACGTCAACCAAGCGGTACCGCTTGCGGAACTGTTCCATCTTCTGCTGCTGGATCGCTTCGATGACCTGGTTCGTGAAGTCTTCGGTCGTGGTGTAGACAACGCTCGCTTTGGGCATCTGCTTAAGGATCGCATTGCCCGTCGCCTGCAGGAGGTGCGTCTTGCCGAGGCCCACGCCACCGTAGAGGAAGAGCGGGTTGTACTTGCCGCCGGGCTGGGCCGCGACCGCTTGGCACGCGGCGTACGCAAGGCGATTGCTGGATCCCACGACGAAGTTTTCGAGCTGGTAACGCGGGTTGAGGATCTTGCTCACGATGCCTTCGGCAAGCTTGATCTCCTGACGGCCCGGCATCTTACGGCGCTTCGGTTCAGCGAACGCTTCGAGCAGATCGTAGGTGCGCGTGCGGTCGTCTTTCAGTGAGCCGTCGACTTTGTACACGACGGACAGAATGGAAGGATCTGCATCCTGCGCGGTCTGGAGCGTGATGGCACGGTAGTGCTCCAGGTGCCAGTTGAGCGACATCGGCAGCGGCAGCCCGACGATGAGCGTATCGTTCTCTTTCCCCAAAATCGCCGTGTCTTTGAACCACGTGATGAACTGACTGCGGGGCACCTTCTGTTCGAGGGAGCGCAGGATCACGAGCCATTGTTCCTTGAAAGCCGCGGGCGACGACACGCCCACCGCACTAGGAAGCAAAGAGGCGGAGGACGTCATAGAAGGTGACGAGGATGATGACCGCGAGCAGCACGACGAAACCGATCGCATTGGTGATCGCTTCCACTTTTCGCGTGCCCGGGCGGACGAACAGTTCGCTGAGCACGAAGAGCAAGCGGCCGCCGTCGAGCGCCGGGAACGGCAACACGTTGAGGACAGCAAGGCTGAGGCTGAGCAACGCGACGAGGCGCAGGTACACGCCGAACCCTTCTTGAACCGACGAATACGTAAGTTGGGCGATGCCGACGATGCCGGTGACCCCCTGAGGAACCGTGCCCTGGCTCGCGAGCGTTGTGAACAGCTGATAGATGCCGCGGACCGTTTCGACGGTCACGACTTTCACCTCGCGTAGCGCGTAGTACGTGGCGTCGATGGGGCCGCGCGAGGGGGCGGACGATTCGAGCAGGATCGTCTTCAAGTGCACGCCGGTTTTACCCGCTTCGACGTTCACCGTTTTCGTCACCGCGCCTTCCTGCCCTTCACGGAACATGGCGGCATCCATCATCGCGTACTCGACGCGACGTTGATTCTGCTGGAGTCGCACGACGTCTTCAGAGGTCGCGACGGGTTCACCGTTCACCGCCGTGATGAGCATGTGTGCTTCGACACCGGCGTCTTTCGCCCCTCCCCCGTCGAGGACCTCCTCAATCATCACGCCCGTGCGCATCGTCAGCTCGCCGCGATCCGCGGCGGCCTGCATGTCCTCGAACTTCAAATACGTCGGCACCCAATGACCGAAGGAGAAGCCGCCGAGGAAAATGACGATGGCGACGAGGAAGTTCATGGCGACGCCCGCGAGCAGAATGAGCGAACGTTTGACGATGGACGCGCTCGGAAAACTGCCGCGCTGCGACGCGGCCGACGGGTCGACCGCGTTCTCGCCTTTCAGACGGACGAAGCCACCGAACGGGATCCAGTTAAGGGTAAAATTCGTGCCCCATTTCCGGAAGAGCGTGACTGCGCGCGGCGGCAGCCCGAAGCCGAATTCCTCAACCTCCACGCCCGACCAACGAGCCACGAGATAGTGGCCGAGTTCATGAACGATAATGAGTCCCGTGATCAGGAGGATGAACGCCAGTGCGGACAAGACAACTACCATCGGCACCGCATCGTAGCGAGGGTGTGGATAATGGAAAAGTTTTCCACACACATTGGATTGCGATGCTCGACCAGTGCGTACGCGATAGTACTTGGTCAAGCGAAGGCGACCGCGAGCGTGATCGCATCGACATGCGACACTCCCGCTTCGCGCAGAGACATCGCGCACGCATTCAGCGTCGCGCCGCTCGTCACCACGTCGTCGACGAGGATCACGCGCGGAGGCACGGCCGACTCCGACACATTCCACGCGAAGGCACCGCACAGCGCGCGTCGGCGTTCGGGGACCGTGCGCTTCGCCTGCGCTCCTGTTGCACGCGTACGGACCAGCAATGAGCGCATAGACCACCCCCGCGCGGTAGTGATCATGGCAGCCAACACCTCAGCTTGGTTGAACCCACGCACAAAGCGCCGAGACCAGTGGAGCGGCACCGGGCAGAGCACTGCAGCCGGCCACTCAGGCAGGAACCTCGACGCATCCGTGAGCATCGCTCCCAATGCGTCGTCGTACGCCGAGACGCGGCGGTACTTCAACCGTCGGATCGCCTCGCGCAGGAGCGGCGACGACCCATACGATGCGGCCGCGACCAACCGGTCGACCGCAGGCAGGCCGGCCTTGAGAAGTGGAACACCTTCGAGTCGGATCGGATGCGCACGCAACATCGTCCGCTCTTCTTCGGTGAGCCACACGCCCGGGCATCCGGAGAGCGACGAAGCAGGAAACACGAGATCCAGCAGTCGATCAAGCATGCCCCCATTGTCGCAGTCTCTCTTTTCGACGGTAGATCAGCCCGAACGTGTCTTGTAGGTCGATGCCGGAATTGCTAGGCTGCCGCAGCCTTCCCGCCGTTCTACCAAAGAAGGGAACGCCATTGAAAACACCGGGCAATTAGCTCAGTTGGTTAGAGCGCCACATTGACATTGTGGAGGTCACTGGTTCGAATCCAGTATTGCCCACCATTGAAAAAGAGCTACACGCAGCCAAAAAACAATAATAGCATTTCACACTAATAACTTATTTTAGCAATACCTCCCGACTGCTCAAAAGTCGGTTTTTTCGCTATAATGAGAGGATTTCTATGAATACACACACCCCCATCCAACTCGAGTCCTCCCCCGTGCTCTCGTGGCAGGCGCCGACGCGCGCCACGCATGATCGCTCGCAGCGCTGGTACATCGGTGCGGGCATCGTCGTCGTAGCCGCCGCAACCTACGGAATCTTCACAGGATCATGGTCGTTCGCGATCGTCGCCGTCCTCGCGGGCGGCATGTACACGCTCATCCACGATCACGAAGCACCTCTCTCGACCATCGAATTGTTCGACGGCGGCGTACGGATGGACGGCCGCTTCGTCCGCTGGGATGAACTCTCGGGCTTCTGGATCCTCACGACGCGCGAGTACACCGAGCTGCGATTGCTCGGCAAACGCGTTCGCATGGTGATCCATACCGGCGACCAAGACGTCGCCCAGCTGCGGATGATCCTCGGCCAGCGCATCCCCGAACTAACGCATATGAAGGAAAGTATTATTGACATATTACTCCGTATCTGTAAACTCTGAATGCTGCGGTATGAACACCGCTGGCACGACGCTGCGAACGGCCCCCTACTCGGGGAGGCACGTCTGCTGTGTTTTGCGAAGAGACGCGGCACCCCGGCTGCCGGCGGTCGACCGGATGATGATGACGAAGGAGACAGTGAAGAAACCGAAGAGGAACGCCTTGCACGGCGCGAAGCCGAAGAGCTCGGCATGACCGATGAGGAGCGTGCCCGCAACATCGAAAACGACGTGACGCGGAGCGGCGAACGTGCGCGCGCCGATACCGAAGAAAGCCGCCGTGCCACCAGCCGTCAAAAGCAAGTCGACGCGGAAGCGGAATTCAAACGCCGGCAAATGCACGCCGTGCTCGGCGGACACGAACAGGAGGCGGTCGTACCCAAAGCACGCAGCCTGCTCGATGAAGCACGGGCGACGCTTAACGACGCGGACGCGTACGCGGCCTCTCTCGATACGACGATCACGAAGGTGAATACGTTGAGGGACGCCAAAAAATCGACCGGCAAAGTGGATATCAACTCCGTCCACATGGCGAAGGGCGTGATCGACGGTTTCAAGTCGCAATTGAGCCGCAACGTCCAAGCGCTCGAACTCTTCGATTTGAAGGCCTGGGAAGAAGGAGACATGACCCCAAGCGCATTCCTTGCGCGCTACCGTGGCTATCTCAACCAACTCCAGCAGATCGACGGGATGAACACCGATCTCACGGACGAAGACAGATTGGAGTTGAAGGAAAGCTACGACTACTTTTACGAAGAGGCGAGGAAAGAGGTGCAAAAATCCCTACAGGAATTGCCCGGCAAAATGCCCATCGATCCGACGCGGCAGGGCGTGGGCGCGACGGAAGAGGAAATGTGGGAATTATGCACGACCCTGGAGAGACAGGCGATCATCAAAGGGATTTCGGACGCGTCGGGTATCACCGAACTGAAGTACCGCATCGCCGACGACACAGAAGTGGCACGAAAAATCCTCCACCAAGATGACATCATCAAAGAGAAGAAGCGGAAAATTAAAATGAAAGACCTCGTGAAGATGAACCTGCAGGCGGTACTCGAGGCCGAACGCGCGGAAAACAGCTACAGCAACGCAGGCGGCCAAACGAACGCGGCCGAGGCATGGGAAATGCAAAACCCGTTCCGGATCATCCAAAGTCAACTCGTGGAGATTAACAACGCCCTCGGCATCGAATGGCTCACGTACAACGAATGGAAAGCGGCGTTCACGGAAGTCATCGAGAGCGTGAAGGAACTGCGCAAACGCAAGAGCATCGGCCGCATCACGCGCGCAGCTCTGAGCATCGGCCGCGTTGCCGCGCTCTTGCCGGGCAGCGGCGGCGGCGACCTCGTGAACGTGCTCGAGGAACAACAGCAGAAGAAAAACGACGACATCATGGACGATTACAAGAAAGAACTCGGCAATAGCCGCAAAGACTATGGTTTCGGCGACCTATTCGGCGACCAACATGCGAAAGAAGGCCTGCTTAAATACTACATGCGCATGGGCGACATGAACCGCACCCGCGCCGTGCTCGAATTCGCAGCGGGGAAAGGCATGTTGTTCGACATCGAAGAAAACACCTGGCAGAAATACCAATTCCCCGGTGGCTATACGATCAGCCAGCTCGTGCCGACCGAATGGACGGATCCACAGATCGATTCGTACTTCGACAACCTGAAGTTCATGAACAACGACGGCAAGGAAAAGTCGATCAAGAACGGCTCGGCGCTCGTCAAAGGCCGCTCGAACATGGAAGGCTACATCGAACCGTTCCAAGGAGCGGTCAACGGACTCAGTGTGTGGTTCGCGATGGGCATCGCGAATGAGGCGATGAGCAAAGTCGTCGACGGCCACATGTCCACGTGGCTCACGCTCGTGATCCTGGACGCGTACGAAAACAATCCCCTATTCCGCAAATATGCACCGCGCGAATGGTACGACCGCGTCTGCGGCAAGGGAAAGCAGATGTACATCGGCATGGTCAAGTACGACAAAGACATGCTCTACGACAACGGCGATAGCCCGAACGTGGACTTCGGCCACCTCCCCGACAAGAACGGAAACGAATCGCGCCTCGGCAAATTGACCGTGGCCGTGCGCGAGTACCTGACCGACCTCGACCCATCACTCAAAAAAGACGACAAAGAAACGAAAGCGTTATTCCTCAAAATCCAAGCGCAGTTGCTCGCGTCGCAGCCGACCCCCCTTCCGAACGGCAAGATCGCCACGATCTACACCCCCAAACTGGCACCGTTCCACATCGAATACTACGCCGACCAGATGCGCGACGTGCCCGTGGCGGACCTCGGCGACGACTTCTTCATCAAGAGGTCGGAAATCATCCGCGGCAACCTCGAGGTCATGAAAGCCGTCGGCGCCGTCACGAACAACGGCTTCGCGCACCCGGTGAAAGCGCGCTACATGTTCTCGCACATCATCGATGCCGACCAAGAACTGATCGACCTGCAAAAAGACCGGAGCTTGTCGGATGCGGAACGTCGGGACATGAAAGATGCGCAGAGCGTCCTGCGCCGGTGGACATGCAAGAACCTCGAAGAATACGTCGCTTACGCCCTCAAATCGTCGGGCGCGGACGTGATCCTCACCGAAAAACACAAGGACCAGGGTGGTCGGTTCATCTTCCCGACGATGATCCAACAGGGGCTCGTCTCGGTCGAACGCATCGAGGAAGTAGCACGCGAACGCGGCGGCGCGGCGATCACCCTGCTACAGATGGTCGTCGATGACGACGCGACCGATCCGGAAATCCGTGCGAAGGCCGATGCCGCGTTGCGCCAGACTGGCAAGAAGAAAGGGAAGAAGTGACGCGTCACGCGGCGTGCGGTAGGCTCGCGCCATGAAGATCCACATTTCGCGTATCGACAAAGACCTCCCCCTGCCGACCTACGCCACCGCAGGCGCGGTCGCGTTCGACATGGTTACGCGCGAAACGACGACCATCGAACCCGGCGCGATCGGCCTCGTGCCGAGCAACGTGATCGTGAAGGTGCCCGAGGGCTACATGCTCATGATCGCGTCGCGTTCGTCCTTGCCGCGCAAGAAGGGCCTCGCACTCCCCCACGGTGTCGGGATCATCGACCAGGACTACCACGGCCCGAAAGACGAGCTGCTCGTGCAGGTGCAGAACTTCACGAAAGAACCCGTGACGGTGGAACGCGGCGAGCGCATCGCGCAGGCGACATTCGTGCGCATCGAGAAAGCCGAGTGGCAGGAAGTCGACGACCACGGCGCGGAGACGCGCGGAGGGTTCGGAACGACGGGAACGCATTGAAAACCCCTCTCCCGGCGCTCGTGCGCCACCCTCTCCCGTCGGGAGAGGGTCGTTCCGCGTAGAGCGGAACGGGGA